>JANWVF010000077.1 GCA_025056965.1 Thermoflexales bacterium | reverse complement strand
AGCGCTGCGGCGGTCGGTTGCGTTGTTTGTGCAATGCTGGAATCGGCGGCAGCTGTTCAAGCAAGCGCATCCGGGTTATCAGAGCTATCCGCGGGACTACGCAAGTATTTGGATTTAGGCACTCCCCTCGCTCAGATGCTGCGGACAGGCATGCTAGAATTCCGTAGATGCCTTCCGAGTTGGCTCAGCGCATTCGTGATGCGCGCAACGCCCGCGGGATTACCCTCGATCAAGCAGAGCAGGCCACTAGGATCCGGCGGAGGTATCTGGAAGCGATCGAAGCCGGAGACTTCGCCCAGCTCCCCGATGGCCCGCCCGGGCGAGGATTCGTCAGGAATTATGCGCGCTACCTCGGCCTCGATCCCGAAGCCGCGATCAAGCTGTTCGAGGCGGAGGTCGGTGTGCCTTTGCTGATGCTGCGAGACCCCGCGCCGCCGCCGCCGGTGCGCCACAAGCCCATGTCTCGGCTGACCCAGGTCGCGCTGCCCGAACCGCGCACCGTCGCCGGAGCGGGCGAGCAGGCCGTATCCGCGAATGCAATCGGCGAGGGCGTGCAAGCGTCGGCGCAGCAGGTCGTGGTGCGCCGCGACGGGACGACGGGCAAAGCGATCGTGATGACGATAACCCGTCCCCTGCGCGCCAGCGGTTCATCCTTCCGCCTCAAGGACATTCGCGGACCGTTTGCCCACTATGACCCCAACATGATAAGCGCCCGCGGGCCGAAGCAACCCTTCAGCGCGATGCCGCGCCAGTCTTGGCTCGAGCGCTACTTGCCGTATGGAATCGGCGCGCTCGCGATCGCCGGAGTCTTGGCCTTCTTCGTTCTGGTTGTCGCTCCGGCAGCGGAAGAGTGGATCGGCAGGGTGCTCCCGCCTCAAGCGCAGTCTGCGACGGCGGACGAACCGGCGTTCGTGCCACAGGTGACGATTTTCGCGCCGCAGCCGACGCGCGCGCCCGCCGTTGTTGCCCCGCCGGTCACGGCCCGCGAGGCGGCTGAGGCCACCGCGCCGGCTGAACCTGCCCCGATCGGCGGCGTGCAGCTGGCCCTCGACGCGCGTGAGCGTGCCTGGGTGCGGGTAAGGGTGGATGGCAATGTCGTGTTTGAGGGCATCCCTCCGCTCGGCCCCGGCATTCCCTTTCGCGCCGAACGGGACATTCAAGTCGAGACCGGTAATGCCGGCGCCTTCGACATCATCCTCAACAACGTCCGGCTTGGTCCGCTCGGCGCGCGCAACGAGACTGTGATCAAGACGTGGAGCGCTACGGAGTAGCTTCGGCGCCGAATTCTGCTTAGAATGTGATCTCAATGAGTGCTGGAACCTCGACCCACAACGGGCGAAGCCCATCCGCGCACCTACGCATGACCTACAAGCAGTTCCTTGCCTGGTCGGATGAGGACACGCATGCGGAGTGGGTCAACGGTAGAGTTATCGCGTTCATGCCGCCTAAGTTGCTCCATCAGGCGATCACCACTTTCCTCGCCAGCCTCCTGTCGTTGTTCGTGGAGATGTTCGGCCTGGGCCGCGTCGTGGCCGCGCCTTTTGAAGTGAAACTCTCGAGTCGTTCTTCACGCGAGCCCGACGTCTTCTTCGTGTCGAATGATCGCTTGAACCGGCTGACCGAGGAGCGCATGGACGGCGCGCCCGACCTGATCGTGGAAGTCGTGTCGAAGGAGAGCGTTCAACGCGACACCGAGGACAAGTTCAAAGAGTACGAAGCGGCCGGAGTGCGCGAATACTGGATCATTGACAATCGCCCCCGCCGTCGCCGCGCGGCGTTCTACGCGCTCGACGCGAACGGCAAGTACCGACCGCTTCCGGTCACCCAAGATGGCATCTTTCGCTCGGTCGTCCTGCCCGGTTTCTGGCTGCGGGTAGATTGGCTCTGGCAGGAGCGCCCCGACGTCCTGCGGGCGCTGGCGGAGGTTGTAGGACCTGAGCGCTTGGCCGAGGCGCTGTATCAATCGCTCCGACAGCGCTAGTCGCGCGCGTATCCAGAGGCGATGAAAAGGTCATACTACCTCCTTTCGCTCGGGTGTTCCAAGAACACCGTGGACTCCGACAGTATGGCTCAACTGCTGGATGCAGCGGGCTACCGCGGTGTGGAGCATGCGCGCCATGCGGACGTGCTGATCGTCAACACCTGCGGCTTCATCGGCCCGGCGCGCGACGAGTCCATTCGCCATCTGCGGGCGTTGGCCGAAGGCAAGCGGCGCGGTCAATTGCTCATCGCCGCCGGCTGCCTAGCCCAGCTGTGGGGGGCAAAGCTGGCCGAGGCCGTGCCGGGCTTGGATGGCGTGATCGGCACGCGCCGCTGGATGGACATCGTCACGTTCATCGAGCGCGTGCGCGGGCGTGCGCGGCGCGAGCCGCTATTTCATCTGCCCGGCGAGGCCACGACCGTAGGCAATGACGAACGCGGTGCGCTGCGCGCCGCCCGACAGGGCGCGAGCGCCTACCTCAAAATCGCGGATGGCTGTCGTCGTCCATGTGCCTTCTGCACCATCCCGACTATCAAAGGCACGCTCAAATCACGCCCGCCGCAGCTGATTGTGGACGAGGCTCGGCGGCTGGCGCAGCAGGGCGTGCGCGAACTGGTCTTGATCGCGCAGGACTTGACCGACTACGGCAGCGACCTCGGCATGCGCGACGGTTTGGCTCATCTCATCACCGACATCACCCGCGCTGCGCCGCAGCTCGACTGGGTGCGGCTGATGTATGCCTACCCCGGTGCGGTCACCGACCGGCTGATCGAGGTGATCGCCACGAACGACAAAGTGGTGAAATATCTGGACATGCCGCTCCAGCATGCGCATCCGAACACGCTGCGCCGCATGCGCCGGCCGAGCAACGTCGAGTGGGTCTATCGCACGATCGGCAAGATGCGCGAGGCCATCCCCGGCTTGGCCGTGCGCACGACCTTCATCGTTGGCTTCCCGGGCGAGACGGATGCCGAGTTCGACGTGCTGATGCGGTTCGTCGAAGAGATGCAATTCGATCGCGTCGGCGTCTTCACCTACTCGTTCGAGGCCGATACCCCCAGTGGCCGCCTGCCCGACCAAGTGCCTGCCGAAGTAGCCGAGGCGCGCCGAGACGCGCTGATGCGCCGACAGCAGCAAATCTCGCTGGCCAAGAACCAGCGCTTCGTCGGCGCGACGCTCACCGCCCTGATCGAAGGCAACGATCCTGGACAGGCGATCAGCGTCGGTCGCACCTATCGCGATGCGCCGGAGGTGGACGGGCTGGTGATCATCGAGGGCACGCTGCCCGTCGGCGAAATGGTTCCGGTGAGGATCACCGGCGCGCTGGAGTACGACTTAACCGGCACGGTGATCCAAGAAGAACCGGTCGTCATGCTCCAACCCTAAACCAGCTTTTGTTTCACGGCCAGCGCGACGGCCTCGGTGCGGTTAGTCACATACAGCTTCGACAGGATGCTGCTGACGTGAAACTTGACGGTGGATTGGCTGACGTAGAGCTTGGCAGCGATGTCGTGGTTGCTCAATCCCTGCACCATCAAGGCTAGCACCTCGCGCTCGCGCTCGGTCAGGTCGCTGCCGATCGCCGGTGGCTGGGTCGTAGCGTGGATGAGCGCCTGGGTGGCTTCGGGGGCGAGCGTCGGTCGGCCGGCGTGCGCGGCGCGGATGGCGCTGGCCAGCTCATCGGCAGAGACGTTCTTGAGTAGGTAGCCGATTGCGCCGGCGCGCAGGGCACCTTGCACCAGTTCGTCTTCTTTGAAGCTGGTGAGCACGACCACCTGCACGCCTGGGTGCTGTTCGCGGATGGCGCGGGTGGCTGCGGCGCCGTCCATCTCCGGCATCACCAGATCCATCAGCACTACGTCGGGCTTCAGGCGCGCGCACATGCGCACTGCCTCCGCGCCATTGGACGCCTCGCCTGCCAGTTCAAGGTCGTCATAGGCGGATAGCAGCGCCTTCAGGCCGCTGCGCACCATGGGATGGTCGTCAACGACCAACACTCGAATTACCTTCTTCTCGTCACTGCTCACACTCATATTGTACGAAAACTGTTGGGCTGTGGCCAAAGGGCAAAGGCCTAGCGCGTCCCTACGCGAGGCGAGAGCCCTGCGCCGGATCTGCTAGCTCGACTTGGACGGTTGTGCCTGCGCCGATCTGGCTGTGGATCGTCAAGCGCGCGCCGATCGCAGCAGCGCGCTCGTTCATGATGTCCAGGCCGATGTGAGTGGGCTTGCTGATCTTCGTGTCGAAGCCACAGCCATCGTCGCTGATGATCAGTCGCACCCCTTGTCCACCTGACACGCCACCGCCCATGCTCAGCACGACCTTCGCATGGGCAGCGTTGCTGTGTTTGGCTACGTTGTTCAGGGCTTCCTGAGCGATGCGATAGAGCGAGACTTTCACATCGGGCGACAGCTCGGTGTCGCCCTCGATGTGCACGTCCACCTCGACGCCCGACCGGCTGTTGATCGAGGCGGCAAGTTGGCGCAGCAGATCACCTAGGTTGGCCTCCATCAACGCAGCCGGGCGCAGCTCCAGCAGCAGCGTGCGCATCTCGGCCAGTGCGCCGCGGCTGAGCTGGCGCAGCTCGTTTAGGCGGCGGCGACCCTCCTCCGGGTTGCGTTCCCAAATGCGCGGCAACACGTCGGCGATGACGCTGACCGAGAAGAGCGTCTGGGTGACGGCGTCGTGCAGGTCACGCGCCAGGCGGCTGCGCTCGGCTGCGACGGCTGCCTGCTGAGCGCGCAGGCGCAGCTCGTCTTCCGCGCGCTGCCGCTGCGTGATGTCGCGCATGATGACGACGAATAGCCATTGACCGTCGCGATCCAGTTTGGCGATGGCGGCCTCGGCGGGGAATTCGCGTCCGTCCTTGTGCCGCCCGTAGATCGGCCGCCGCTCGCTCATCGGACGCGATGCGACGGGTGAAGCAGCGAATTCCTCAAAATGCCGGCGATGGATCAACTTGAACCTCTCGGGGAGCAGGATGTCCAGCGGCTGCCCGAGCACCTCATCCGGCGCATAGCCGAAGATGGCCTCGGCGCCTTTGTTGAAAAGGAGGATGCGCTGCTCACCGTCGAAAGCGATGACGGCATCTACGATGACGTGGAACAAATCGGCAAGGTTCAACGCTGCGGCTGAGAGCGTCATACTTTGTCGTGGACAAAGTATAAAGCTCTGAGGATTCCATCCGGTGGCTCAGATTTGCTGATGAACCCGTCCACACCCTCAGCCAAGGCGGATTTGCGGGCTTCCGGCGCGCCGCTCAGGGCGATGATCTTCAGGCGTGGATCTATCAGGCGTAGCGCGTCGAGCTTGTGGGCTTCGGGCAAGCCGGGGAGTTCCCAGTCCAACAGCACGATTTGAGGATAGGTCTTGAGGATGCCGTGCAGCAGCTCATCGGCTGCGCTCGCCTCGCCCACTACGAAGAAGCCCAGCTCTTGCTCGATCAGCAGGCGCAGCGCGGAACGAACTTTCTCCTGATCGTCTGCCAGCAACACGCGCACAGGTTCGGCGACCAGACCGGACATTCCAAACCTAGTTTAGGGACGCGCGCATCAGGGTGCGTCTGTCATTCGATCAGTTGGTGAGCTAGCCATTTGGCCAGCCGGCCGTTTCGTCCCCCGGCCGATGTCAAATGCGAGAGCGCCGGCTATAGTGCCGTTAGCAAGCATCCTCCCCTCCTCTCGTGGCGATTGGACGCCGCCCGCCCAAGGCGGCGTCCGATCTTTATTAGTTGACTGGGGGCTTCTCGGCGGGGCTAGCTTCGCCCGGAGGCGAGCCGTTGGGCGCGCTGCTTCCCGACGTCGAAGCCGGGATGGGCGCAGCCTCGCGCTCGTGGGCAGGCTGAACCGGTTCGCTGCCGTTCCTGCTCGGCAGCTCACGCGGCGTCGGATGCAGCGTGGAGTCCAAGGCGCCGAAGATGCGATCTTCGATGCGACGGAACAGGCGCAGGGCGCGCGAGCGCATGTTGGCCACCCCGTAGCCGATGCGATGGAGCGTCTTCTGCGAGCGCCGCGCCGGCCGCGGTTCGCTCCATTCCATGGCTGCCGCCGCCCAGGTCAACCCCGCGCCGAAGCCGACTGTGACCACGCGGTCCTTCGGGCGCAGCACGCCGCTCTCGGCAGCTTCGGTCAGCGCGATTGGGATAGAGGCGGCGCTGGTGTTGCCGTAGCGGGCGATGTTGCAGTAAAACTTGTCGAGCGGTACGCCGAGCGACTTGGCGGCCAGCTCGATGATGCGGATGTTGGCCTGGTGAGGCACAAAGACGTCCACCTGGTCGGTCGTCCAGCCGGCCTTGTAGATCACCTCGCGGGTAGCGCGCTCCATCACGCGGGTAGCGAAGCGAAAGACCTCGCGCCCATTCATCTGGATGGTGTGCAGGTTGCACGCCAGCGCCTCAGGCGTCAGCGGTTGCCGGCTACCCCCGGCCGGAATGATGAGCAGTTCACCCCCGGAGCCATCGGCGCGCAGCAGCGTAGAGAGCACACCACCGGGCTGATCGCTGCTCTGCAGCACGACGGCGCCGGCGCCATCGCCGAACAACACGCAGGTGTTGCGATCCTTCCAGTTCACGATGCGGGAGAGCGTCTCCGAACCGACGACCAGCACCGTGTTCGCGCTGCCAGCCTTGATCGCGTCGGCGGCCATGCTCAGCCCGTAGACGAAGCCGGAACATGCCGCGCTTAGGTCGAAGGCGCCGGCGTGCGTTGCGCCCAACGCATCCTGGATGAAGCAAGCCGTCGCCGGGAAGGAGTGCTCCGGCGTCGTCGTCGCCACGATGATCAGGTCGAGCTGGCTGCCGCTCACGCCCGCGACGTCCAGGGCCGCCATGGCTGCGGCGATGCCCATGCTGGCCGTAGTGTCGTTCGGGCCGGCGATGCGCCGTTCGGCGATGCCGGTGCGTTCGCGAATCCAGCCGTCCGACGTCTCGACCATTTGAGCGAGCTCGTCGTTGGTCAAGACGCGTTGGGGGACATACTTGCCCCAGCCGGTGATGTGCGCATATCTCATCTTGCGTTGAGCGTCTTGCGTGTTGGCAGCCGGGCTGCGCCGAAGGTTGCAGCGCCGGACTGCGATGGCCGTCACCCGTTGAACTCGGAGAAGATGATACAGCCATTATGGCCGCCGAAGCCGAACGAGTTCGACATAGCCGTCCGGATCGGCTTGCGCACGGCGTAGTTCGGCGTGTAGTTCAAGTCACACTCCGGGTCGGGATGGACGTAGTTGATGGTGGGCGGAACGATGTCATCGTTGATGGCTTTGACGCAGATGACCGACTCGATCGCACCGACCGCGCCGAACGAATGCCCGGTCATGGACTTGGTGGAGCTAATGTGCAGGTCATAGGCCGCCTCGCCGAACACATCTTTGATGGCGCGGGTCTCGTTGGCGTCGTTCAGCGGCGTGCTGGTGCCGTGCGCGTTGAGATAGTCTATCTCATGAGGGGAGAGGCCGGACTGCTTGAGCGCGATGCGCATCGCCATAGCCGGACCGCGGGTGTCGGGCGCGGTGATGTGAAAGGCATCGTCGGTGCAGCCGTAGCCGAGTATTTCGGCGTAGATGCGCGCGCCGCGCGCCTGAGCATGTTCGAGTGATTCGATCACGAGCATCGCGGCTCCCTCGCCGGTGACGAAGCCGTTGCGTGTCTTGTCAAACGGCCGGCTGGCGCGCTCAGGTTCATCATTATACGAGGACAGCGCGCCCATGTTGTTGAAGGCTGACATCGAGAACGGGTTAATCGGCGTCTCACAGCCGCCGGTGAGCGCGGCCTTGGCGCGGCCGGCGCGGATCAGCTCGAACGCCTCGCCAATGGCATTGGCGCCGCTGGCGCAGGCCGTCACGATGCACAAGTTCGGGCCGCGGATGCCGAAGTGGATGGCGATCTGACCGGTGGCCGTGTCGGGCAGCATCATCGGCACGGTGAACGGACTGATGCGCCGATGGCCTTTCGTCAGCATGACCTGATGCTCGTTGAGCAGCGTGGTGATGCCGCCGATGCCGCTGCCGACGATGACGGCTACGTCGTAGGCGTTGTCGTCGTTGATGACGAGCTTAGCGTCTTCGAGCGCCTGCTTGGCGGCGACCAGCGCGAGCTGCGAGACGCGGTCCAAGCGACGCGCGTCTTTGGCGCCGAAGTGTGCAGCCGGGTCGAAGTTCTTGACCTCGGCGGCGATGTGCACGTCAAGTTGGCTGTGGTCGAACAAGGTGATGTAGCCGGCGCCGGGCGTGCCGGCCACGATGGCGTCCCAGGTCGTTTGCACGTCGTGCCCTAGGGGCGTGATCGCGCCCATGCCGGTGATGACGACACGCGGCGCGGATTGAGCATGGTGGTTACCGATCACTGCTTGCTCCGTTGCGTTGACTGAAAGTTTCTGATAAAGGGAATCACGAAAGCGGCGGCGCGACCCGCGAGAGGGCGCAGCCGTCTACATATCGGCCGTGATATTGGCCGCGTGCAGCATGATCAGGCTGCCGAAAGAAACACCTGATGCCGCAGGAGGTTGCGGAGCGCAGCAGTGATTAGGGCGCGCGAGGGACAGCCGCCGGCCCGGGCCACGCGCTCTTGACGCACAGGGGGATGAAGCCGATCACGCGATCGAGCTCGGCCGTCTCGGGGATGAAGTCGGCTGAGGGCAGCGCCCGGCCGCCGAGCTGTTCGTAGCACAGCACGATGAGCGCCTTGAACTCCAGGTGCAAATCGAGCCGCGGCGCCTGGAGAAAGTGTCGCCCATCCTCGAGCAGCTCGTTTACCGTGCTGGCGGTGACCAAGGCGCAGAGCATGGCGTACGCGAAGCACATCGAGACATACAGGCCGATCGGGCCGGTTGTGATGTCGCGCTTGATCCGCTCCAGGTCGAGCAGCCGTTCGCCTAGCAACGCCATGCAAACGGAATTGTAATGCAGGCTGCGCTATAGTATCGCCTCATGGCCGACTTCTCACGCTACCCGGCAAAGCTGCGCGAGGTGCTGGAGATCTTCGCCGAGAATCCGGGTGAACGCAATCAGATGCTGATCGAGTATTCCGATCAGTTCCAAGGTGTGCCGGAGCGCATCGCAACGCGCCCGTACCCGCAATCGCACCAGGTGCCACACTGCGAGTCCGACTCGTATGTGTTCGTCGAGCCGATCGCGGATGAGGCCGGCGGCCCGCCGCGGCTGAAGTTCTACTTCGCCGTGGAGAACCCCTTCGGCGTCTCGGCGCGCGCTCTCTCCGCCATCCTCGACGCGACGATCAGTGGATTGCCCGCCGACGAGATCGCGAATATGCCGATCGAGGATATCGTGCCGACGTTGTTCGGCAAGAACATTTCGATGGGCAAAGGGCAGGGTTTGCTGAGCATCGCCGCCGTCGTCAAGCGGCTGGCGCAGCGCTACGCGACGCCTCATGTGGCCTGATCGTCTGGAGCTGGTCGCCCGGCTGCGCGCAGCGGTCGAGGACGTCATGCGCGTAGAGGCCTACACCGTTCAGCCGAACGGCGAGATCAGCCTACGCGGGCAACTGATGTCGCCGCCCGACGAGGCCTATCGCCGGATGCGGCCACGGCTGGAGGATTTAGGCTACACGCCGTATTTGCGCGCCAGCGGCGAGCGCCATGAGCTGCTGGCCATGCCGGGCGTGATCCGGCGCGCCCCCTCGAATCCGGCGATCAACCTCGTTTTGTTCGTCGCCACGCTGCTCTCGGTCATCTTCACCGGCGGGCTCACGGCGACCGGCTTCGACCTCGGCAACGGACTGATGTTCGGCGCCTCGCTGTTGGGCATTCTGGGCGTGCACGAGGCCGGCCATTACCTCGTCGGGCGACTGCGCGGGGCGCCGGTGTCGCTGCCGTATTTCATCCCTCTGCCGGCGCCGTTCAGCTTCGTCGGTACGCTTGGCGCGGTGATCGTCCAGCGCGAGCCGTTTGAGAACCGCCGCACCTTGCTCGAAATCGCGGTTGCCGGTCCGCTGGCCGGCTTTGTCTTGGCCGTGCCTTTGTTCGTCCTCGGCATCTGGCTATCGCGCGTGGAGCCGCTGCCGCCGGCCGGCGAGTATGTAACCCTGGGCGACTCGCTCTTCACGCGGCTGGTCGCCTTGGCGCGCTTCGGGCGGGTCTATCCGAGCGACGGCTACGACATCATGTTGCACCCGATCGCGTTCGGCGCGTGGATCGGGCTGCTGATCACGGCCATCAACCTAATTCCGGCCGGCCAGCTCGACGGCGGGCACATCGCCTACGCGCTGCTCGGCGCACGCGCCCGCTATCTGTCCTATGCGGTGATCGCTGCCATGTTGGGCCTGGCGCTGATCTCGACGTCCTGGTTGATCTGGGCGGTGCTGTTGTTCTTGTTTGCCCGTCATCACCCGCCGCCGCTCAACGAGGCCGTGCAGCTGCGCCCGCATCACTACGCGCTCATGATGGCCGCGGCCTTGGTGTTCATCCTGACGTTTGTGCCTCGACCGGTGTATTGAACCTTGATCCAGCTTCTCGACCTGATCGAAGCGACGCAGGGGCGATTGTTCGATGATGCGCCTGCTGCGCGCACGTTTACTGGCTTCTGCTTCGACTCGCGCCGCGCGCGGCCGGGTGAGCTGTTCGTCGCGCTCAAGACCGAGCGCGGGGATGGCCACGACTTCGTCGCCGATGCGCTGCGCCGAGGCGCGCTGGGCGCGCTGGTCGAAGACGGGCGCTTCGCTCGGCCCGAGGCGCCGGCCGATGGCGGTGCATCGCCCGTCGTCATCGCCGTGCCCGACACCTACGAGGCGCTGACGGCCTATGCCCGCTACATTGTTCGTCGGCGCAACTTGCCCGTCATCGGTATCACCGGCAGCGTGGGCAAGAGCAGCACGCGGGCGGCCGTCGCAGCCGTGCTGGGCCGCCGCTTCCGCGTCTTTCAGAACCCGGCCAACTTCAACGGGCGCTTGGGCGTGCCGATTGCGCTGGGTGCGCTCGAGCCGGAGCACGAGATCATCGTGCTGGAGATGGGCGCCGACCGGCTGGGGGAGATTCGCGAGTTGTGCGAGATCGCCGCGCCGCAGGTGGGCATCGTCACCAACGTCAGCGAGGCTCACCTGGCCTACTTCGGCTCGCTCGACGCAATCGCGCGCGAGAAGCGCGCCTTGGTGGAAGGCCTGCCGGCGGATGGACTGGCCATCCTGAACCGCGAAGACCCACGGGTGTGGGCGATGCGCGACTTCACCCGCGCGTCCGTCCTCCCGATCAGCCCGGCGTCCTGCCCGGGCGTGCAGCCTCACCTGCAGCCGCTGTCCTGCGCCATCGCCCAAGCCGTCGGCCGGCACTACGGCGTTCCGGAGCATGAGGCGACCGAGGCGCTGGCGCGCCTGCCGGCGCTGCCGGGGCGCATGAGCGTGCTGCGCGGCGTGAACGACGCGATCCTAGTGGACGATGCGTTCAGCGCCTCGCCAGCCTCGATGCGCGCTGCCGTCGCGTGGGCCACCGGCGATCAACCGGAGCGAGTTGGCTGCGATCGGCGCGGCCGTCGCTTCCTCATCCTCGGCGACATGGATCAGCTCGGCGACCAGAGCGCCCGCCTGCACCGTGAGATCGGCGCGCTGATCGCCCGCCATGCCGATGGCCGCGTGACGCTGATCACCTTGGGCGAGCAGGCCTATTACATCGCCGAGGGCGCGCGCGAGGCGGGCATGGAGGCTGCCTCGGTCGTCGTCACTTATCTGGCGCGCGACGCGGTGGCCTACGTGCGCGACCGCGCCCGCGCCGGCGACCTGGTGCTGGTCAAAGGCGACGTGAGCGCGCGCATGGAGCGCGTCGTCGCCGAGTTGCTGGCCGACCGAGCCGACGTCGCCCGCCTGCCGCGCCAAGAGCCGGGCTGGGAGGCCGTGCGCGTGGCCCAGCCGGCGCGCCCGACGTGGCTGGACGTGGATTTGGGCGCGATCGCCCACAACGTCCGCGCGGTGAAATCCGTCATCGGCGAGAGCGTCGGGCTGATGGCCGTGCTGAAGGCCGACGGCTACGGCCACGGCGCGGTGAAGGTGGCGCGCACGGCGCTGAACAACGGCGCGACCTGGTGCGGCGTGGCTTCGCTGAACGAAGCGGCTGCCTTGCGCAGCGCAGGCATAGAAGCCCCCATCCTCATCCTGGGCTTCACCCCGGCGTGGCACGCGCGCGAGGCGCTGTTGCGCGACGCTACCCTGACGGTCTACGACCTGGATGTGGCGCGCGCCTACGGTCGGGCGGCGCAGGAGTTGAACCGCACCGCGCGCGTGCATATAAAGGTAGACACCGGTATGGGCCGCCTGGGCGTGTTGCCAGAGGGGGCGGCGGACTTCGTCCGCGCAGTCGCCGCGCTGCCCGGGGTGTGCGTCGAGGGGATCTTCACCCACTTCAGCTGTGCGGACTGCGATCCGGATTACACGCGGCTGCAGATCGCGCGCTTCCGCCACGTGCTGGAGGCGCTGGGCGATGACGTGCCGACGCTGCGCTACGTCCACGCGGCGAACTCGGCGGGCGCGCTGGCCTACCCGGAAGCCCGCTTCAACCTGGTGCGCGTCGGCCTGGCGATGTACGGCCTGAACCCCTTCGCCCCCGCGCCGCTCCGGCCGGCCGACCTCGTCCTGCGGCCTGCGCTCGCCTGGAAGACGACCATCGCCCAGGTGAAGCGCCTGCCGCCCGGCTCGCCGGTGTCGTACGGCAAGCGTTTTATCTGCCAGCGCGAGACGACTATCGCCGTGATACCAGTGGGCTACGCCGACGGCTTCCGCCGCGCGCCGCACACCTTCGGCGAGGTGCTGGTGCGCGGCCGGCGCGCGCCCATCGTCGGCGCCGTGTGCATGGATCAGACCATGATTGACGTGTCGCACATCCCCGGCGTGCGGATAGGCGACGAGGTGGTGCTGATCGGCCGGCAGGGCGACCAATGCATCACGGCCGATGACGCGGCGGCGCGCCTGGGCACGATCAGCTACGAGGTGGTCTCGGCCATCCTGCCGCGCGTGCCGCGCGTGTCGTAACTTCTTATCGCGTGTTTAGCGCATCTCCATCGCTTCTCCATAGCCGAGCCATAGCATCCGCTGCAAGCGGCAAAGCCGCAAAACGCGAAACAACAAAAGGAGATGACGAAAGATGAAGACACGCACATGGTTCAAAGCAACTGTAGGAATGGGCGTCGTTGCCCTGGTCGCGTCGGCCGGATTGGCATTTGCGTCACCGGCAGCGGCGCTGATGCCGGCGGTTGCGCCGCACGCCAGCAGACAGCATTCGGATGGCGTAAAGATCGGTCGCAGTGGCGTCAAGTTGGCGACCATTGCCCGGGCGCTCAACATGACCGAGGCTGAGCTGCGCATGGAACTACAGGCTGGCAAGTCGGTCGCCGATGTCGCCTCGGCGAAAGGCATGGCGCTGCAGACCGTCGTGGACGCCGTGATCGCCGAGCAGACCGCAGCGCTGAATGAGGCGGTGGCGGCCGGGCGCATCACCCAGGCGCAGGCCGACGTCATTTTGGCCAACCTGAAGATCGTGTTGCCCGCCCAGCTCCAGGTGCGGCCGGTGCCCGGTCTCAACAAGCACGGCTTTGACAAGCGTGGGCACAAGCACAAGGGCGGCTTCGGCGTGCATGCCGGTGATTCGCTCAACACGATCGCTACCTCGCTGAACATGACTGTCGCCGAGCTGCTCACCGAACTGCGCGCCGGCAAGTCGGTCGCCGACGTGGCTTCCGCCAAGGGAGTTGCGCTCGACGTGGTCATCAACGCAATCGTGGCCGAGCAGACTACGCGCCTTAACGCAGCGGTAGCCGCCGGAAGGATCACGCAGGCGCAGGCTGACACAGCGATCGCCAACCTCAAGGAGAACCTGCCGGAGCTGCTGGCTCTGAAGGGAGGGCCTTTTGGCTTCGGGCGCGGGCTGGGCAAAGGGTTGCTGCCGGGCGTCACGCCGCAGCCTACGGATAGCAACACGTCGCTCTGAGCTGCTCGACGCGCGAGGGCCGGGCCGTGACACAGGCTCGGCCCTCATCACGTGCTCAACATCGGCGCGGCGACGTTCCTCGTCGGCGACGCACAACCTAAAATTCGGCTATGTCGGCGCGTGTGCTCATCGTGGACGATGACCGACAGATCGTCCGGCTGCTGCAGTCGTATTTCGAGCAGGCCGGCATGATCGTCTTTACCGCTTACGACGGCGAAGAGGCGCTGCACGTGATTCGCCGTGAACGGCCCGACTGCGTGGTGCTCGACCTGATGATGCCCAAACGCAGCGGCTGGGAAGTGACCCGGCTGGTGCGCGGCGATGAGCACCTGGCGACGACGCCGATTTTGATGCTGACGGCGCGCGTCGAGGACACCGATAAGCTGGTCGGCCTCGAGCTGGGCGCCGACGACTACGTCACCAAGCCGTTCAACCCCCAAGAGGTCGTCGCGCGCGTGCGGGCGATCTTGCGCCGGGCGCGTTGGAGCGCGCAGGCATCATCGCAGGCCGTCTATCAGATCGGCAGCCTGCGGTTGAACGACCATGAGCATACCGCCTCGCTCGACGGCCGGCCGCTCGACCTCACCCCGACCGAGTTCGCGCTGCTGCGCGTGATGATGGCCAACCCGAACTACGCCTTTACGCGCGGCGAGCTGATCGAGCGCGCGCTGGGCTACGACTACGAGGGCCTGGAGCGCACGATTGACAGCCACATCAAGAATCTGCGCCGTAAGATCGAGCCCGACCCGGCTAACCCGACCTACATTGAGACCGTCATCGGTGTGGGATACCGTCTGCGCGACGTGCGCGGCAATGGAGCGACGCCGTGAATCGCTTGTGGGTGCGCCTAACGCTGGCGTTTCTGCTGGTGACCCTGCTGATGGCTGCCTTCATGGCCGGCGCCGCTACCTGGAGCGCCGGCCGCCAATTCCGCGGCTATCTGGCGCAGCCAGGGGTCTTCGCCCGCGGCGGCGCGCTCGACGTGCTGGAGGCGCACTATGAATCATACGGCTCGTGGGCGGGTGTGGGGAATTCGCTGCGCGCGGTGCGCCCGCGCCCGCGGCGCGGGGGATTCCCTGCTCCCCGCCCTTTGTTGCTGGTGGCCGATGCCCAGGGCAGGGTCGTTTATGATGAGGCTGGCCGCGAGCGCTTGGGGCAGGCGCTCGATCTGTTTGCGCTGGCCTCGGCGCAACCGGTCGTGGTCAACGACGCCGTCGTCGGCTACGTGCTTGCCAGCTCGCCGGACTTCGATCCGCTCGGCCCGTTGGAGCGGCGCTTCTTGGACGATTTGCAGCGCTCGATCGCCCTTATCGCCGGGGTGGCCGTCGTGATCGGCGTAGGCGTCGGCTGGTTGGTCAGCCGCAGCCTATCCCGGCCGTTGGCGATCGTGGCGCAGGCAGCGCATGCCCTCGCCCGACGCGACTGGTCGCAGCGCGTGTCGCTCAAAGAGACGTCGCACGTCGCCGAGGTGGCCGAGGTGGCACAGGCCTTCAACCGCATGGCCGACTCGCTGCAGCAGGCCGAGGCGCAGCGGCGCAACCTGATGGCCGACGTGGCGCACGAGCTGCGCACGCCGCTGACGGTGATCCAAGGGTCGCTGCGCGCCTTGCTGGACGGCGTGCATCCCTTGAACATGAAGGAGATCGCCGCGATCTATGACGAGACGCGCTTGCTCGCTCGCTTGGTGGAGGACGTGCGCGAGCTATCACTGGCCGAGGCGCACCAGTTGCCGATGGCGATGCGACCGGTGGACGTGGGCGCCACGTTGCGAGCTACGGCCGACCGATTCGCCGCTGCCGCGGACGCGCAACAGGTCGCGCTGACGTTGGACGTCCCGGAGGGCCTGCCGCCCGTGCAGGCCGACCCTGATCGCCTAGCGCAGGTGCTTCACAACTTGGTGAGCAACGCCTTTCGGCACACACCGCCGGGCGGGCGGATCACGCTGCGCGCACAGGCGCAAGCCGGCCTCGTGCGCGTGAGCGTGTGCGACACCGGCGAGGGCATCCCACAAGAAGACCTGCCGCGGGTTTTCGACCGCTTCTATCGCGGCGATCGGTCGCGCTCGCGCAGCACAGGCGGCGCCGGCCTTGGCTTGGCCATCGCCAAGTCGCTCGTCGAGAACATGGGTGGCCGAATCGGCGTGGAGAGCATGCAGGGGCAAGGCAGCACTTTCTGGTTTACGCTGAGGGTGGGCTAGTGCCGTTTGCGTCAGGCTTGCCGCGGCCTTTCATAGCAATTCGATCTCGATGACGTCCGGGTTGATGCCGGCGTTCGGGTTAGCCTTCCACAGCTCTACGACGAATAAGACTGCAACTTATCCCCGAGATTCGGACAGGTGTAAAACGGGAATTACCGAGTCGGCTAACGTCACTTCTGGATGCCGCTCGGGACAATCTATCGCTTGGGGGTAATACATGTTTATGAATTCTTACCCAGAGTTAGAGTAAGAAATTCAGTGTCTATGGTATAATAGCCGTTGAGGAGGATTGAATGTTTGAGACTTACACAACGACCAAGGGGCAGATTGTAATCCCATCTTCTATTCGCCGTAAGTTAGGCATCACGGAAGGAACGCGCATCCAAATTGAGTTAGACGAAAACGCGGGCAGGATCATTCTGACACCGGTCACGCGCATACGGATGCAAAAGCTGTTCGGTCTATATAGGGATACAGACCTGCTCGGCGCGCTCGCGGAGGACAAGGCGCTTGAAAGGGAGAAGTAATGCATGGCTAAACGCGTGGCAAAACGAGTGTTCGACGCCTGGGCAGTGCTGGCAATTCTTCAGGGCGAAACTGCTGGACAGAAGGCATTGAACCTGATGGCTGACTGTCTAGAAGGTGGCGGAGAGGCGTTCATGACAACGATCAACGCAGGCGAGGTTTGGTACAACATTGCTCGCCGGCGCTCTGAAGACGACGCCGACCATGCTATTGAGGAATTGCGCGCATGGGGCGTGCAGTTCGTAGAGATTGACTGGGAGCTAGCGCGTCAGGCGGCGCGGTTCAAAACTAAGGGCCGACTCTCTTTCGCGGATGCGTTTGCAGCTGCGCTGGCCAAACATCTGAAGTGCGAGCTGGTCACCGGTGATCCGGAGCTCAAAGCCTTAGGTGCTGAGGTGAAGATCCAATGGTTAAAGGAGGAAGTAGGATGACAACTATGAGTGAAGCCGAGGCCATGGAGCTGTGCATGGAATTGGTCAAGGCAGATACCGAAGATAAAGTAATTGCGTGTCTGAAGGCTAGAGACCTGGGGAGTGCCTAAACCCAAATACTTGCGTAGTCCCGCGGATAGCTCTGATAACCCGGATGCGCTTGCTTGAACAGCTGCCGCCGATTCCAGCATTGCACAAACAACGCAACCGACCGCCGCAGTGCTTCCACACACCGC
>JANWVF010000032.1 GCA_025056965.1 Thermoflexales bacterium | reverse complement strand
ATCGTGATCTTCTTACTGGGCATCTTCCTGGAGTTCCCGGAGATCACGTATATCGCGATGCCGCTGCTGGTGCCGGCCGCCGAGAAGGTGCTCAATACGGTCAACGAGATGGGCGCCTTCGCCAACGAAGGCTATACGATGGTGTGGTTCGCCATCGTCGTGGCGATCAATCTGCAGACGGCCTTCATCTCGCCGCCGGTCGGCTTTTCACTGTTCTACATGCAGAGCGTCGCGCCTAAAGAAGTGACTACGATCGAGATTCACCGCAGCGCAATCCCGTTCATGATCATTCAGCTTGTCGTGCTGGTGATCGTCATCCTCTTTCCGGAGACGGTGAACGCGCTGGTGCGGCTGTCCTACAGATGAACGAAACGGGCGGGAGAGGACTCCCGCCCGTTTCATCTGCGGAACGCGCGACGTGCGTCGGACTTAGGCCTTGCCGAAGAGGAAGCTCTCGATCGTGTATTCATTCAGGCTGAACCACTTATCGGTTTCGTCCTTGAACGCCTTCCAGCTGTCGTAAACCCGCTTGAAGTCGGCATCCTTGCTGGCGAACTCGTCGTAGAGCGCCATGGCCGCCTTGCGAGCCGCTTCCACGATTTCCTTGCTATACTGCTTGACCTGCACACCCTGAGACACGAGCTTGGCGAGCGCAGCAGAGTTGCGGGCGTCGTAGCGCGCCATCATGTTCTGGTTGGCCTCAGCGGCTGCGCTCTTGATCGCCTCCTGATAGCTCTTGGGCAGCTTGTTCCACTCATTCAGGTTGACCTCTACCTCGAGTGTTGGCGCGGGCTCCCACCAGCCGGGATAGTAGTAAAACTTGGCGACCTTGAACAGGCCGAGCTTCTCATCGTCGTATGGGCCGACCCATTCGGCTGCGTCCACAGCGCCGGTTTGCAGCGCTTGGAAGATTTCGCCAGCAGGCAAGGTCTGGACGGTCACGCCAAGGCGCTTCATCACCTCGCCACCCAGGCCGGGGATGCGCATCTTCAGGCCTTGCAGGTCGCTGACTTTGTTCACTTCCTTGCGGAACCAGCCGCCCATCTGCGCGCCGGTGTTGCCGGCCGGCCATTGAATAACGTTGAATCTCTTGGCGTAAATCTCTTGGAGCAATTGCAGGCCGCCGCCCTCATACAACCATGCGTTCTGCTGCCGTAGGGTCATGCCAAACGGAATTGTCGTCCCGAATGCAACAACCGGGCTCTTGCCTATGTAGTAGTAGGAGGCCGTGTGGCCGATCGGCACGGCACCTTGAGAGACGACGTCGAGGATGTCCGCGCCCTTGGAGAGCTTGCCTGCCGGGTTGGGGTTGATCTGGAACCGTCCGTCGGTCAACGCGGCGACCCGCTCGCTGAAATACACTGCGGCGCCATAGATCGTATCCAAAGCTGTTGGCCAGCTTGTAGCCATCTGCCAGCGTATCCTTGGTGTCTGGGCATGCACAATCGTTGGGGCAGCGAATGCGGTCGAAGCAGCACCGACAGCGGCACCTTTAGCGGCTTTGGTTAGAAATTCACGGCGTTTCACGGTTAACCTCCTGGTTTCATGAATAACCCTTAAACTGTCGGAGGTTTTAGCATCTATCAACCGAGTTTGTCAAGTTGAATTGGGCATCCGGCATTGGCATCTGATTGACGCCCACATGCCGGCAACCGGATTGGCCGAGCTGTGACCCTGCGCGTGGCCGCGCATGGATCGCGGGCGCATAAAGAAAGCTTCTGTGGCTTGAGGCACTTAGTAGGGATGAATTGGCCACTGCTTTCTAGACTATCCTTCATGGCCCGGTCCCGGCTCACATGTGAACTTCAGCTGCGTGCTTTGTAGCTCGACCGATCGGATGTTAGACTATATTGTTACGCAAAACCTGAGCGGTCATTCAGGTTTCACGGGATCGCAGGAGCGCCCGCTAAAACCTTGCACTGTGAACAACGCCTCGAACCGCCCCGCTGTGGAACCATTCGCGCGTGACGGCGCGCTGCCGACGACTTGTAGGCAGTGCTGAACTGCGCGGACGGTGAGGGCGCAATAGCTAACGACGCCATGCCAATCGTCACTCCGAAACCGATGAGTGGATTCCCTGAGTTGCTGCCTGAGCAGCAGCTCGTGTTTAACCGCTGTCTAGACGTCGTCCGCCGCACCTTCGAGCGCTACGGCTTCGCGCCGATCGAAACGCCGGCCGTGGAGCGCAAGGAGGTGCTCACCTCGAAGGGCGGCAACGAGAAGGAAATCTACGCCTTGTCGCGCTTGTCCGCCGGGCCGGGTGAGAGCGCGGAGACGGAGTTCGCCCTGCACTTCGACTTGACCGTGCCGCTGGCGCGCTACGTCGCCCAGCACAAAGACAAGCTCACCTTCCCCTTCCGGCGCTATCAGATTCAAAAGGTCTGGCGCGGGGAGCGCCCCCAGTCCGGCCGCTATCGCGAGCTATATCAATGCGACATTGACGTCATCGGTCGCGGCTCGGTAAGCCTGATGACCGATGCCGAAATCCCCAGCGTGATCTACCACGTCTTTCGTGAGATGGATATCGGCCGGTTCGTCGTGCGCGTCAACAACCGCCGGTTGCTACAGGGATTCTTCGACGCCATCGGCGTGCCACCGGAACGCAAGATCGAAGTGCTGCGCACGGTGGACGCGCTGGAGAAAATCGGCCGCGACGCTGTAGCGCAAGCGCTGATCCACAAGGTGGGCCTGAGCCAGGCAATGGCCGATCGCATCCTCGAATTCCTGGACAGCAGCCGAGGCGCGTCGGCCGACGACGTGTTGAAGATGCTGCGCGCACAAATCGAAAGCGGGCGCATCCAAAGCGAAGACTTCGCCCGCGGCACGCATGAGCTACAGACGGTAGTGGAGGGCATGCGCAGCTTGGGCGTGCCCGACGACTTCTTCGAGGTTGACCTGAGCATCGCGCGCGGCCTGGACTATTACACCGGCACCGTATACGAGACTCGCCTAGTAGCGCATCCTGACTTAGGCAGCATCTGTTCGGGTGGGCGCTACGATGACCTGGCCAGCTACTTCACTAACGAGAAGCTACCCGGCGTCGGCATCTCGATTGGGTTGAGTCGGCTGGTGTTGCGTCTTCTGGATGCTGGCGTGCTAAAGCCTGGCCCTGCGACGCCAGCGCCCGTTTTGGTCACGACGATGGACGCGGCGCACATGCAGGATTACCTGAAAATCGGCGCCGAGCTGCGCGCATGCGGTGTCGCCACCGAGGTATACCTGGAGCGCGCGCGATTGGGCGACCAGTTGAAATACGCTAGCCGCAAAGGGTTTCGCTTTGCAGTGATCGCGGGCGAGGACGAATTTGCCGCCGGTCAGGTGAAGGTGAAAGACTTGGCTACGGCCAACGAGACCACGCTAGAGCGCGCCGCGGTCGCGGCGATGCTGGCCGAGATGGTACGGGCATGATCCAAGCGGTAGGCGTCCTCGATCACCCTAAGCTGCCGGCGACGGCCGAGGTAGCCGATGAGATCAGCGCGGCGCTGCGCGCCTGGGGCGTGTTGCCGTATCGCGCCAAGACCTGGGACACGCCGGCTCTGGAAGCCATCATGCCCCAAGTGGACTTGATCGTCGTGCTGGGCGGCGATGGCAGCACGCTGCGCGCCGCGCGCGTCGCCGCGCCACACGGCGTGCCGGTCACTGCGGTCAACATGGGACGGCTCGGCTTCCTCTCCGAGATGACGCCGGCCAACTGGCGCGAGACGCTACGGCGCATGATTGCGGGTGACTACTGGACCGAGGAACGCATTATGATCCACGCCGAGGCATACCGGGAACAGACTAGACTTAGCGCACATGAGGCGCTGAACGATGTGGTCGTCAGCCGTGGCACACTCGCGCGCATCGTGCGCCTCGGCGTGTATGTGGACGGCAGCCGACTGACAACGTTCGCCTGCGATGGCTTGATCGTGGCTACGCCGACCGGCAGCACGGCCTACGCGCTGGCCGCCGGGGGACCAATCCTGCCACCCACATTGCAGAACTTCGTGCTTGTGCCGATCGCGCCACACCTCAGCTTGGACAAGCCGGTCGTCCTCTCGCAAGGCTCCACGGTCGAGATCGTCGTCCACACCGATCATCAGGCCATCTTAACCGCCGACGGCCAGCATGAGACGACGCTCAGGGACGGCGACCGAGTGGTCGTGCGCGCCAGCGAGCACGTAGCCGTGTTCGCGCGCGTGCAGCCGCCTTCGTATTTCTATCGCACTCTGATGGCACGCCTGAAAGGTGAGGGATGTGAGAGCTGAAAACGAGAGCCACCCTTTCATCGCTTATCTGGAGGCGCAGCTCCCGGCGATGACGGAGCTGCTGACCCGCATCGTGAGCATCGAATCGTTCAGCACCGACAAAGCCGGCGTGGACGAAGTCGGCCGCCTGATCGCGCATGAGCTGCGATCGCGCGGTGCCGAGGTGACCGTCTTCCCACAGACGACCACCGGCGATCATGTGCTCGGGATCTTCAACCGCGGCGCTGGCTCGCCGATCGCTATGATCCTGCACATGGACACCGTGCACCCGCGCGGATCGTTCGCATCACGGTATCGGATCGAGGATGGCAGGATGTATGGTCCGGGCGTCTTCGACATGAAGGCCAGCCACGTCATCGCGCTCTACGCCGTGCAGACGCTCCAAGCGCTGGGGCAGATGCCCAACCGCGAGATCCGCATGCTGTTCACCGCCGATGAGGAGATCGGCAGCTTCACATCTGAGGCGTTGATCGTAGAGCAGGCACGCGGCGCGCAGCTGGTCATGGTCATGGAGCCGGCCCTGGCCGACGGCCGGCTGAAGTCGTCCCGTCGCGGGGTGGGCAACTTCAAGGTGGTCGTGCATGGTCGCGCCTCACACGCTGGTGGCGGCCACGAGCGCGGCATCAACGCCATTCAGGAGATGGCGCATCACGTCTTGGCTATCCAGGCGCTTACCGATTACCAACGCGGCATTGCGACCACCGTCAGCGAGATCAAGGGAGGCATCGCCCAAAACGTCGTGCCCGATCGCTGCGAAATCCACGTGGACGCGCGGGCGAACACGCAGGCCGATGCCGAATGGCTCACCGGTCAAATCTATGCCTTGCGGCCGGTCTTGCCCGGGGCACGCCTGGAGATCAGCGGCAAGTTTGAGCGACCGCCCATGGAGTGCGACGCCGAGCGATTGGCCATCTTCGAGCGAATGAAGCAGATCGTCGCGCCGATCCTGACGCTGGAGCATGGACCCAGCGGCGCCGGCAGCGATGCTGCCTTCACCGCGCCGATCGCGCCGACGATGGACGGGCTAGGCGCCGTAGGTGACGGCCTGCACGCCGTAGACGAGCACATCATCCTCGCCTCGCTGATCGAGCGCACGGCGATGAACGCGCTGATCTTGCAGGCATGGTGAAGACGCGCTGCCATGCGGATAGGGCTTACTGCGATTGCGCCAGCAAGGCAAGTGCTGCTTTCACTTGGGGATCGTCCTCAAGGGCGTATCGCCACCATTCGACGTTGACCAAGCGATCGGGCTGAACTCCCTGCCCCTCCAGCAAGCGTCCGTTCGGATCGCGATAGCGCTTCACGGCAACCCACAGCACCGATCCATCCGTCAAACGCACAGCCTGCAACATCTCGACGTTGCCGGGCGTCGGCATGCCCACGACGCGCGCGCGTCCGCGGGCTTGCATCACCGCGGCGAAGATATCCCCAGCGCTATTCGTGCCGGGCCCGGCCAGCACCACGACCGGAGCGCGATCTAACCCGCGCAGCGTCCTGCCGCGCGGGATAGTATAGGCGTCTACCTCGCCGTTCCGGCCGACGTAGCTGCCGGCCGAGCCGCCGTCAATCAGCAGCGCGAGCACGTCCACCATCTGGCCAATGATGCCGCCGTCGTTGGCGCGCACATCCACGATGAGGCCGTTCAACTGGCCGCCGCGCAGCAACTGCAGCAGCGCCTCTCGCGCGCGCATCGCCGTGGTGAAGGATAGGAAGTCATAGATTGCCAGGTAGCCGATGTCGCCGTTCAGCCGCCGAATCACCACCGGTGGCGGGATGACCGACATGGAGTAAGTCTCGCGCTCGATGAGCACCTCGCGCGGCGCGCCCTTAGGAGACTGCACGACGATGCGCACCGCGCCCGCTTGCCCATAGAGCAGGTGCGCGCGGTCTTCGCGATCCAAATGGACGCCCTCGATGGCGACGATGCGATCGCCCGGCCTAAGCACTGCCTCGGCCTTCGAGTTGGGAATGACCTGCAACACCAGCAGGCTGTGATCAGGCATTCTACGCAGGCTGGCCGCCAGGCCAGTCACCGAGGCCGCGCCGCTGCCCAACCGATAACTCTGCAGGGCGCCGGCCTGTTGCGGCGGCAGGAAAACCGAGTGCCCATCGTTCAGCCGCCCCACCATCTCGACCATGAGGTTGTAGAACTCTTGATGGGTCTCTGCAGCGCGCACCTTTGGCTCATACTCGGCGCGGATCGCCGTCCAGTCCAGGCCGTTAAAGCCGGGATCAACGTAGTGATCATAGATGAACTGCCAAGTGCGCACGAATACCTGCCGGGCGCGGTCGAGCTTGAAGGGTTGAGGGGGATCGGCGAACGGTGAAGTTTGTCCGCGTGCGGCATCAGCAGGCACGATCTGGCAGGTGAGCGCCAGGAGGGCGACGAGGATCGTTTTGGTGCGAACGTTGGTCATCATCAGTTCTCGCTCATGACGCGGGATGGAGCGCCGCGGGCGCCCACAAAGGGCGTATGTTACCGGATGTGGGGAGATTCCGGCTGCCGCTTTAGGCCTGCCCGCAGGTGTGTGCTTCGCAGGAAGCTCGCCAGCGCGTCAGAACGGCCGCACTGTGAAGATGGAAAGGAACAAGACGAACGCCGCGACGAAGACGACGCTGCGGCGCGCGTCGAGCGGCGTGATGTCGTTCAGCGGCTGAGCATGGTTGAAGCCGCTGAACACGGCAAACGCCATCCAGATCAGCCAGGTGGGCGATACCGTCAGGCCAAGCACGGCCATGATGGCTACCGTCGCCCAGCCGATGCGCCGCGCCCACTGGCGACCCAGCGCGGCGTAAGCGATGTGCCCGCCGTCGAGTTGGCCGACCGGCAGCAGGTTAAGCGCGGTGAGCACCAGCCCGAACCGCGCTGCCAGCAGCACCGGATTCATGACGATGCCGTAGTCGAGCGCCTCGGGCCGGAACAGCGCAATGAGCAGCGTGATCAAGTAAGAGCGCGTGGGCGGTGGCGGATCGCTGGTCAGCGTCGCCATGCTTAAGCCGATGACGAACAGCGGCACGGCGACCAACAACCCGGCGATAGGCCCGCCCAAGCCGACGTCGAACAGAGCGCGCCGGTTCTCCACGGCGCCGCGCATCTGGATGAAGGCGCCAAACGTGCCAAGTGTGCCCGGCAGCGGCACTGGGATGAAATACGGCAGCGTGACCGGCACGCCGTGTCGTCGCGCTTGCACATAATGCCCGAACTCGTGGACGGCCAAGATAGCCAGCAGGGTGAGAGAGAAGGGGATGCCGTTGGCTAGGATGGAGGGTAACGACAGGTTGCCGCCCGGTGTAACCGCGGAGGCAAACATGCCGCCGAAGAGCGTGGTCGTGACAACCGTGGCCAGGAACAACAGCAAGTTGAGCCACGGCCGCTGGGTGAGCAGCGATTGCAGGCTGCCTTTGAGCGCCATCACCTCCTGGCGCTTGTCCGAGTCGCTCTCGCGCAGCAGAGGCAAATAGCCCAGATCGGCGAAGCGCGCCTTGAGCCGATCGAATGCCTCCTGCGCGCCGATGCGCAACTGCCCTTTGAAGGCGATGGCCTGGCCGGCCATAAGCTCCTGGATCTCTTCGATTGCCATCACCTCGGCGACGCGCGCGCGCAACAGCACGAGCACTTCGCCATTGCCCGGCGGACGGTTGCGCGTTGTGTCTTCGGCGTAAAACTCGGAAACGTTCATGC
>JANWVF010000005.1 GCA_025056965.1 Thermoflexales bacterium | reverse complement strand
CCAACCGCCAGCCGACGACTGCGCACCGGCAGTCGTGTCACGCACCTCAACGATGCGTTCGCCCTCGATGAGGATGTCGGCGTGGCGCAGCCCTTCGCTGCTAACGAGCGTGCCGCCTGTGATGAGCAATGCAGGAGAGAGCGATTCCACGTTCGTCCGTTCAGTCCAACTTACGGCGGTTTGCGCGTAAATTTATACGATGCTAAGCGAAGCTGTATACACTGCTGACGGTGTGATGAACGCACCTAAATTAGATGAGTAGGTTGTAGGCCCGTGTTGGATTATCCTCCCTCCGCGATGACCCTTAACGGTAAGTGCGCGCACGCCCATGCGTCGAATGCACCAACGGCTATTGTGATGCTGAACCTGGGCGGCCCGCGCAGCGTGGATGAAGTCGGTCCTTATTTGGAACGCATGTTCCTCGACCGCGAGCTGATCCCGCTGCCGTTCCAAGAGCGGCTGGGCCGTTTTATCGCCCGCCGCCGCACGCCGAAGATTCAGGCTAAATATGCCGAAATCGGCGGCGGCTCACCGATCTATGCGTGGACCAAGCGACAGGGCGAAGCGATGGCAGAACTGCTCGACCAACTATCGCCGGAGACGGCGCCGCACAAGTGCTACATCGCCTTTCGCTACGCCGAGCCGCTCACCGCGTCGGCGCTGACCCAGATGCACGCAGACGGCGTCCGGCGCGCCGTAGCCTTCACGCAATACCCTCAGTGGAGCTGCAGCACTACCGGCGCCAGCCTGAACGAGTTGTGGCGGGAGCTGATTCGCCTCAACCTGCGCGACGCTTTCGCCTGGAGCGTGATTGATCGCTGGCCGACGCACCCGGCCTTCATCAAAGCGATGGCCAAGAAGGTGCGCGAGGGCCTCGATCAATTCGCGGCGGACGAGCGCGACAGCGTGCTTGTGCTCTTCAGCGCGCATTCGCTGCCGCTCAGCGTGGTTGAGCGCGGCGATGCCTACCCTCAAGAGGTGGCTGCCACTGTGCAGGCGGTGATGGAATGCTTGGGCTTCTCAAACGAGTTCCTGCTGGCCTATCAGTCGGACATCAAGCCGTTCAGGTGGCTCGTTCCGAGCACCGAGCAGGTCATCCGCAACCTGGGCGCGCGCAAGCGCAAGAACGTGCTGGTCGTCCCGATCGCCTTCACCAGCGATCACATCGAGACGCTGCACGAGATTGACATCGAGTATGCCGAGTTGGCGCGCGAGGTGGGCATCGCCAACTTCAAGCGGGCGCCGGCGCTGAATGATGACCCGTTGTTCATCCGCGCGCTGGCCGAGATCGCCGCGGAACACCTGCGCAGCGGCCAGCTCCATTCCTCGCAATACAAGCTGCGCTGCCCCGGCTGCGAGAACGCCTTGTGCCGTTCGCTGCTCAACCCGGCGCACGATGCGACTCGGACGCGCGCGCGAGCCGAATCTGCGTAGCTGCGGACGCGACGCGCCGTGGTCCCATGCTCCCCGGCGTCGTTGCCGGTTAGAATGAGCGGCCGAGTTGCTCGCGTCGCATTCATGTTCGCGCGCCTGCGTCCCGATTCGCTCCTGTCGCACCGGCTCATCCTCCTTGCGATCCTCATCCTGGCCGTCGGACTGCGCTTCCACAAGATCGGCGCGCAGTCGCTTTGGTACGACGAGGGCAACAGCGCGCGCATCGCCGAACGGTCGCTGGCGCTGATCATCGCGGGCGCCGCAGGCGACATCCATCCTCCGCTCTACTACGTTGCGCTGAAGTATTGGCGACTCGTTTTCGGCGAGCACGAGGCCGGCTTGCGCTCGTTCTCGGCCATTTGCGGGGCGCTGACCGTGCTATGGGCCTATCGGATCGGGCGCGATGCGTTCGGTCGGCGCGTCGGGCTGGTTGCCGCGTTTCTGCTGGCCATCATGCCCTTCGCGATCTATTACGCCCAAGAAGCGCGCATGTATGCCCTCTTGGCGCTCTGCGCCGCGGCCGGCACGTGGGCGGTGATGAGGTTCGGCACGCGCGAAAGCCAGGAAGCAGCACGTTGGGATTGCGGAGCGAGCGGCCGGCGCGAGGCGTTCGCCCGCCTTTGGCTGCCGCTCGTCGTGTACGTTGCGGCCACCGCCGCCGGATTGTGGACGCACTACGCCTATCCCTTTGTGATGATCGCCCAAGGCGCCGCCTTCATAAGCCTGGTCTTGCCGGAGCGTCGCCCCGCGTTCGGCGAGCCGCGGAGCGCGCATCGTTGGCCGCGCAACGCGCTGCTTCTCTACGTCTCGGCGAGCGTCATCGCCGTCGGGCTGTTCGCGCCGTGGTTGCCGGTGGCAATTCGACAGATACAGGGATGGGGCGTAGATCGGCCGGCCTACGCGCTCGGCTCGGCGCTGCTCGAGGCCTACCGCACGTTGGTCGTCGGGCGCACGCTGCCGGCCGACCAGGCGACTTTGCCGATGGCGACGTTCACGGCGTTCGTCGCCCTGGGCGTTGGGCTTGGCAGGCGGACGAAAGCAGCGCATCGGATTAGCCTGCTCGCGCTGGCCGGCCTGCCGGTGGCGCTGCTGTTCATCTTCGGCCTATACCGAGAGGCATATCTCAAGTTCTTGCTGGTATGCGTGTTGCCGCTGTGCGTTCTGGCGGCGCGCGGCATCGTCGAGGTCGGCGCTTGGGCGCACGAGGCTGCTCGGCTGCGCCCCTTGACGCTTGCCATCGCGCGTCTTCCGATCTCCGACCTGCTCGGCAAGGCCCTGGCCCTTGTCCTGGCTGCGCTGCTCGTCCCTGTGCTGCGCAATTTGTATGACGACCCGGCCTATGCGCGCGACGACTATCGCGGCATCCAGCGGTTGATCGCGGCGGAGGCGCGGCCGGACGACGCCGTGCTCTTCCTCGCGCCCAATCAGTGGGAGGTGTATACCTACTATCAGCGCGATGACCGCGGCCTCTTCCCGCTGACCTACCGGCCGGCGTCCTACGCGCACGTGGCCGCACAAATGCAGGCGATCGCTTCGGGCCATCGGCGCATCTTCGCGCTGTATTTCGCCGAACGCGACGCGGATCCGGAAGGTTGGTATGAGCTGTGGATGAGCGGCAACCTCTACAAGGCGCACGAACGCTGGGTGGGCAACATCCGCCTGGCAGTCTACGATAGCGGCACGGATCGCGACGCTTGGCCAATCGTCGCCGAAGCCAGGTTCGGCGACGCCATCGCGCTGGCGGAGGCGCGCGGCCGACTCGGCACGGCGCGGCGCGGCGACGTCGTGGCCTTGGAACTGACGTGGCAACCTCGCGCCAAGCCCGATCGGCGCTACAAGGTATTCGTCCACATCGGTCCGCCCGACGGCGCGCCGATTGCCCAGCACGACAGCGAGCCGGTCGCCGGCTATCGGCCTACGGATGGCTGGTCGCCCGATGAGCGCATCGTGGATCGGCGCGGCGCTTGGATCGCGCCGGATGCGCCGACCGGCACTTACGGCGTGTTCGTCGGCCTCTACGACCCGGATACCGGCGCGCGTTTGCCGGTCATGCAGGGCAACACGGTGATCGGCGACCGACTCCGGATCGGTGAGATTACAATCCGCTAGGCATGGCCGATTTTGAACTCATCAAGGCGCTGATCCAACCGGCGCAGACCAAGATCGTCTTGCTTGTGATGGACGGGCTGGGCGGCCTGCCTCGCCCCGAGGACGACAAGACCGAGCTGGAAGCCGCGCACACGCCCAACCTCGACCGTCTGGCGCGCGAGGGCTGCTTGGGCCAGCACTACCCGGTAGCCGTCGGCGTGACCAGCGGCAGCGGCCCAGGACACTTGGGCCTGTTCGGCTACGACCCGCTGCGCTATGAGATCGGGCGCGGCGTGTTGGAGGCCGTCGGCATCGGCTTCGGCGTCACCGACCGCGACGTATGCGCGCGCGGCAACTTCTGCACGCTCGACGCTCAGGGCAACATCACCGACCGGCGCGCCGGGCGCATCCCCACCGAGGTATGCGCGCGCCTCGTCCAACGGATCAACGACGCGCGGATTGACGTCGGCGACGGCGTCGAGGTCTTCGTTGAGCCGGTGCAGGACTATCGCTTCGTGGTGGTGATGCGCGGCGACGGGCTGGCCGGCGACATCGAGGACACCGATCCGCAGCGCACCGGCGCGCCGCCGTTGCCGGCCGTCGCCCGCGACCCACGGGCGCAGCGCACCGCCGACCTGTTCAACCGCTGGATCGCCCAGGCCACGGCCGTCATCCGCGATGCGCATCCGGCCAACGGGCTCACGCTGCGCGGCTTCGCCAAGGAGCCCGGCCTGCCTAAGTATCGCGATGTGTACGGCCTGCGCGCCGGCGCGATCGCCATCTATCCGATGTACCGCGGCGTGGCGGCGCTGGTGGGCATGGATCGCGTCCCGCATGACGCGCACAACGTGCGCGAGCAGTTCGAGGCCGCCGCGCGGGTCTGGGACGACTACGACTTCTTGTTTATCCACGTCAAATACACCGACAGCCGGGGCGAGGACGGCAACTTCGCGGCCAAACAGGCCGTGATCGAGGAAGTGGACGCCGCGCTGCCGACGCTGCTCGACCTGAAGCCCGACGTGCTGATCGTCACCGGCGATCACAGCACGCCGAGCCAGCTGCGCAGCCATTCATGGCATCCCGTGCCGCTGCTGCTGTGGGCGCCGGCCACTGCCCGCCGCGACGGCAGCACGCACTTCGGCGAGCGCGCCTGCGCGCGCGGCGGGCTGGGCACGTTCTACGCCAAGGACATCATGCCGTTGGCGCTGGCGCACGCCGGCCGACTGCAGAAGTTCGGCGCGTGACTCCGGCGCTCCGCAGCCGCCGTCGGCGATCGAGCGCAAGGCGCGCAGGCCGAAGGCAGCGGGTAGGCAAAGACGGGGCGGCGAAAGCGGGGTAGGCGAAGGCCGGGTAGACCAAGGCGGTGCCTTCACCTACCCGCGCGGAGTCATGATGATCCCTGGCCTGCACTAAGGCGCAACCTTGGGATGTGTCCTTGAAAGGAGCCTAGCCCCTCCGGCCAAGCGCGGATAGAATGCATCGTATGCCACTCGGGCCGGCGCGCGACCTGCGCGAAGCCATCCGCATCTTCAACCCGCAGCGCCCGCTGGAGGGTGAGGCGCTGCACGCCTACTACGCCGACCGCGGCAGCGATGCCCGCCGCGCAATGCGCACGCTCCTCGAGGTTCGCGCCGACGAGCCGATCAGCATCTTGTTCACCGGCCACACCGGCAGCGGCAAGACCACCGAGCTGAACAAGCTGATCGAGGAGCTGGGGGAGCGCTACTTCGTCGTCAAGGTCAGCACCGGCGCGATCGTCTCGCCGACCGACCTGACCTACGTGGACGTCATCCTGATCGTGGCCATGGCGCTCTTCCGCGCGGCCTCGGATGAGAACTTGATCCGCCGCGCGCCGGCGCAGATCGTCGAGGGCGTCTGGGAGCAAGTCCGACAGGTCATTGACAGAGTCGTCTTCGGCGGCGTGCCTTATCGCCGGCCGGCCCACCCGGCCGAAGCCGGCGTCAAGGTCGGCATCCCGCCCATCGTGCACGGGCTGGCGCTGGAATTCGAGGCGCGCTTCAAGAACGAGCCGTCCACGCGCGAGCAAATCCGCAAGCACATGCAGGACCGCCTCTCGGAGGTGATCGAGAAGGCCAATCTACTTAGCGCCGAAATCCGGCAACGCTACGACAAGTCGGTCCTGATCGTCGTTGACGACACCGACAAGCCTGACCCGGCCCGCGCCGCCGCCTTGTTCTTCGACCGTCCCCAATCGCTCACCGCCTTCAGCGCCGCGGTGATCTATACCTTTCCGATCGCCCTGCGCTACAACGCGCGCTTCGGCGAAGTGGATCGCTACTTCGAGAGTTTCCGCCTGCCCAACCTGCCGCTGCACGACAGGGACGGCCGGGCAGACGAGGGCGGCCGCCGCGTGCTCAATGATGCTATCGTCCGGCGCATGGACAAGGCGCTGATCGCCCCCTCGGCGCGCGAAAAGCTGATCTCGGCCAGCGGCGGCGTGATGCGCATCTTGATCGGCTTGGTGCAGAACGCCGCCGTGAACGCTTATGCGCGCGGCGCGGCGCGCATCGAAGACTTCGATGCCGACCGCGCGGTCACCGGCCTGCGCAAGGACTTCATTGCCGCCCTGAGGAGCGACGACTACCCCATACTGGCCGCGCGCTACCGCGACAAGCGGCTGAGCAGCGACGAGACGCTTCAGGCGCTGCTGCAGATGCGCGCCCTGTTGGAGTACGAGAACGGCGAGACGTGGTGCGACGTGCACCCGGTGGTGTTGCGCCTCGTGGCAGAGCGCGTGCCGGGGTTCACGCTGCCCGAACCTGGGCTATGACGATCTCCCCCGCCGATGAGCGTGACCTGTTGAGCGGCGCGCTGCCCGAGGCGCTGGCGCGCGAGGACCTGGCCAACCTGGCCGTGCTGCTGCGCTATGCCAGCGACGGCTGCTTCGCGGTGGCCGTGTATAACGACGCGCTCGCCCGTGAGCAGGTGGTGGACGCGCTGCGCCGGCTCGTCGCTCCGCTGCCGGTCTTCGAGTGGACATACTCGAAACTCGACCCCTATCCGAGCGGCTACCTCGATCGGCTGACCGACGCCCAGCGCCGCGGTCGCGCGGTCGTCTTCTTCTTCGGCCTCGACCAAGCCGGCCCCGACGTCATCAAGTCGCTGGACTACCATCGCGAGCGGCTGTCCGGCCACCCCCACGGCCTGGTGTTCTGGGTCACCCCTGGTTTCGCGAGCAGGATGGCGTGCACTGCCCCGCACTTCTGGTCGCAGCGCAGCGGCGTGTTCGACTTCACCGTCGCCTGCGCAGCCCCGGCCAGCCCCGCGGACGACGTGCTCCAACGCATGATCACCGACAGCACGGCCTGGGACGACCGCGAGGAGCGCGAGCGCGCGCTGCGGCTATACCAGGCGCTGCTGAAGGAGTACGAGGCCAACCCGGCCACGCCTGCCCGCGCCCTGTTCGACCTGCACCTGCGCCTGGCACGGCTGCTGTACTACGACGATCGCCCGGACGAGGCCAAAGCCCACGCCCTAGCCGCGCTCGAGCTGGCCAAGCGGCTCGATCGGCCGCGGGATCGCGCGGATGCGCTGCAAACGCTGGGCGACCTGAAGCGGCGCTTGGACGACCTGGAGGGGGCGCGCGCGGACTACGACGCCGCGCTGGCGCTCTGTCGGGCGATCGGCGACCGCCTGGGCGAGGCCTACGCGCTCCAGGCGCTAGGTAATCTCGCCCTGGCGGAGGGGCAAACCGCAGAGGCGATTCGCCTGTGTCGCGATGCGGCTTCTATCTCCCAGACGATCAACGACCGATTAGGGTTGGCCGGTGCGCTGGGCTATCTGGCGCGCGCCTACTTGGCGGCAGGAATCCCGGCCCAGGCCGTATCGTACGGCGAAGACGCCCTCAATCTCTTTCGCCAGATCGAAGATTCCCTTGGGCAGTCCGTCGTCCTAAATGACCAGGGCGACGCGCTGTGGGCGCTAGACTTGCAGACGGCCGCGCTGGGCGCGTGGTGGCAGGCGCGCGCGCTGGCGGCGCGCGTCTACCCGATGCTGGCGCAGCATCTGGAGGGGCGGTTTGCGCGGCTCGAGCAAGCGCTCGGCGCGGCGCGGTTCGCCGGGCTGGCCGCGCAGTTGGGCCGGGACGCCGAGGCCATGCGGCTGGCCGGCGTAAAGGTGGCTCGGGCGGGCTTGCAGCGCTATGCGGCGCTGGCGCAGGCCGACAAATTGTTCGGGGTCAAGCGCTACGAGGAGGCGCTAGCAACCTATCAGGCCATCGTGGATGCGCTGCCCAACGACGCCGATGCGCTGAACGGCCTGGCCAACGCGCTGGAGGCGCTGCGGCGTTACGACGAGGCGCTGGATGCTTACGGCCGCGCCATCGCCGCGCAGCCGGAGGAGGCCATGTTCCGGCGCAACCGCGCGCGCCTGCTGCTGCGCTTGGGCCGCGCCGACGAGGCGGAGGCCGACATCCGCGAGGCGGCGCGCCTGGCGCCGAACCACCCCTACACGCGCGCCCGGCAGGGCGAGCTGGCGCTGGCGCGCGGCCGGTTCGCGGAGGCAGCCGCGCACTTTGCGGCGGCCGTGGCCGCGCGGCCGGAGGGCGACGCCGAATGGCAGGCCCTGCTGGCGCTGGCGCGCCTGGGCCTGGGCGAGGTCGCGGCGCAGACGAGGCTGGCCGAGATTGCGCTGGCGCTGGACGAGGACGCGCGCGAAAGCGTGCGGATGTGGCTGGAGCGCGTGGCTGCGCAGCTCCCGCCGGAGGCGGCCGCGGCCGTCGCGGCGATGCGCGACCTGCTGCGCGCAGGCGGCTGAGGCCGGCGCGCCTAGCGCTTCAAGCGTTGCCGCAGGAAGGCCAGACCCTTGACGGCGATGTCCTCGCGGCTGGGCTCGATCTGCCGCCAGATCGCCGCCGCGCGCGCGATCACCTTCACGTCCTGGGTGAACGATTCGATGGTGATGTCGCCCTTGTATTTCACGGCGCGCAGCGCCGCGGCGATGCCCTTCCAGTCAATGTGATCGCTGCCCGGCGTGCCGCGGTCGCAGCCACAGGCGTGGAAGTGGATCAGCCGCTCACCGGCGCGCCGGATGGCGTCGCCCTGGAACTTCTCCTCGATGTTCATGTGGAAGGTGTCGTAGTGCAGGCCGATGGCCGGGCTATCCACGTCGGCGATCAGCGCCAGCGCGTCGTCCACCGTGTTCAGGAAGTCGGTCTCGAAGCGGTTGAGCGGCTCGACCGCGATGCGCATGCCCTTCTCGCCGGCGTAGTCGCACAGCCGCTTGAGGTGTTTGACCACGGTCTTCCACTGGCGGGCGCGCTCGCGGGGCGGGGTGGCCTCGGCGCGCCCCACGGCGGAATACACCGGCCCGGCCAAGATCTTCGCGCCCAGCACGTCCATCTGATCCAATATGGCCATCATGTAGCGCAGGCTGTTCTGCTGCTGCTCCGGCGTGCCGCGCAGGTCGCGGTCGGGGCCGAACGCGCCGCACACCGTGTTGCAGGCCAGCCCGTGCCGGTCGAGCGCGGCGCGGATGAAGTGCGGGTCGTAGCCGGCCGGGTCGTCAATCGCGATCTCGACCGAGTCGAAGCCCCACGCCTTGAACTGCGGGAAGAGCTTGGCGCTCTTGTTGGTGAAGGGGAAGGTGAACAGAAAGGTGTTGATTCCGAATTGCATGGTGCGGACGCTCACGGATATGCAAGTGTGCCTAATGGAATGTTAGTCGCTCAGCGCCCGCGCAGCAAGCGGAAGTAGTCGCGCGCCAGGCGCAGGTCTTCCAGCGCCTCGACGGAGTCGCACGGCGGCCGGCACTCGCCGCGGATGGCGCGCACGAAGTAGATGGCCTGCTGACGGTGCGCGTGCACCGGCGGCAAGAGCGGCTCGATGCGCTGCGGCGTCGTGCCGTGGCCCGGGTCTTTGAACACCTCGACGCGGCCGGCGCGGTTCTGCGCCAGCGGCGGCGGCAGCTCCAGCCGCACATAGCCGCGCTCGAAACAGATCAGCGCGCGCTCCTGCCAGTCCAGCGTGGTCTGGTAAGGCGCCATCTCGATGGCGCACGTTGCGCCGCTCGCGCTCTCGCCGACCAGCAAGACCTCGCGCGGGTCGGCGTAGGTCACGCGATACGGCTCGCCCAGCAGGAAGCGCATCAAGTTGACCTGGTGGATGTAGTAATTCACGAAGCGCACGTAGTCGGCGTAGTCCTCGGCTGAAAGGTCGGATGCCGGCGGGTCGCACGCCAGCGTCGGGGGCGGATCGCTGCCGACGATCAGATCGTTGAAGCCGCCGGCGATCCAGTCGCCGGGCGGCATGGTGATGCGCGCGTAGCGCAGGCGGCCCAGCTCGCCGCTTTCCTTGAATTGTCGGACGTAGTCGCGCGCGCACATGGCCGCCGGGTCGCTGCGCTTGTGGTAGGCGACCATGTGCAAGGCGCCGGATTCCTGCGCCGCCTTCACCAGGCGCTCGCCCACTTCCACCGACGCCGCCAGCGGCTTCTCGGTGAGGATGGGCAAGCCGGTCTGCAGCAGCTCGCCGACCAGGATGCCGTGGCGGTTGAAAGGCTGAATGCAGAC
>JANWVF010000132.1 GCA_025056965.1 Thermoflexales bacterium | reverse complement strand
GGTGCCTCTCCCTTCCGTCGTGTCCACGCGCCCGACTAACGGCCAGGAGCGTGCCCCGCAAGACGAGGGCTTCTCCATCCGCTTCAGCGCGCCGATGTCTGTGCCCACCATCATCGCCAACCTAACTTTCGACCCGCCCATCACGCTGACCAACGCATATAGCTACTACGACGACTTGAGCAACGAGTTCTTGCTCAATGTTGACCTCAAGCCCTCTACTGCATATCGCGTGCGCATTGGCGGCGACATGGCCGACATCTACGGCGTCAAAATCGGCCAAGATACCGAGGTGCGCTTCTCCACTGGTCCGCTGCCACCTGCAGTCGTGGTGCAGAGCGACGGCTTCATCGGCACCTACAACGCTGCGCAGCCGACACAGTTGTTCGTGCTGTATCGCAACGTCACCCGGCTAGAGTTCACGCTGATCGCGCTGACCCCCCAGCAGTTCTACGACGTCACCGGCGCGCTCAACGCCTACGAAAACTTGCGCGCCTTCAAGCCCGGCGCCGACCAGTTGATACGGCGGTGGTCGGTGATGACGACGGCCGGCTTGAACGAATCGGCCAACTACAAAGTGTCGCTTAGAGAGGACGGCGGCGCGCTGTCCCCCGGCATCTACATGCTCGAAGTCAGCGCGCCGGAGCTGGTCGCCCTCGACCGCGACTTTCAGCCCATTCGCCACATCCTCATCGTCACTAACCTGCACATCGGGCTGAAGCGCGGCGACCGAGAAGGGCTGGCCTGGGTGACCAACTTGAACACCGGCGCGCCGCTGTCGGGCGTGCCGGTCTCCTTCCGCGATCACACGTTCGCCGAGATCGCTTCTACAACGACCGGCAGCGGCGAAGAGGCCGGCCAAGCTTTCGTCACCTTCCCCGAGAGCTACCGGCCTTACAACACGCTTTACGCGCTGGTCGGCGAGCCCGGCATGTCAGGTCTGTTCGGCATCGCCTGGAGCGAGATGTCCTACGGCATCAACATCTACGATTTCAACCTGCCCGGGCGCTATCAAGCCGAGCCGTTCTTCGCCTACGTTTACACCGACCGCCCGATCTATCGCCCTGGCCAAATGGTGTTCTACAAGGGCATCGTGCGCCGCGATGACGACGCGCGCTACGCCGTGCCGGCCGACGTCGCTCAGGTCAACCTATCCATTTTCAACAGCCAGGGCCAACAAGTGTTCAGCGCGACCGTGCCGCTGGACGGCAACGGGGGCTTCGACGGCCAATTTGCGCTGGGCAACGGCGCAGTCACCGGCCAGTACTACATCCAAGTCTGCGTTCCGCGGACTAATCCCGGCAAAGACGACCCGCCGTGCAGCTACTACGGCGTGCCGTTCCTCGTGGCCGCGTATCGCCCACCTGAATTTGAGGTGACGGTAGCGACCGACAAGGTGGACTACCTAGACGGCGAGACGATCAACGCCACGGTGAGCGCCCAGTATTTCTTCGGCGGCAACGTCGCAGGCGCGCAGGTGTACTGGTCTTTGCTGGCTAGCGACTATTTCTTTGACCGCTATACCGGTGTGGGCGGCTATGTCTTCGGTGACTTCGACTACAGCCCAGGCCGTTTCTTCGGCTTCAACGAGCCGGTCGCCAGCGGCGAAGGCGTCACCGACGCCCAAGGGCGATTGACGCTGCGCTTGCCGGCCGATCTGAGCAAGCGCAAGACCAGCGGGCGCTTCACCTTAGAAGTCAACGTGACCGACATCAACGATCAGAGCATCTCGGCGCGCACCGAGGTCATCGTCCACAAAGGCACAGCGTACTTCGGCATCGCCCCGCGCGGCTACGTCTTCAACGCCGGTGAAGAAGTTGCCGCCGAGGTGATCGCGGTGAACTGGGAAGGCCAGCCGCAGCCGAACATTCCGGTCGTCGTGTCGTTCAACCGACGCCAGTGGTTCACGACTCAGGAGCAGGATCAGTATGGCGGGCTGTATTACAGCTCCGTCCCCAGCGACACCGAGGTGTTCTCGGTCACCATCACGACCGATGCCGACGGCAAGGCCGCAGCCAGCTTCCGGCCTGAGGCAGGGGGCGAATATTACATCGTCGCCGCTAGCCCGCGAGGCAGCGCGCCGGCCGTGGCCGCCGGCACATCGGTCTACGTCTCATCTGACCGCGAATATGTGGCTTGGCGCATCGAGAACAACGATCGCATTGAGCTGAAGGCCGATAAGCGCAGCTACCGGGTGGGCGAGACCGCGCGTGTGCTCGTGCCGTCGCCGTTCCAAGGCGCAACGACGGCGCTCCTCACCATCGAGCGCGGCGGCTTCATCCAACGCAAGACCATCACCCTGCGCACCAACAGCGACGTGCTGGACATCCCGATTGAGCCGAGCTTCGCGCCGAACGTCTACGTCTCGGTCATGCTGGTCAAAGGTGTGGACAACAGGAATCCCGTGCCGGCCTACCGGCTGGGCTACACCCAGTTTGCAGTTGAGCCGACGCAATTCGCCCTCAACATCGAGATCACGCCTGACCGGCCGCAATACGCCCCGCGCGACACGGCCACCTACGACATTCGCGTGACCGACGTCGCCGGCAATCCGGTTCAGGCCGAGCTTTCGTTGGCGCTGGTGGACAAGGCGGTGCTCAGCCTGGCCGATTCAAATGTTCAACCAATCCTCGACGCGTTCTACGGCCAGCGGCCGCTCAGCGTGCGCACGGCCAGCACGCTCAACGTCAACGTAGATCGCATTACTGAGAGGATGACGGCTGCGCAGGCGAAGGGCGGCGGCGGTGGCGGCGAGGCAGTCGCCAACGCGCAGTTCGTCCGGAGCAACTTTAAAGATACTGCCTACTGGAACGCCATCGTGCGCACCGATGAGTCCGGTCGAGCGCGCGTACAAATCATCCTTCCCGACAACCTGACGACGTGGCGAATGACCGCGCGCGCGATCACGCCCGACACTCGGGTAGGCGAGGCGACCAAGGACGTTGTCTCCACCAAACCGCTGCTCGTGCGTCCGGTAACGCCGCGCTTCTTCGTCGCCGGCGATATGGTCACAATCGGCGCTGTGGTGAATAACAACACTACGGCTGATCTGGGCGTGCAAGTTGCCCTCGTCTCCACCGGCCTCACGCTAATCGGGGGCGATGCCATCCAGCAAGTCAACGTCAAAGCCGGCGGCACAGCGCGCGTGGATTGGACGGTGATCGTGCAGGAGCCGCCAGTCGGCACAGCAGCCTCTGCCGAGATCACCATGACGGTGACCGGCGGAGGGCTGCAAGACAGCGTGCAGCCCGGCGTGTTCGGCCGGCCAAACGGCATCCCGGTTCTGCGCTACGCCGCGCCGGAGACGGTCGGCACGGCAGGCGACTTAGGCGAGCCCGGACGCAAGCTGGAGCTGGTCGCGCTGCCGCCGCGCTTGAACACCGGCCAAGGCGATTTGACCGTGCGCGCGGATACCGGTCTAGGTGCTGCGGCGGCGAAGGGCGTGGAGGCGCTGGAGTCCTATCCGTATGAGAGCGCCGACTGGGCTGCTTCGCGCTTGATCGTGAACTTGGCACTAGCGCAGGCCGGCATCCAACCGACCAACGGCGCCGCTGCGCTGCAAAACGACGTCGCCGCAACCCTGCAACGCCTCTACGGCCAACAAAACAGCGACGGCGGTTGGGGCTGGTGGACGGGCAGCAGCGATCCGATGATCAGCGCCCACGTCGTGCTGGCCATGTCGCGCGCGCAACAAGCCGGCTTCCCGGTGGATGAAGCTACGCTGAACCGCGCCCACTTCTACCTCAACGAACAGCTCAAGCCGCCGAGCGACCTGAACGACGCGACGGCGGCCAACCGGCAAGCCTACATCCTGTTCGCGCAGGCCGAGTCCGGGCGCGGCGACAGCGGTCGGCTCGGCGCGCTCTACGAAAACCGCGCCAAGCTCAGCCACTACGGCCAAGCGCTGCTGGCCATGGCGCTGGACAGGGTGAACCCGGGCGACGCGCGCATTAAGACACTGCTGGCCGACATCCAGTCAGCAGCCATCTCCAGCGCGACCGGCATATCGTGGCAGGAGCGCGAGCGCGACTGGGCGAACTTCTTCAGCGATACGCGCAGCACGGCTATTGTGCTGGCGGCCCTGGCGCGGCTCGACGCGGGCAGTGCCCTCGTCCCCAACGTCGTGCGCTGGTTGATGGCCGCGCGCGAGGGCAGCGGCTGGTCTACCACACAGGAGACCGAGTGGGCGATTGTCGCCTTCGCCGAATGGATCGGCGCCACCGGTGAGCGCCGCAGCGCCTTCGACTGGCGGGTGACGCTGAACGATCAAAGCCTGCTGCGCGGCCAGGCCGATCCGCAGGGCCAATCCGTAGAAGCAGTCGTCCCCGTCGCCGGCCTACTGCAGAATCAGGCGAACGAGCTGGTCTTCGAGCGCGGCGCAGGTCAGGGACGCCTATACTACACCGCCCACCTGCGCGCTTACTTGCCCGCGGATACGGCACCTGCTATTAACCGCGGCATCGTGATCGCGCGCAAGTATGAACTGGCCGACTGCACGCCGACGCTGGATAAGCCATGTCCGGCCATCAGCAGCGCGCGGGTCGGGCAGAACGTGCGCGTGCGTCTGACCATCGTTGCGCCGAACGACTTGTACTACGTGCGCGTCACTGATCCGCTTCCCGGCGGCGCCGAGGCTGTGGACACCTCGTTGAAGACCAGCCAGACGATCTACCCAAGCAACGAATCTTTTGTCCCCGCCTTCGGCAGCAAGGTTGGCTGGGGCTGGTGGTACTTCACCCACCGCGAGGTCTACGATGACCGCGTGGCCGTGTTCGCCAGCTACCTGCCTGCCGGCACATATGAATACACCTACGTCATCCGGCCTAGCATCGTCGGCCAGTTCAAAGTGATGCCGGCGTCGGTTGAGCAGACTTACTTCCCCGAGGTGTTCGGGCGAAGCGATGGCGCAGCATTCACCATCCAGCGCTAGTCGGCTTCGTGCCGATAAAAAGGGCGGTTCAGGTCGTTGCGAGCGACCTGAACCGCCTCAGCGGTGATCACGCAGCTGCCTTCGCCATGGCGCGGAGCATCGCCTGTAAGTCGCGGATGGACGCGAGGAGGGATGTCGGACGCGCTTCCCCCGATGCGAGCCGATCGAGCAGTCGTCCATGCAGGAGCGTTTCGGCACGATCGTGCGCATCGCCGACCTGCCGATGCTGAGATGTCGCGCGGAGGGCATGCAGGCGATCGTGTATCTGCTGCGCCAATTGCCGCGCCTCAGCCTGGCTGCCGCGCCGCACTATGGCGCTCAGCGCGTCAAGTTCGGCCAGAATAGCGCTTAGGCGCGCGTGATATTCCTGAAGGCTCAAGATAGGCGTAGGAGTAAGGGAGGGCGCAATCGCAGATGGGGCGGCCGGGCGCGGGGTCGCCGTGACCTGGCTTGGCGGCGCAGGCGCGAACGGATCGCTAAAGCGCGGATCGGTGACGAAGCGCCAATCGGTCAGGCTCTCCAGGAAGGCGATGAGGTCTTGACGCTGAGCGTCGGTCAGCGTGAAGCCCGATACTAAGCCGCTTTTCAGCGGGCTGAGCCGGCCGTCTCCGGCATAAGGTCCGCCGGTGATCTTTCGCCCGCCGCGCTCGTAGAAGCGGATCACCTCTTCCAAGGTCGCCATGCTGCCGTCGTGCATGTAGGGCGCGGTGAGCGCCACATTGCGCAGCGAGGGCGGCCGGAATCGCCCCATGTCGCTCGGGTCGTTGGTCAACTCTTTGACGCCCTGGTTATCGGGTGGGTAAGCGCCTTTGCCGTCAATGTTGTATAGGCCGGTGTTGAAGAACGGCCGCTCGATGAACACTGCGCCCGAGAACGTCGTTGAGGCGCTGAGGTTGAAGCCGGTGTGACAGTGGTGGCATTCCAGATCCTCCGAGAAGAACATGTTCATGCCGCGAATCGCCGACGGGCTAAGCGCCGTTCGATCGCCGGCCAGGTAGCGGTCGTAGGCCGAATCGAACGAGGTGAGGCCGCGCGTGAACGTCGCCAGCGCATACACGATGTTCTTCCACGTGATCGGTTCGGCCTCGCCCGGGAAGGCCGCTGCGAACATCCGCCGATATGCGGGGTCGGATCGGAAGCGATCGAGCACTTCCTGCTCCTTGCCGGTGATGCCCAGCTCGACCGGGAACTCGCCGAACATGGGGATCGGAATCTGCTTCTCGATCTCGGTCAGCAATGGGTTAGCCCATGTCAGCGTTGAAAACCACGCCACATTGGCCAGCGATTGAGCGTTGCGCGGATGAATGTCGCCGGTGCTGCCGATGCTCTGCGGCAGCCCGTCGCTGAACGCCAGCCGCTGCTGATGGCAAGTGGCACACGATTGCGTGCCGTTGCCGGAGAGCCGAGTGTCGTAGAACAGGTAGCGGCCCAGCTCAAACTTCTCCGGCGTCATCGGGTTCCACTCCGGCACACGCGGTGGCGGCACGTATGACGGCAGATCCCAAACCCACGGCCGCCGCGACGCGGTAGCCGGCTGCGGTGAGACGACGCTCACAAGGCCTGCGAACACGCACGCCAGCACCAGCGCGATCACCGCTCCATCGCGCGATCGGCGCTTGGCCTCAGAACGCGAGCGAGTAAATGATCTCATCCGCGATCTCCTCGGCGGGCATATCGGGCGGGAAGCACATCGTCCAAAAGCCCTCCGGATTTAGGTAAACGATATAGGGCGCGAGCAAGACCGGCGCGCCGTGTGTCCCTCGAGGTGTTCGCAGGATGGTCGCGCCGTGCTTGCGCGCGAACTGTGCGAATATTTGCGCATCCGCCGTCAGCGCCATGAAATCCGGGTCGTATGACCGCACGACGCGCAGCAGCGAAGGCGAGCGGTCATGCTCTGCGTCCACGCCGACGATCACGAATCGAACCCGTGCTGCGTATGCACCGAGCGCGGCTTTGACGTGTGCGAATTGTTTCAGCACGTAGATGCAAGGGCCATCACACTCGCGGCTGCTGAAGAACAGCAGCACGCCGTAGCCGCGTAGTTCGTCCAGCGTGAATCGGTCTATATGTCCGTTCACGAAGGCTATGCTCGGCGGGCGCTGCGGCTCGTCAATGTGGATCGCGTGGTGAGCGGGCGTGTCGGTATATCCCGGCATGGCCAGCGGCGCGACCGCGCGCCAGGCCGTCCGCAGGTGCATTCGCGCCCTAACCAGGCTCAACTGCGCGAGTCGGTCGGCGATAGGCGCGCCGGCGATAACGCCACCGCACAGCAACAGGGCTAGGAAAGCGTAGCCGGTAGATTTAAGCGATGTCATATGACCCGGCGCCGGATGCGCGGTGAGGGCGCAGCTGATCCTGCGCCCTCGCCACGTGTGACCTAACGCCCCAGCGTCATCAAATAGCCAATCAGCGCCTCTAGTTCGGATTCGCTGATTTGATCCTTGAAGTTCTGGATCATTACGCCCTTGGGGCAAGGGCCGGTTGGGCACTGAGCGACGACGAAGGCATTCGGATTCAGGACGGCCTCGCGGATGTATTCCTCTGCCGTCGTTGCCTTGCCCTCGCTGCGCTTGTATTCCTCGCTGGCGATGGTCTTGAGCGCATTGGTGTAGAGGTTATCCAGCGCCGGACCAACGGCGCCGTTGGCGAAGCCTTGGATGGCATGGCAGGCCTGACAGCCATACTGGTTGAAGACGGTCTTGCCTTTCTCCACAATTGCCGCCGGAACCTTCGTCGGCTCGGCAGCGGGCGCAACCGGGGCCTGGGTTGGCTCGGGAGCGGCCTCGCCGCCACAGGCCGTGAGCGCCAATACAATGCCAGCGCTAGCAGCCAGCAGCGCACGTCGAACGTTCTTGTGTAGTTTGATGTTCATCATAGTTGCGATACTCCTCTCAGAAAGCTTACAGGGGAATGTCTTTGTGTGCCGGTGGGCGCGCCGCGCGCCCACCGGCCTGATCACGGATTTTTAGGATTTGGCCGCTGCCTCGACGCGAAAGAAGCGCTGACCGCGACAGCCGTTCACGCATTGACCGTTGGCCAGCGAGAGGCCGAAGTTCGGGATCAGCCGTCGGCAGTCGGGGTCATCCACGCCGGACATGCAGCCGGCCGGCTTGGGTGTGGACTGGGCGATATTGACGTTGGTCAGCAAGCCGGCCAGGTCGGCCACGATCAGATCCTTGCTCGGATCGAAGCGGTTCAGCCGAACCGTGAAGACGTTGGGGTTGTTGCAGGGCTTCTCCGGGGGCTTGTTGGCCATGCCATGCGGGTCGCTGCCGTGCCCCATCTTGCCGCCGCAGCCGGTGCTGCCCAGATGGATGAACCACTTGTCGTTGGGGGGTGCACTGTTCGTGGCCAGGTCAATCCGCACGAACTTGTAGCCGGTCTGCCAGTTCCACCACAAGGCCTGGATGTTCAGGGGCGCGGCCTCGACGGCGACATCGGCATGGTTCAGCTCGAAGGGAATGCCCACGTCGAAGATGATGCCGGTGTATCGGCCGGCCGGCGCTTTGCCGACGATCACATCGCGCAGGTCGGCGTTGCCGGTTTCCTTGCACATGGCGCTGCCGTCCTCGAAGTCGAGCAGTGCCACGCGGTCGGTCTGCCATTTGCCGTCCGGGGTGAGTTCAAAGGGCACTTGGCCGCTGGGTCCGATCAAGCGGATGTTGGAGATGTACATCCGGGCGTCCATGATCTGCGCCGTGGTGCGCCGGGCGCCGAGGTTCTTGATCTCCTTGCCGCAGGCGACCGGCTCTCGACCAGCTTTGAAGGCGAACTTCAGCGTCATCTCCGTCATCTCGGTCAAGGTGAATTTGAAGCTCCCCTTCTCAGAGTGACCATCCGTCGCAAGGTTCTTCCACTCCACAGTGTAGCTGCCGAGCGCGAGCTTTACCGGCACTTCGGCTATCAGCGTCTTCTTGGTCTTGTCCTGTGGGTCGAGCATCGGCTTACCGATCTCAACCTTGTTCTTCTTCTCGTCGAGCAGCGTGATGGAATGCCCGACGTCCTGAAGCGCCTCGCTGAACACCAGTTTGATCTGCTTGGGCGAAGTGCCGATCGTCGAGTTCGGCGCCGGCTCGGCGCTGACCAGCACTGCGTGCGAGAAAGTCGTTCGATTCGTCGTCAGGGTGAGCGATGCAGCAAGCGCAAAGACTGCCGCAAACCGAGTGTAGCTTCTCATACCTTTACCTCTGAGGAAGTCTTGAGGCGCGCGCGCCATTCCAGCGCGCACGCAATGGCGCCCACTGCGAGTGTCGCCAATGCGACGATCCGCAGCGCGCGCTGAAAATCTGGATCCGTGATCGGCATCGTGTGCGTAGAGCCGTCGGGCATCTGGTGGGTCACGTATTGGTGTGCCGGTGCAGTGGAGGACAGCAGCGCCGCGCCGAAGAAGACGCCGATGACCAACGCCAACTCGGCCAGCAAGGTGCGGCTAAAGCGTCGCACGTCGGCGTGTGACTTCAGCTGTTGCTGGGTTGCGAACTTGTGCAACGCCGCGAACGCAACTGCCCCCACGGCAAGGAGCGCCTTCAGTAGGATCAGCCGGCCGTAGTCGGAGTTCCGCAGCGCATCGGCGTCGGCCACATGCAACGAAGAGAGCGCCACGCCTGTGCCGGCGACGAGCGCGACTCCGGCGATGCCGAAGGGCGAGAAGCGCCGGATCAGCGCGCGCACCATTTCGGCGCTCTGGGGTGTCCGGCTGCGCGCCACATGATGCACGGCGACCCACAAGATGACTAGGCCGCCGCCCCACAGCGCCCCCGCCAGGAGATGCGCGAAATCCGCGGCGACCGGCATCCACCCCTCGCCCATCGCCGCGCTGTGGCCGGTGAGCGTGATAGTGGTCTGCGCTGCCAGCCCTGCCGACGCGCAGGCAACTAAGCCGGCAGTCGGACTCATGACCAGCTTCAGCGCTGCCAGAGCGATCAATCCCAGCACCAGACGAGCGATCCACATCTGCCCGAGCAGCGAACGCCGTGTGAATTCGACCCACTCTGCAAGGCTTCCGAATTCCAGCTCGAGCGGGACGACCTGTGCGATGAAGAAAGCCGTAGCGCCGGCCAACATCGCCAAGGCGGCGATAGCCTGGATACGTCGGGCTGTGCCTAAGATGAGCTGCCCGCTGATCCCATGGCGGTGGAAGATCGGCAGCACGACGCCATACAGGCCGATCGGCAGGCCGACCATGACCATAAGCGCGATGTAAAGCACCGCTCGCGCCGGCGGCTCGAGCAGATTGATCATGCCCTCGGCTAAAGGACTCAGATTCCGATGACGGTAATACGTGCGTGTGTTCGATGCGTTGACGCAGTGCGCAGTTCAGATGCGTCGCACGCACTCGGCGCACCCAAATGCGCGTTACGGGTAAGAACGGGGGTGAAGCTTAGAAGCCCTTAGGGGGTGGCGTGGGCACGGCTAGAAGGGGGTAGTTCAGGCGCAGCAGCGGAGAAGTAAACCGCTGTGCGATGATCAGCGCGCAGATGGCGATGCTCACCGTGAGGAGGAACTCCGTGACGCTATTCACCATCTGTTTGAGGCGCGCTAAAGGCGCGCGATCATCGTCGTGATGATGATCATGCTGTGCTTTGCGCTCCGCTAAACTCAGCGCGTGCAATCGCGCCATATCGGCAAGCGATATGTGCCGTCGAGCGACATTCCTTTGGAGCTCGCAGAACTGCACGCACAACATCGGCGCGGCGAGAACAAGCCCTGCGATGAACAGCAAGGTGACTCGCTGCAACACGCGCATCGAGGCGAAATATTAATCCAGCCTTAGATAATGAGTAGTGCGCATCCGCACTATCGCGGCGTGATGGAAATCATACCGAGGAAACTAATTCGATCGCGCGATGGTGCGAAAAGCCATAGATAATATTGTGCCTGTCGAGACGGCACGGCAGCACCGGCAGCCTCAAACGAGGTCGTTTATTCCGCATTACCGATTAAGGTTGGTTTCAAGTGATCTTTCTTAAGCTCGGTGGCTCTCTTATTACCGACAAAACGAGGCCGAACACGCCGCGCCTGGATGTAATCCGTCGTCTGGCCATGGAGATTGTGGATTGGTACAGGGAGAGGGCACCTGGCTCTGCGCCTCGCTTGCTGTTGGGACACGGCAGCGGATCGTTCGGCCATGCGGCGGCGAAGCGATACGGCACGCGCGCCGGTGTGCGCAATGCCGAAGGCTGGCGTGGTTTCGCCGAGGTGTCGGTGGCGGCGGCGCGTTTGAACCGCATCGTAGCCGATGCGCTCCACGAGGCAGGGCTGCCGATAGTCAGTTTTTGCCCATCGGCCAGCGCACGCTGCGTGGATGGTCGGCTGGTTTACCTCGATGTCGTGCCGATCCGGACGGCGCTGGAGCATGGCCTTGTCCCATTGGTGATGGGCGACGTAGCGTTTGACGATGTGCGCGGCGGGACGATCGTCTCAACTGAAGAGGTATTCGCCTATCTCGCCGACGGCTTGCCGGTGACGCACGTGCTGTTAGCCGGCGAAACCGAAGGCGTATATCGGGGATTCACGGCGGCGAAGGAAGAGGTTCCCCAACGTCCCGGCGCAGCTCTCGCGGTCGTGCCACGCATCACCCCGCTCAACTGGGATCAGGTTCGTGAAGGCGTGGGCGGCTCGCGTGGGGCAGACGTGACCGGCGGCATGGCGAGCAAGGTGCGCGACATGCTCGATCTCGTCACGGCCCACCCGACGGTGACCGTGCGCATCTTCTCAGGCCTAGTCGAGAACGGCATCTCGCGCGCGTTGCGCGGGGAGCCAATCGGCACAGAGATCGTCGCGACGGATGACGCGCGGCTAGTAGGGCCGAGCGCGGCGATCAACGGATGACCTATGTCGGCGTAGGCGGCGAGGGTGTATGCGTGTGCTCCTGCGCACCGTTCGACTCGAACTTGAATCGCAGCCGCCCTATGCCGATCACGTCGCCATCCTTAAGTCGGCAGCGCATCACCCGCTGACCGTTCACGAATGTGCCGTTGCGGCTTAGGTTGTCCTCGATCCACCAGGCTTGATCTTCTGCCCGCCAAAGCACCTGAGCGTGTCGTGCGCTGGCGAACTCGTCGTCGGCACATACGAGGCAATTGGGATCGCGGCCGATCCACGCTGCCGAGTAGATCGCGTAGGACCGCACTTCGCGCGAGCTCGTCCCATCGTCCGCCAGTTGCATCAGCCGCGAGGTAGGCGCAGCGGGCATAGGCGGCGAAGCGCGTTCGCGCAGCAAGGCCCACAGCAGCGCGCCGAGGAAAGCGTATAGCGCGATGACGAGCAGCATGCGCAGCGCGACTAGCGCGAATTCCATAAGCGAATCCTTCACCCCTTCACCGGGATGCCCGCCGCGACAGACCGGATGCACCCCTGTGTGAGACGACGCACCTGCGGGGTAAGGATGTCGAGGTGTGCTGCGATCCGAGGCGTTCGACGGGTCATCGTCTCAGCATTGGCTCCAGAATGCCATGCTGCCCTCGGCAATCGGTCGAGGTGCCTCGCCTTTGCGCAGAGTCGGTATGACGTAAACCAGGGTGTGCTCGCTGCCGTCGGCGGAGCGCCGGAGGATCGGTAGCACGATCGCGTCGCTGTCGGGCGACCAGATGCGGTGGCTGAGAGCATACTGGTCGAAGAAGGGCAGGAAGTAGTCAACAAATGTCTCTGCCGGCTCAAAAGTGCTAATCAGCCGGTGCTCGCCCCGCTCGATGTCCACGACCCAGAGGTTGAACCAGATCGCACGCGCCGCTTGGCTCTCTTCTGACCCCGGCGACTCGGTCTCGCCGGTTTCGTCCTCGGCTTCTTCCGCGCGGTTCTGGAATCCACCGTCGCGCGCGGCGGCGTCCGCATTTGGCAGGACGTTGTGCCGAATGTATTCGGCGATCTGCGCGAGGGTGAAGTAGGCGATATGGCGACCGTTGGGCGACCAGAAGAATGCCAGCACTGTGTCGTCGGTGAGCAGAGTCACTTTGCCGGTGGTGGCGTCCAGTAAGCGCAACGGGCCGTAATAGGTGCGCACCGGCTCCGTTGGGCTGATGTAGGCGAGCTGATCGCGCGTCGGGCTCCAGCCGATTGCGGCGACGCCGTGATGCGGCACGAGCAGGCGATTGTTCGCGTTGCGTTCGTCCACGACGAGTTGGAGTTCACCGGCCCGGTTGACCTGGCCGAAGGCCCAGAAGCGCCCACTGCGGGCGATGCCGGGAGCTTGAAACAACCCCGGCCGCGCGATGCTGGCATAGCCGCCGGAAGGGTTGAACGGGTCTATGAACCGAATCTGTGCCCCGGCTTCGCCGGCCAGTCCGGTGTGCAGCAGAATGTGCTTGCCGTCCGCGCTCCAGTCCCAGAAGCATGGCCGACCGGTGGCTACCAGGCGACTGGACGCCGGGCGCGGAGCATCCGTCAGCGAGGCGACGTGCAACCCCAACGACTGTTCCTCCGGGCGGTTCGTGATGAAGCTAAGGTGCCGGCCATCGGGCGACCAGAACACGTAAACCGGCGCTTCGCGCTTGCTCTCGTAGACCACGCGAGGCGCGGGAGGCTCAAGCGCACTATCCTCTCGATCCTCGAACACGAAGATCCCTATGCGGTTCGGCGCGCCACCTACTGCGGCGATTCGCCGGCCATCAGGCGACCAAGCGGGAAATTGGAAGAATATGTCGCCCGAGCTGAGCAGTCGGCGATCGCTGCCGTCTGGTGAGATGGTCTCCAAATCGCCGACGGGATTGACAAACACGATGCGGTTCACGCGCTGGGCCATAGTTGACTCGAGCTACACACAATCTTAGCGCAATCGTCTAAGAAGATGCATAGCCTTTTACGGCCGCCAGATGAGGCCGACCAGAGCGATGATGAGCGCAGTGCATAGCAGCGTGAGGGGTGCGCCGACGCGAGGATAGTCGCCGGCCGTGTAGCCGCCTGCGCCCATCACGAACGTGTTCACGGGGTGCGCGCTCGGCGTGATGAAGGTAAGCGAGCACCCCAAGGCGACGAACATCGCCACCGCGCGCGGATCGCTGCCGATGGCCTGCGCTGCGCTGATCGCGATAGGGGCAATCACGATAGCCGTGACCTGTCCGGACATCACCTGGGTGAGCCCCATCGTCAAAATCAGCAGGCCGGCGCCGACCGCCGTCGGTCCTAGGCTGGAGAGCGACGCGACGATGCTTCGCCCGAGCGCATCGGCGGCGCCTGTGCGTTCCATCGCGATGCCGACCGGCAGCATGCCGGCGATCAGGAAGACGGCGCGCCACTCGATCGCCCGATACGCTTCGTCCATCGAGAGGCAGCCGGACAGCACCATAGCCAATGCCCCTAGCATCATCGCCGGGGCGATCGGCACGACATCAAGGGCGGCCACCAGCAGCACGATGCCCAAAATCACTACTGCTGCGATGGCGCGGTCGGCACGAACAGGCGTATCTTCGCCGCTGGGCGGCCGCAGCACGAGGAAGTCCGAGTCGCTCTGCAAAAGCGAGATCGCCTCGCGCGAACCGTGCACCAGCATCGCGTCGCCGAATTCCAACGGGATGGATGCCAGGTCGGTGCGCACGGAGCGCCCGCCATGCCAGAGCGCCAGCACATTGGCGCCGAACTTCTCGCGGAAGCGCAACTGGCGCAGCGTCTGGCCGACGGCGCGTGAGCGCGGCGCGAGCATCACCTCGACCAGCGAGACATCATCGGAGGTGATCTCGATGTCCGATCGGCCATCCGGCTCGACGATTGCGCCGCGCTGGGCCAGTTGCTCGGCGCGCTCGCGGCGACCGATGATCAGCAGCGTGTCATGAGCGCGGATGACTTGATCAGGCGACGGAGCCAGCAAGGTCTGGCCGTTGCGCAAGATGGCCATGACGCTCATGCCGTATTCCTTGCCGATGCCGCTCTCGGAGATGCGGCAATTCACCAAGCTCGACGTGGGCGGAATGTGCACGCGGTTCAACCGCTCGAAAAGTTCATACGACTGGGTCAGCGTGTGGCCGTCCGCACGCTCGGGAGCGAGGGCGGCCGGGTCACGCGCAGGCAATAACCGACGGCCGATCGTGAGCATGAACAGCGCACCGGCCAGCGCAACCGGCGCGCCTACCGGCGCGAAGTCGAGCAGCCCATAACCGCGTTGCCCGGCTACGATCAGCGCCTCGGAGACGACGATGTTTGCCGTGGTGAGCAGCGTGGCCATGCCGCCGAGCGCCGTCGCAAACGCCAGCGGCATCATGACCTTCGAGGGCATCAGCCGGCGACGTTTGACCGCCTCCACCGCGCCCGGAAGCAGCACGGCGGCAGCCGCGATGTTGTTCATGAACAAGGAGAGGAAAGCGGCGCTGCTCATCACTAGGGCGATCATGCCGCGCTCGCCGCCGCGATTAACCTGAGCCAGGAAGCGCCCGAAGGCGCGGGTCACGCCGGTGCGTTGCAGGCCCTGGGCGAGGATGAAAATGCCGATGATGGTGACGACTGCCGAGCTGCTGAATCCGGAGAAGACCTCGCTCGGCGTGATCAGGCCGGTGAGGCCGAGCGACAACGCGACGCCTAGCGCGACCAAATCGGGGCGCAGGCGATCCGTCAGCATCAATGCGAATGCGATCGCGAGGATGACGGCCAGCACGGCGGCCGGGGAGACGAACGTCGCCATAGTCACGCCGGGCATCCTTTCGATGAACCTTGTGGGTGCGCTGCGACGGCCGTGCGGTGGGCGCACAAGCGCCGAGCTATCGCGGATGCGAGGTTCTGCCGTTTTGCGTGCCGCAGCTCACCTTCGCCTCCCACTCAAGACCCATGCGCCATCGCCGCCTCTTTGCTCTCGGGAGCCCTATCGTCACCGGCCAATGCGCCGCGCTTCTCTAGAACGATCACCTTGAAGGCCTCTGCCGGGATCAATCCTTTGCCTTCCTGGAATGCCCAGTCGCGGACGCGCTGCGCCACTTCCTCGCTCACCTGGCTCTTGTGCTGCAACAGCGCGCGCACTTTGAGCTCGAGCGTGTCGCTGATGTCCACCCACGTATCGGGGTCGTCTACCCATTGAATCCACACCTCGCGCACCTTGTGCGCCGGGCCGAGCTCCGGATACATCAACGGCATGGCGGCGATCGGCGCAACCGCGTCCATCGTGGCAATCGCCACGGCTCGATGATCAGGGTGGTTAATGTATTCCTTGCCGACGTACATGCGCGTCGGATCCATGGCAATCACCACTTCGGGCTTGTGCTTGCGGATCATGCGCACGAGGTCTTTGCGCAACTCCAACGTCGGCATCACTTCGCCGTCGTTGTAGCGCAAAAATTCCACTTCGTGCACCCCGCAGATCTCGGCGGCGGCGCGTTGCTCCTGTTCGCGGAGCGCGGCAATGGTCTCGCGGGTGTGTGCGGGGTCGTGCGTGCCGCTGTTACCGCTGGTGACGAGGACGTAGACGATCTTCGCGCCGTGTTTGGCCCACTTGGCGCAGGTGCCGGCACAGCCAAACTCGATGTCGTCCGGATGGGCGACGATGACCATCGCCGAGGCAGGAACGAATTCTTTGCGCATCCGTTGTGCGCCGATTCTACCGAACGCGGGTGCGCCTCACACAACGGCCGCGCCCAGCTATCTGGTCACCGTCACTTTGGTCAGGCCGCGCGATACGTCCGGGTTGTGGCCGCGCCGCACCGACAGGTGCAATGCGAGCAACTGCCCGGCGACGATGAAGACGATCGGGCTGAGCAGGCTAGGTGGCGCGCCCAGCGCCAGCGTGGTCAGCGCCGCGCGGTTGCCCATGCCGGATAGCGCGGCGGCGGCCGGCTGGGTGGCCAAGCACAGCACCTGCCCGCCTTGGTGAAGGATGCGCCGGATTACCTCCGCTGTCGTCTCCAACGTCTCATCGTGGTTGAGCAGCACGATGGCCGCATAGCCCGGCTCGATCATTGCCACGGGCCCGTGCAGAAAATCGGCTGCCGAGTAAGCGTGCGCCTCAATGAAGCAAGTCTCCTTCAGCTTGAGGGCGATCTCGTGAGCTGCGCCGTAGGCGTAGCCGCGACCGATCACGACGACGCGCGCCTCGTTGAGGAGCGACTCGGAAAGCTCGGCCAGCCGCGGCTCCAAAGTCAGCACTTCGCGCACGCAATCGGGCAGGCCGGCCAGCTGTTGCTTCAAGTGCGCGTGATCCGTCATGTGGGCGACCAACATGGCATATGCAGCGCATTGCGCGGTGACCGTTTTGGTGGCGGCTAGTGCTTGCTCCGGACCTGCCTTCAGCAGTAGCACATGCTCGGCGGCGCGCGTAATGGGTGCGTCGGCTGTGTTGGTGATGGCAAGCGTGACCGCGCCCTGTCGCCGCCCTGCCTCAAGCACGGCGATCACATCGGCGGCGGCGCCGCTCTGCGACACACCGATGACCAGTGCGCCGGCCAATCGCGGTGGCGTGCCGTAGAGCGTGTAGAGCGAAGGCGCAGCCAGCGCAGCCGGGATGCCGGCTTGGCCTTCCAGCAAGTACTTGCCGTAGATCGAGGCGTTGTCGCTGCTGCCGCGCGCAGCCAACACGGCAAAAGGGCAGGCGCGCCCAATGCGGGCGATGGGCGCGAGCGCAGCGTCGGCGTGTTCGAGCAAGCGCTGGAGCACCTCAGGCTGCTCGAGGATTTCGGCGCGCATGTGCGCGCCGGGCACAGTAGGCTTAGTCATGCCAGAACTCGTCAAAGATCGCATGGAGTGCTTCGGATCGTTCGCGGCGTGCGCGTGGCCGCGGCCGTGCATCGCGCGCACATCCGCACCGAACGGCACACGGCCTCACTCCGCTCGCTCGACTCGTGCGGGTTGTATCGGAGGCGACGGCGCCTTGACGCGCTTGCCGGCTAGGTCGTCGCGCACGGCCTGCTTCATGGGGATGCCCAGCCGATAGGACGCCGAGCTAATCGCGTGCGAGACCACCGGCCCGACGAGGATCAACAGCGCGATCAACACCAATGCCTTGCTCCAGGCCAGCGGCGTGACGAACACGGCGGCGACCGTGAGCAAGACTACGCCGAAGGTCGAGACTTTGCCGGTGGCGTGCATGCGCGAATACACGTCCGGCAAACGCACCAAGCCGATGATGCCGACGACCGAGAAGAACGTGCCAACCAGGATAGCGAGCGTAGCAATCAGGTACCCGAGACTTTCCATCGTGTAAAGCAAATTGAGGACAGCGGAGCACGCAGCCCTAGAACATTTGCCGATTGGCGATGTAGCGCGACAGGGCGATCGTGCCGACGTAGCTGATGGCCGACGCCCCCAACGCCAGGTCTATGTAAAGCGCGTCGTTGTCAATCAGCGCCAGAAGCACGAAGATGCCCAACACCAGCGTCGCGATGACGTCGGCGGCGACCACGCGGTCCATGATCGTCTCCCCTCGCCAGACGCGCTGCACGGCCACCGAAATCATCCCCACGTGGACGACTAGCGACGCAACGGCGACGATCAGAAACAGGTCTTTCATGGCTTCCTCCGCGTCAGCGTTACTCGAAGATGCTCTCCAGCATCGCCCGGCGCTTGCGCTGCGCCTCCTCGGCGCCCTCGGCGCTGGCGATCGCGTCCAAGCAGTGCGTGTACATCACGCCGTCGTCGCCGATCTCGACGACTTGCTCGCCCGGCGTGACGGTGATGGCGTGTGCGCTGAGTGCGACGCCTAGCTCACTCTTCATGCCGGCCTGGATGGCGATGATGCCCGGTCGAATGGGCAGTTTGGGGTCGAGCACGATGCGCGCCACGCGGATGCCGTTGCGGATGATGTCTATGCTCAACCAGATCGCATACTTGGCCAAGTTGAAGAGTGCCCCCGGCAACCGCCGCAGCGATAACGCCTGGCTCATCGGCTTGAGGATTAGGGCGATGGCCAAGCCGATCAGCAAGCCCACTACGAGGTTCGCAACCTCGAGGTTGGCCGTGATGGCCAGGTAAATCAACCAGCAAATCAAGGTCAATCTCAGGTATGCCAGCATGTGATCTCCTTCAATAAAAAATCTCAATCTCGAAGCCTGATATCGAAGCGCATCGGCATGGTGATTCACCTCAGCCGGCTCGTCCGCTCACCCAGCACGGCTTGCACGTAGGCCTGCGGCTGGCGCATCCATGCGCTCGTGTCTTGCGCCAGTTGCAGCAGCGGCTGCGCCCAGATGCCCAGCGCGACGCATGCCGCGATCATCAGGCCCGGCGCCAGCAAGCTGTCGCCGTCCGTCTTCACTTTGGCTTCCGGCGAGCTGGGCTCAAATGGCTCCCACCAGATCTTCATCAGCGCGCGGAAGACGTAGACCAGGGTGATGATGCTGGAGATACCGAGCAACAGCAGCGGCGCCCAATACGCCGATGTCGCGTTCACGTCGCCGCTTTGAGCAGCCTGCACGCCGCTCTGGAAGAGCGCCAACTTACTGATGAAGCCGTTGGTCGGCGGAATGCCGGCCAAGGCCATCCCCCCAACAAAGAACAGCACGCCGGCCAGCGGCGCATATTTGCCTGTGCCGCGCAGCACGCCAAACGACGCCGTCTTTACCGGCGCGCGGCTGGCCAGATATCCGCTGAGCATCAGCATCGTGCTCTTGATCAGCGCATGGTTGAAGGTGAACAGAATTGCCGCGGCCAACGACAGCGGCGTGTCCCAGCCGATGCCGATAAGGATGAAGCCGATCTGTGCCAACGTCGAATAGGCGAACATGCGCTTGGCATTGTGCGTGCCGGCCGCGCCCAATCCGCCGAAGATGACGCCCACAATGCCCAGCGCGATGAGCACCGCGCGCAGCCAGTCGGCATGCGGCATCAGCAGCGTGGTCATGCGCAGGAAGCCATAGACGCCGATCTTCACCACTACCGATGACAGCATCGCCGATACCGGCGTTGGCGAGGCAGTGTGGAAGTCGGGTTGCCAAAAGTGAAAGGGCACGACGGCACTCTTGATCATGAACGTGACGGCCAGGAAGACGATGGCGGCCGGCAGCAGGGCCGGCGCTTGATCGGCTGCGATGCGCGCGGCCAAGTCGGCCATGTTCAGCGTGCCGTAGCTCACGTACAAGCAGCCGACCCCAAACAGCAAGCAGACCGAAGCGACCGTGCTGATGAGAAAGTATTTGTAAGCCGCCTCCGGACCGTAGCGGTCGTCGCTCAGCGCGGTGAGCACGGCGCCGCTGATGACGATCAGCTCGATCATGACGAACAAGTTAAAGATGTCGCCGGTGAGCATGCCGCCGCTTAGCCCGGTGACCAGACACAAGAACAGCGGGTAGAACGTCGAGTGGCGCACGGCCTTGTCTTTGGCGCCCAGCGCGTAGATGAACCCGAACACGAACACCAGTTGCGCCATCGCCGCCATGGTGGCCGAGAGGAGATCGGCGGCGATCGTGATGCCGAATGGCGCCGGCCACAGCCCCATCTGATACACGACCGGCCGGCCCGTGGACCACACCGTCCACAGTAAGTAGGCGCTCGTCGCGAATGCCGTCAGCATCGCGCCAAACGCCCAGGCGGCCTGCAGCCGGAAGTTGCGCCGCAGCAGCAGTGCGACCGCCGCAGCCGTGAGCGGAATGATGATCGGAAGGATCGCGGCTAAGGAAGGTGTCATAGATGAGCTGCGATGAGTCAGAAGCTGCCCTTAGTGGCTCAACCCCTTCACCTCATCACTGTCGCCGGTGCGGTAACGTGCGGCGATGACGTAGAGCAGCGCCAGCACGAAAGCGAAGCCGCCCAGGCTGATGACGATCGCCGTCAGGATGAGCGCCTGAGGCAGTGCGTCGCTGCGCTGGCCGACGGCCTTCGCATATGCCTCGACCACGCCGTCGTACGCGCCGACGGACAGCAAGTAAAGGTTGATCGCGTTCGAGATGATGCTTAGGCCGATGGCCGAGCGGATGACGTTGCGACGCAGGAGTTGGTACAGCCCGATGCCGAACAGTGCACCGATCGAAATGGCCTTGATGATTTCCATGCTCTATCCTCCCAGTGCGCGAACGCGCTCCACTGCCGAGCGCGCCGACGCCTCATTCCAAATCTCGCTCCGGGTGACCGAGCGTGTCAATGATGAGGGTAGCAGCGCCGAGGACGGCTAGACAGATGGCCAGCTCGAACAAAAACGACGTGCTGATGTAGAAGCCCTCTGGCAAAGGCAACCCCAGCGCCGCACCGAAGTCAAACGGCGAGAAGAATCCACCGCCGAGGAACGTCGGTGCGGTCGAACCGGCCATGACCGTCAGGATTCCCGCGCCGATCAGCAGCCCAGGTCGCAGGAAGCGCAAGCGCTGCTTAGCCTCATCGTAACCAAAGACCACGTACCAAAACCCTATCCCCAGGCTAAGCGTGACACCGGCGGTGAAGCCGTCGCCGGGCTGGTCGTGGCCGTAGACCATCTGCACGACGGCTAAGATGAACGCCAACAGCAGCGCCACGTAACCGAGGGCGCGGATGAACGGCGACGTGCGTCCACCGTCAATTCCGCTGATCGTGGGCGGCAGCGGCCGCTGCGACGACGCAGCCAGGTTCGACTCAATCTCACCCTCGGCCGGCAAGCCCGCAGTTTCGCGCTTCTTCATGGCGTAGCGCAGCAGCGAAAAGACGCCAATTCCGGCCACGCTGAATACGGTGATCTCGATCATCGTGTCGAAGCCGCGAAAATCCACCACGATTGCGCCGACGATGTCTGCTGCCCCGGTGAGCGGCTTGGCATTTTGCTCGTAGTAAGGCGTGACCAGCGATGTGCGCGGGCGCGAGCCGAAGGCATACAGACAGAGCGCCGTCACTAACGCGCCGCCGGCCACGGCAAGCAGCGCGTTCCACTTCTGGATTCCGGAGTCGTTCAGCTCTTCGGCGCGCCGACGCTGCGCGTGGGGCAGCCGAGAGAGCGCCAACACCAACACCACCAGCGTCAGCGTGTCTACCACGGCTTGCACTAGCGCCACATCCGGCGACGGTTCGAGGGCGATGACCACAGCAATGGCCAATCCGGATGAGCCGAGCGCGATGATAGCCAGCAAGTCGCGCCGGATGATGACCGACACGAACGACGCCGCGACGGCCAGGATCAAACCGAAGGCGCGCAGCGCAGTCTGCGTGCTAAACGGCTCGTCGAACAAGCGCCGACTCAGGTTGGCCAACGCTGCGCCGTCGAAAACGCGCCACAGCCCGCCAAAGGCGATCACCAGCGCAAAGAACGCCGTGAGGATCACCGCGAGGTAAATGCGGATGCGACCGGCTTGTGTGCGCGTAGCGATGTCGGCAGCGCGATCCAGGACGCGAAGCACGCCGTCGTAAATAAGGTTCATGTTCAGCGCCCGCGCGTTCGGGATGCTGCGAATTGGGCTGCGCAGCGTGAACAGCACAATACCCAGCGCGATCGCAGTGCTGCTTAGGATCAGGGGCAAGTTGATGCCGTGGAACAGGTCCAGCGCCACCTTGACCGGCGCGCCATATGCGGCTGTAGCCGCGCTGGCTAGCAGGCCGACGACAATCTCCGGCCGAAACGCAGTGATGATCAACGAAAGCGCTGCCAAAGCGGCCGGGCCGAGCAGCATACCCGCCGGTGGCTCGTGCGCGTGCAGGGCGTAGTGAGCCCGTCCGTCCTCCGAGTCATGCCGCGCCGCTGGCCAGCCCACTCCCGGCCTGGTCACGAACGTATCCAGTGCCAAGCTGGCCGCTTGGGCCAGCATCAGCGCGCCGGTGAGCACAGTGACGGCAGGCAGCACAATGCGCGTCAGGCGCGGCAGCACCTCCTCTAACTCCGCGGCCAGCAGCGTCTCCTTGGCCAGGAAGCCGAACAGCGGTGGCAGACCGGCCATGGAGAGCGCCGCGATGCCGCAGATGAGGAACGTCCACGGCATGACGCGCCACAAGTTGCCCAACCGTCGCAGGTCGCGCGTGCCGGTCTCGTGATCCACGATGCCGGCAACCATGAACAGCGCTCCCTTGTAGAGCGCATGCGCCAAGATGCCGATCGCCAGCGCCTTGAAAGCCGTCGGCGCTTCCTCGCCGATCAGCATCGTCAATGCGCCGAGCTGACTGACGGTCGAGTAGGCAAGCATGCCCTTGAGGTCACTCTGGCGCAGGCCGATGATCGCCCCGAGCAACATGGTCGTCCCGCCGGTCACAATCAGCAGCCAAAACCATAATGGCGTGTTCCCGAGCGTGGGGTGCAAGCGCGCCAATAAATAGACGCCGGCCTTGACCATCGTCGCCGAGTGAAGGTAGGCGCTGGCCGGCGTAGGCGCCGCCATGGCCTTCGGCAGCCAGAAATGGAAGGGCGCTTGCGCGCTCTTGGTGAACGCGCCGAAAGCGATCAATCCCAACATGACCGGATACCATGGGCTGCTGCGCAGCGCGTCGCCGTTGCTCAGGATGGTCATCAGGTCGGTGCTGCCGCTGATGGCCGCAGCAAACAGCAGCCCGGCCAGCAGCGCGATGCCCCCGCCGCCGGTGACGAAAAGCGCCTTGAACGCGCCGCTGCGGGCTTCTTCGTCCTTAGTCTTGTAGGCGATCAGCAGGAACGACGTGATGCTGGTGCCTTCCCAAAACAGGAAGAGCGTGATCACGTCACCGGCCAGCACCAGCCCCAGCATGCTGGTCATGAAGAGCAGGACGTAGAGGAAGAAGTGGGCGTTGGTTTGATGAGCCGTAGTGTGAAGGGACGGTTTGCCGTGCAGCGCCGCTGCGTGGCTTCCGCCTGTCGCCCGCTTGTCGGCATGCTTAGGCGCAAAGTAGTAACCGGCATAGATCAGCACCAGTGCCCCGATGCCTGTGATGATCAGCCCGAACAATGCGCTTAGGCCGTCCAGGTAGAAGGCAAACTCGACGCCAAGTGCCGGCAGCCAGGGGATGCGCCAGGTCAACGCATCACCGGCTGTGATCTGCGGCACGTGCAACACGATAGCGGTAAAAGCGCTCGCCGGTGCGACGGCCAACAGCCACCCAAGCGCGTGTGAGGGGATAGATCTGACGCGTGGGATGAACGTGAACGCTGCCCCGGCAGATGCGCCGATCAGGCACGCGATGATGGGGAGGGCGAGCATCGCCTAAAACTATACTGAATGATCTAGAAAGTCGCGCAAGGCCGCACGCCGATCTCGTTCGGCAGCTAGATCATCGCGCACGGCGCGCTTGAGTGGGATGCCCATGCGGTAGGCTGCCGACGCCAGCGCATGCGATACCACCGGGCCGGCGATGACCAGCAACGCAATCAGGATGATCGCTTTGCCCAATACCGATGGAGCGGTGAGCGCAGCCGCGGCGGCCAAGAGCGCCGCGCCGAAGACGCCCACTTTGCCGGCTGCGTGCAGCCGCGTGTAAACGTCCGGCAGACGGATCAGTCCCAGCACGCCGACGATTGAAAAGAGCGTGCCGATGACCACCAATGCCAAGGTCAAGATGCGCCAAACAGTCTCCATAAGATCAATCCGCTTAAGCCTCAGCAGCCTAGAACATGCGCTGGTCGGCCAGGTACTTGGCCAATGCCAACGTGCCGATGAACCCGAGCGCAGCCAGTGCCAGGGCAATGTCCATGTAGATGCTTTCGCCGGTGATGAGCGTGATCAAGATCAGCATGCACAACGCCAACATGCTCAACAGCTCTACGCTTAACAGGCGATCTACGGCGTTTTCGCCGCGCAGCGTGCGCCACACGGCCACGCTCAGCAGCACCGCATGCACGAACAGCGCGAGCGCGAACGTGACGCTCAGGATTTGTTCCATTCGCTTTCTCCTCTTCTCGGCTAGCCGCCGAGCACTGCGCGCACGTAGAGTTCCGGCCTGCTCATCCACGCCACCGTCGCCTCGGCCAGGCTCACCAGCGGTTCCGCCCAAATGCCCAGTCCCAAGCTCAGCGCGATCAGCAACGCCGGCGCGATCAGCCGGTCGCCGTAGGGTTTAGGCTTAACACCCTCTGGCAAGGGCGCCCACCAGATGCGCTGGAAGGCGCGAATGACGTATACCAGCGTGACGATGCCCGCCAGGCCGATGGCCGCCAGCGGCAGGTACGCCTGCGCCTCGACGCCGCTGCGGAACAACATGAGCTTGCCGATAAAGCCGTTGAGTGGCGGGATGCCGGCCAATCCCATGCCGCCCAGCAGGAACAGCACGCCGGCCCAGGGCAGCTTTTTGCCCAGCCCGGTGATGGCCGCAAAAGCGGCCGTCTTCACCGGCGCATGGCTGGCGACGCTGCCGGCCAGCATCAGCATCGCTGCTTTCAGCAGGCTGTGGTTGAAGGCATACACAATCGCTGCTGCCAGCGCCAGCGGCGTGCCCCAGCCGATAGCGACCAGGATGAACCCGAGCTGGCCGAGCGTTGAGTAGGCCAACATGCGCTTGGCGTCGTATGTGCCAACCGCGCCCAGGCCGCCGAACCACACACCGACGGCGCCGACGACGACCAGCACCGCGCGGATGATCTCGGCTTGCTCGACGAACAGCAGCGTGGTCATGCGCAGAAAGCCATAGATGCCGAGCTTGACCACCACTGACGACAGCACCGCATGCACCGGCGTCGGCGCAGCGGTATGGAAGTCCGGCTGCCAAAAGTGAAAGGGCATCACTGCACCCTTGACCATGAAGAAAATCATCAGCAGCGCCATGGCCGGCAGCGCCAGCGGCGGTGAAGGATCGGCTGCGATGCGTCGGGCCAGGTCGGCGATGTTCAGCGTGCCATACGACACATACAAGCTACCGCTGGCCAGCAGCAGCGCGATGGAAGCCACAAAGCTGATGTAGAAGTATTTGTATGCGGCTTCGGTGCCGAACTTGTCGTCGGACATGGCTGTGAGCGCGGCACCGGCGAACACCAGCAGCTCGGCGAACACGAACAGGTTGAACAAGTCGCCGGTGAGCATTGCGCCCGTCAGGCCGACGGCCAGCATCAGAAAGAGCGGGTAGAACGCCGGGTACTGCGCGCACTGGTCGCGACACCCCAGCGCGTATAGGAAGCCGCCGACTAATACGAGTTGGCACATCACTGCCATCAGCGCCGATAGCCGGTCGCCGACCAATGAAATGCCGGCCGGCGCCGGCCAGCCGCCTACTTGGAAGACGACCGGCGCACCGCTCGATGTCACCACCCACAGCAGCACACTGCTGCATATGAACGACGCGACCATGGCGCCGAAGGCCCAGGCGGCTTGCGCGCGCCGATGGTTGCGCAACAACACCGCCACCGCTGCAGCGGTCAGCGGGATGATGATGGGGAGAATGACCAGCGAGGATGACGTCATGCTTCAAGATGCCTCGTCAGTGCGTCAGCCCCTTCACCTCGTCGCTGTCGCTGGTCTTGTAACGCACCGAGAGTACATACAACATCGAGAGCACGACGGCAAAGCCGCCCATGCTGATGACGATGGCCGTGAGGATGAGCGCCTGCGGCAGCGCGTCGCTGCGCTGGCCGACCTGATTGGCATAGGCAGCAACTTCGCCGCGATATGCCCCGGCAGCAAGCAGAAAGAGGTTGATCGCGTTCGACACGATGGCCATGCCGATAGCTGAACGGATCAGGTTGCGGCGCAGGAGCTGGAACACGCCGATGGCGAACAATACGCTGATCGTCAAGGCAACAAACACTTCCATAGGCATCTCTCCCTTGTCAAGCGAGTCGTCAGGTGAGCAGATGGGTGGATGACTCGTCAGCTCTCTCGCTCTAAAACTTCCGGGCGCTTGTCTTCAGCCGGCAACTGCTGACCTTCACCGTCCGATGCCGGGGCTTCGCCCAGTGTGACCTCGCCGCGCCGTCGTAACGCGGCGATCTCGTCCATCTGGCGCGTCGTCTCGGCATCGCTGTCCTTCGGATGGCCAAGCGTATCGAGCATCAGCACGGCGCCGCCGGTGACGGTCAGACAAATAGCCAGCTCGTAAAACGTAGCCGTGCTGAAATACACGCCGCGCGGCAGAAAGCCGAGCCCCATCAATTTGCCGAAGTCCACCGGCGAGAAGAAGGATCCGCCGATGATCGCGGCGGCGACCGCCGATCCGATGGCCAACAGCAGGCCGGCGCCGATGAACAGGCTCGGCTGCAGCCACGCCAAGCGGCGCTTCGTCTCGGCGTAGCCGAACACGACGTACCACGTCGCCAGCCCCAAGCTGATGATCACGCCTGCCGTGAAGCCGTCGCCGGGTTGGTCGTGGCCGTATAGGACATGTGTAGCCGCGAGCAGAAGGGTGAGCGGCAGGATCAACCTCGCCAGCGCTTGCACGAAGGGCGACGTGAGCGGGCCGGCGATGCCGCGGAACGGCAGCATGCGCTCATCGAGCACAGGTATATCGTCGTCGCGATCGCCGGCCTTGCGCGAGGCGTAGCGCAGCAGCGTGTAGATTGCCAGGCCGGCCGCCGCGAAGACGCTGATCTCCACCAGCGTATCAAAGCCGCGAAAGTCAATCACGATCGCGCCGACGATGTCGTTCGCGCCGGTGAGCGGCTTGGCGTTCTGCTCGTAGTACGGCGTCACCTGCGATTCGCGCGGGCGCGTGCCCAGCGCCGTCATCACGATCGCAAACATCACCGCGCCGCTGCCGAGGGCGATCAACACGTCGCGGATCAAGCCGGGGCGAGTCTGTCGGAAGGTGAATTCAAAGGCGCGCTCCCGCTGTTCGCGCGGCACGCGCGTGAGCACCAGCACCAGTACCACCATCGTCAGCGTCTCCACGACTACCTGCACCAGGGCGATGTCGGGCGCCGGCTCCAACATCATCAACACCGCAATGCTCAGGCCCGACGCGGTCAGCGCCAAAATCGCGAATAGGTCGCGCCGCAGCCGCACGCTGGCCAGCGCCGCGATGCCGACGACTAACAACAGGAACACGCGCAGCGCCGCCAGCTCGGGGCGCATGCCAAAATCGGCCGGCGCCACTATCGGCACGCTCAGGCGACCGATCGTCACCACGATCACCCCGCCGCTGATCAACATGATCGCCAAGTACAGGCGCAGCTTGCCGTTCTGCACGCGCGTCACCAGCCACGCCAAACCGTCAATCGCTTTCAGCGCGCCGGTGTAGAGGGGTTCTAAGCTGAGCGCGCCGCTGAGGCGCGTGAATAGTGGGCGCAGGCGTCCGCGCAGCGCAATGGTGATCGCGCCGATTGTGACGGCGACGGCACTTAACACCAGCGGCACGCTGATGCCCGTCCACAGCGCCAGCGATACCTTCACCGGCGCGCCATAGCTCGCTGCTGCCGCGCGCGCCAGCAGCGTCGCCAGTGCTTCCGGCTCGGGCAGCAGGCCGACGGCGAGCGAGACGACCGCCGGGATAGCCGGCGCGATCCACATCGGCGGCGGGGCTTCGTGAGGATGCAGCTCCGCCTTGGGCTTGCCCAAGAAGGCCTCGAACACGATTAGGCCGGCCTGTGCCAAGATGAGCGCACCGGCGGCAACCGCAGCCGCCGGGAAGATCACATCCACGATGGGCGGCACGTTGGGGTGCGTTGCCGTGGCGAGCAGCGTCTCCTTAGCCAAGAAGCCGAAGAGCGGCGGTAGGCCGGCCATGGAGAGCGCCGCGATCAAGGCTACGCCGAACGTGGCCGGCATTGCGCGCCAAATGCCCCCTAGCTGCCGCAGGTCGCGCGTGCCGCTCTCGTGATCCACAATGCCGGTGACCAGGAAGAGCGCGCTCTTGTACAGCGCATGCGCCAGGACGCTGATCACGAGGGCTTTGAAGGCGATCTCGGTGTCTTGGCCGATCAGCATGACCAACACGCCGAGTTGGCTGACGGTGGAATAGGCCAACAGCGCTTTCAGGTCGTTCTGCTTAAAGCCGACGTATGCGCCGATGAGCATCGTGGCTAGGCCCACGAGGCTCAGCGTCCAGAACCACAGATCGGTTAGGCCGATGGCGGGATGCAGCCGCGCGAGCAAATACACGCCGGCTTTGACCATGGTGGCCGAGTGCAGATACGCCGACGCCGGCGCGGGCGCGCTCATGGCGCCGGGCAACCAGAAGTGTGCCGGCGCTTGCGCGCTCTTAGTGAGCGCACCGAGGGCGATCAAGGCAAACATGACCGGGTATAGCTCGCTGGCCCGCAGCACATCGCCCTGCTGCACGATGTCGGCGAAGCTGGTGCTGCCGGCGATGGACGACGCGAAAATCAACCCGGCCAGCAGCGCAACCCCACCGCCGCCGGTGATGAACAACGCGCGGAAGGCGCCTCGGCGCGCGTCTTCATCCTTAGACTTGTACGCCACCAACAAAAAAGAGGTGATGCTGGTGCCCTCCCAGAACACGAACAGCGTGATCACGTCGCCGGCCAGCACCAACCCCAGCATGCTAGTCATGAACAGCAGAATGTAGAAGAAGAATCGCGCATCGGCGTCTTGAGAGGCAGGGGGATGGGATTTCCCGTCCTCCCCGTGTGCGTCGTCTGCGTGTTTCGGCGCGAAATAGTAGCCGGCGTACAGCACGACGAGCATACCGATGCCCGACACCAGCAACCCAAATAGCAGGCTGAGGCCGTCCAGCCACAGCGAGAAGCGCAGCCCCAGCGACGGAATCCAGGCGATGGACCAGCTCAACGTCTGGCCGGCCAGGACGAGCGGCGATTGCGCGATCAGTGCTCCAAACGCGATGGCGGGGACGATGGCTAGCAACCAGCCCATGGCGCGCGTGGAGATGCGCGCCCCAAGCGCCGTCGCTACAAACAGACCGGCGAGCATCGTGCCGACGGCGCAGATAAGGAGCGGGATCACGAGCGCGTCATTCATGATCGGTTTGGATCGCGCTTGGAGGTGTTGGCGCGGGCAATCTAAGCTTGCGTCGCCGCCTGTTGCTTGCGCAGCCAGAACTCGCGAAAGACCGTGACGGCCAAAGTAACCAGCGTAAGCGGAATGACGAACAGCAGCATCGCGCTGCTGAAGGCCGGCAGGGCATCGTGCTGGGTCGCCGCGAGGATCAAGTAGGCAACGTAGGCGATGTAGTAGCCGACGAACATCGCCCCTTCCCAGCGCGAGATTCGGTAGCCAGTAAAGAACACCGGCAGACATGCGATGGCGACGGCCAGCATCACCCAGACGTCGAAGTTGAGCGCCGCAGGCGCGACGGAGATGCCGGACGGCGCGGCGATGCTGGAGAGCCCTAGCACGGACAACAAGTTGAAGATGTTGCTTCCTACGGCATTGCCCACGGCGATGTCGCGCTCGCCTTTGATCGCCGCGACGAGCGACGTAGCCACTTCCGGCAGCGATGTGCCCGCCGAGACGATCGTCAGCCCGATCACCAGCTCGCTGACGCCTAGGACGCGCGCGATCGCCACAGCGCCGTCCACGAGCCAGCGCGAGCCGATCACCAACATCCCCAAACCGATTACGACGAAGACGAGGTTGAGCGCAACCTGGAGTGGCCCTCTGGGTCGCTCACCGAACTCTTGCGCGTATTCCTGCTCCACCACGGCGCTGGCCTCGCGCCGGCTTTGCACGAACAAGAAGATCGTGTAGATCACCAGCCCGGCGAACAGGATGATCCCTTCTAGCCGGCTGATGTTCAGGTTCTGCGCGAACAAGGCCGCCAGCACCGTTACGCCGATCATGACCGGCACATCCAGCCGCACCAACTGCTGCGCTACGATCAACGGCGTGATCAGTGCCGAGAGCCCGATGATCACCAAAATATTGAAGATGTTGCTGCCGACGACGTTGCCGAAAGCGATGTCGGCTTGTCCGGCCAGCGCCGCCTGCACGCTCACGGCCAGTTCGGGTGAGCTGGTGCCGAACGCGACAACGGTGAGGCCAATCACCAGCGCTGAGATGCCCACTGCGGCTGCTAATCGCGCCGCGCCGCGCACCAGCAGCTCGGCGCCGGCGATTAACAACCCCAATCCAACGATGAACAAGATCAACGTAGGAATATTCAAGTTTATCGCTCCTGTTAAACATAACGAGACCACCATGGTTCGTTACCCCATGGTGGTCTCGCCTATCGCGCATGGAATGGCGCTTACAGCCGGCCGAGGCCGCCAGGCCCGTACTGACGACCGGCTGGTCTCATCTTGGAGAAGGCTACTCCCCAACCGGGATACCCTTATATCACTATAGCCGAGTTTGTCAATGGTCGGTGTTCGCGTTTTCCCGCTGTGCTATAACCGACCCATGCAGCACGCCGACATCTTGCTTACCGGGGGCGTCGTCATCACCATGGACGACGCCTTTCATCAGTATCCGAACGGCGCCGTCGCCATCCGCGGTGACTCGATCGTGGCAGTGGGGGACGCCGATCAAATCGCAGCCGACTACACCGCAAGCGAAGTCATTGACTGCACAGGCTGCTGCATCATGCCCGGCCTGATCAACTGTCACACCCACGTGCCGATGACGCTGCTGCGCGGCCTGGCCGACGACTTGCGGCTGGACGTCTGGCTCTACGGCTACATGCTGCCGGTCGAGCGGAAGTTCGTCTCGCCGGAATTCGTGGCGCTGGGCGCGCGCCTAGCCTGCGCCGAGATGATCCGCAGCGGCGTAACCTGCGTGAACGACATGTATTACTTCGAGGAGACCATCGCGCAGACCATCGCCGAGGTCGGCATGCGCGCGCTGTGCTCACAGACCATCATGCAGTTCCCCACGCCCGATGCTTCGAGCGCAGACGAGAGCCTGGAGTTCACCGAAGCGTTCATCCGCAAGTGGAAGGATCACCCGCTGATCACGCCGGTGATCGCCCCACACGCGCCCTACACCTGCAGCGGCCCGCTGATGCGCGCCTGCGCCGAGATCGCCATCCGCTACGACGTGCCGCTGCACATCCACATCAGCGAGACCTTTCAGGAAGTGGAGGACAGCCGGCGCGAACATGGCATGCCAGTGGTGAACTGGGTGAAGAAGAACGGCGTGCTGGAGGCTAAGGTGATCGCCGCGCACTGCGTAGCAATAGATGCCGGCGAGATGCGCACGCTGCGCAACGCCGGGGCGACAGTGGCGCATAACCCCTCGGCCAATCTCAAGCTGGCCAGCGGCATCGCGAACGTCGCGCAGATGCTCAAGACCGGCCTCAACGTCGGCATCGGCACGGACGGTCCGGCCAGCAACAACGACCTCGACCACTTCGAGGAGATGCGGCTGGCAGCGCTGTTGGCCAAGGGCAGCACGCGCGATCCAGTTGCCGTGCCGGCGCGCATGGCCATGTTGATGGCGACGCGGATGGGTGCGCACGCCCTGCACATCGGCAACGTCACCGGCTCGCTCGAAGTCGGCAAGCGCGCCGACGTAATCGTGCTGGAGCTATGCCGGTTGCACAGCACGCCGCAGTACTCCGGCATCGCCGCCGGCAGCGATGCGATCTACACGCAGATCGTGTATTCCAGCAAGTCCAGCGACGTGCGCGACGTGTTCGTGAACGGCAAGCCGCTAATGCGCGACCGCGTGCTGCTCACGCTGGACGAGGCGGCAATTGTGTCGGAGGCCAACCGGCTGGCGCAGCAAGTTCACTCCTTCCTCATCGCGCGCGAAAGCGACGTGCTGCGCAAGCTGGCGGCCATCGGCGGCGTGCAGCAGGAGGAATCGTTCGAGGTTCAGGTGAAAGCCCGCATCGGCGATCCGCAGCCGATCATCGAGATCATCAACGGCGGCGAGATCAGCATCGTTCGCCATGTACACTATCGCCAATACGACACGTACTTCTTCTTCGCCGATGAGCCGTCGCGCCTGCGCTATCGCGAGGACGAGCGCGTGGACGAGAAGGGCAACGTCGTCGGCAGTCGCTATCGGCTGACGCTGGTGAGCGGCCAGAGCGAACGCGAATACCCCCATTCCATCCTGCTCAGCCGGGTGCGCTTCATGTCGCCGGCCGATCGCAGCCTGCGCTTCTACCGCGAGTACTTCAAGCCGGCCCGCGAGGTGCACGTCGAGAAGGATCGCCTCCGCTGGGAGGTGTTCTACGACGACGAGGAGTTATTCATCAACATTGACCGCATGGTGAACCCGGCACGCGACGGTTACTTCTTGGAGATCAAGAGCCGCACCTGGAGCAAGCGCGACGCCGAGCGCAAGGCCGCCGTCATCGGCAAGCTGCTGGCGCGCTTCGGGATCAGCGATGAGGCCGTGTTGCGACAGGAATACGTGCAGATCGCAGAGTCGTGAGGCGTGCGCGCTGCCTAGAGCCACAGCCCTAGGCTGATCGTCCGGTCGGTATCACCAACCGGCGCGCGAAAGCGTTCGATCTCTCGGAAGCCCAGCGAACGGAACAGGGCTTGCGCCTCGCGCATCGCTTCCAGCATCTCCAAGCGCAGCAGCGCATAGCCGGCCTGGCGCGCGGCTTCGATGAGCGCGGCGACCAGGCCGCGTCCCACGCCCTGACGGCGCGCCGCTGGCCGCACATATAGCCGCCTGATCTCCCCCGTCAGCGCGTCCACGGGCTGCAATGCGGCCATGCCGGCGACCTGCGTCTCCGTCAGGCCGAGCAGCAGTCGGCCATGCGGTGGCGCATACGCTCCAGGGAGCTGCACCAGCTCCGCGTCGAAGCTGTCGAATCAGGTGCAAGCGCCGGTCGCAGCGGCCAGCGCGATCACCGCGTCGTGGTATTCGCGCATCAGCAGGCGCGCCTGGTCAAAGTGAACTTCGCTCCGCGCGTGGATAATGCGCAACACAACTTGGATTGTATTAGCGAAGGAGGTTTTGACGATGGCAAAGCTCAATGACGCGCAGATTCAGGAGCGCCTGGCGCAGGTTGAAGGCTGGCGCTTGAACGAGGCCGGAGAGATCACCAAGACCTACACCTTCAGCGGCTTTCCCCAGTCGCTGATGTTCGCCACGGCGGTGGGCGTGCTGGCCGAGGCGGCGCAGCACCATCCCGACATCACCATCAAGTGGAACAAGGTCACGCTGGCGCTGATCACGCACGACGCCGGCGGCCTGACCGACAAGGACTTCAACCTGGCCCGGCAGATTGACGGGCTGCCGCATTGAGGTTCGCCCGTGCGAGGCGGCAGGGTGGGAAGCGTCCCCTGCTCGCCCTGCCGCCTCGCGATTAATTAATACGATTTGCCGATCAGCGCGCGCTCGCGCACCTTCTTGCCGCTGACCACGCACGTCCACTCGCCTTCCGGCTGGTCGAGCGGGAAGTTCAGACTCTTGGCCGTCAGCTCCTCGCGGATGCGTGCGTCGTTCTTGGGATCGTCCTCCAGCGGCGCGAGCGCCCAGCCGTCTTGCACGGCTTCCTTCACCTCGTCCCAGGTGAAGCACTCGCGGATGTGGCTGTTCTGGAACGCCTCGGCCTGCCGGAGCAGCGAGGCATGAATTTCCGGCAGCAGGTCGTGAATGCGCTCGGCCAAGCCATCCTGCGGCACGAACGACTTGCCGGCCTTGCCGGGCAGATCGCGCCGAGCCAGCGCCACGCTGCGGTTGGCTACGTCCTTCGGACCGATCTCCACGCGCACTGGCACGCCGCGCATCTCCCAGTCGTTGAATTTGTAGCCCGGCGTCTCATCCCGGTCGTCCAGCTTCACGCGCAGCCCGGATGCCTTGAGCGACTTAGCGATCTGATCCGCAACGGCCATGACCTGCGACTTCTCTTCGTCGTTCTTGAAGATCGGCACGATCACGACTTGGATCGGGGCGATCTTGGGCGGCAGGCGCAAGCCCTGGTCGTCGCCGTGTACCATGATGACCGCGCCGAGCAAGCGCCAGCTCAGCCCCCACGAGGTCGTCCAGCAATACTTCTCGGTGTTGTCGCGGTCGAGGTATTTGATCTCGAAGGCCTTGGCGAAGTTTTGGCCGAGGTCATGGCTGGTGCAGCTCTGCAGCGAGCGCTTATCGCCCATCATGCTCTCGACGGAGAAGGTGTTGATCGCGCCGGCGAAGCGCTCGTTGATGCTCTTGCGGCCTCGGAAGCCGGTCAGCGCGCAGTCTTCGCGCATGTGGTCGTAATACACGTTGAGCATGCGCAGCACTTCTTCCATCGCCTCTTCGTGGGTGGCGTGGGCGGTGTGGCCCTCTTGCCAGTAGAACTCCATCGTGCGCAAGAAGGGCTTGGTGCGCTTCTCCCAGCGCACTACGCTGTTCCAGCAATTGATCAGCACCGGCAGGTCGCGATAGCTCTTGATCCACTGCGCGTAGGAGTAGCCGATGATCGTCTCGCTGGTGGGCCGCACGACGAGCGGCTCTTCTAGCGGCTCGCCGCCGCCATGCGTGACCACGGCCAACTCCGGCGCGAACCCCTCGACGTGCTGCGCTTCCTTCTGCAGGAAGCTCATCGGGATAAACAGCGGGAAGGCAGCGTTGACGTGGCCGGTGTCTTTGAAGCGCTTGTCCAAGTAGTCGCGCATGTGCTCGTAAATCGTCCAGCCATACGGCTTGACGACGATGCAACCACGCACTGGCGCGTAATCGGCCAGATCCGCTTCGCGGATGACGTCGAGGTACCACTCTGAAAAGTCCTGTGAGCGAGGGGTGATCTTTGCCATGATCGGACTGTGAGTATATGCGCGTGTGACGAGCGGGCGCGCACGCGCCGACCGCGGCAGCAGCCGGCGAGATGGGCCGGCCGTGTTAGGCGCGACAGTGATTATACAAACGCCGCTCGTCTGCTCCACCGTTAGCGTCGGACGCCGCTGGAATGGGTCGGAGCGATTCGCCTCACTCAAACCTGGGTGATTACAGTAAGTTATTACCTGCACCTGGTCTCGTGTATCTAAAGATGGCAATTTTGCAAGAGCACAATACATGATCGAACCGCACTCGCGGGCAGAGGTCGCGTGCGTACCTCGCTATACTTCGCCTAGCATGTCCGCCCTGCCGTCCCCGAATTGGCAGTCGCTGGCCGACGACGTAGTGCGCTATCTGCGCGACCTAATCCGTCTGGACACGTCGAATCCGCCGGGCAACGAGATGCTGGCTGCCGAGTATCTGGCGCGCGTCCTGCATGCGGCGGGTATCGCGCCGGTCGTCATCGAGACCGCGCCGAAGCGCGGCAACGTCATCGCGCGCCTCCGGGGCGACGGCGGCGCCGCACCGCTGTTGCTCTATTCCCATACCGACGTCGTGCCGGTGGAGCGCGAGCGCTGGACGGTGGATCCGTTCGGCGGTGAGGTGAAGGATGGCTTCGTCTACGGCCGCGGCGCGCTCGACATGAAGGGCATCACGGCGATGCAATTGGCCGTATTCCTGGCCATCGCGCAGGCGATGCGCCATGATGGGTTGACCCTGCGCCGCGACCTGATCCTAGCGGCCACCGCCGATGAGGAGGCCGACACCAACCAAGGCATCGGCCTCTTGGTCGAGCGGCATCCCGACCTGCTGCGCGCCGAATATGCGCTGAGCGAGTTCGGCGGCTATAGCCTGCACATCGGCAACCGCCGTTTCTACCCCATCCAGACGGCGGAGAAGGGCAACGTGTGGATGCGCATGATCGCGCGCGGCCGGCCCGGCCATGCCAGCGTGCCGCATGCCGATAACGCCGTGGTGCATCTCTCGCGCGCGGTGGATCGTTTGGCGCGCGCGCGGCTGCCGACGCGCATCACGCCGACCGCGCGGGCGTTCATCGCCGGCCTGGCCGACGGCATCGGTGGCGGCCAGGGCGTCGCGCTGCGCGCCTGGCTGGACATCGAGGCGCTGCACGAGGTGCCGCTACATCGCCTAGTCGGCGATTTCAGCCTGGCCGCCGAGCTTTACGCCGTCACCCACGATACGGTTGTGCCCACCGTCCTGCGCGCCGGCTACAAAACCAACGTCGTGCCTTCATCGGCGGAGGCCACCCTGGACTGCCGCACGCTGCCCGGCTCCACTCCTGACGGGCTGATCGAGGCGCTGCGCCAGACGCTGGGCGATGAGCTGCCGGTCGAGTTCCGGGTGGATAGCAGCGGCGAGGCGATCGAGTTCCCCTTCGATACGCCGCTGTTCAGGCTGATCGAGCGCGCGCTGAGGCAGCACGATCCGCAGGGCGTCCCGCTGCCCTACATGATGACCGGCGCCACCGATGCCAAGCACGTCGCCAGGCTGGGAGCGATCTGCTACGGCTTCTCGCCGATGCAATTCGCGCCGGGCGAGAGTTTCTTCGAGATGGTGCACGGCCACGACGAGCGCGTGGCGATCTCCGCGCTAGCCTGGGGCGCGCGCGTGCTTTACGAGGTTGTGCGCGACTTTTGCGCCGCCGCGTAGGCGCCATGCGGCCGAGCCTGGCTCCGGTGCCGTCGTCACTCGCCGAAGGTAAATGCTAGAGTACAATCTGGCGCTGACGAGGTGTTCGGCGGCGACGCGGCAGCACATCTACGCCCACACCGGAACGTTTCAATCCCAGGATGATTCGTCCGTTCGATATTCGTGATGTGAGCGTCATCCAGCGACTGACCGCGCGGGCTCGCCCTTTGGCCTGCGAGTTGGTGGCCGTGGATGGCGTAAATCCGTTGCGCGACGCGATTCGCTCTTATCTAGGGGGTGGGCGCGATCATGCCGTAGTGCTGGTCGAGCGAGATGCCGATCATGACGTCGAGGCGTTCGGAGTAATGTACGTGTTGCCGAACGCCAACGGCGATAGCAACGGCGAGAACGGCACGGCGATCCATCGCCGCGCAGCGCTTGTGCTGATGGCGCCCCATGCGCAGTCGGATGAATTGGCCGAGGCGTGGATGTACCTCGCCCAAGAATTCGCCGTCGAAGCCGCGCAGCGCGGCGCGCACCACATCGTCGCCGAAGCGCCGGAGGTCGGCGGTGAAGCCGAGGCGTTGCAAGGCGCCGGCTTCGTCCCACTCATCCAGCAAGACGTCCTCAAGCTGGCGAACAAGCCGGAACTGGGGGCGCTGCCGGAGGTCAACGGGCTGCGCGAGCAAACCAAGGATGACGAGCCGTTGATCAAAGCGCTGCACCTGCGCGCCGCTCCCAAGATGACGTATCAGGCCGAGGTGTCGTTTGACCTGCTGCGCGCCACACATCGCATGGATCGAGGCTTCGTGCTGATGCGCGGTAGCGAGCTGGTCGCGCACGTCTCGGTGCGCCAAGGCAAGCGCGGTTACGGCATGCACGCGCTGTTCCGTCCCGACGCCGAGCGGGACGCATTGCCCACCCTGCGGTTGGCACTGGCGCACTTATCCTCGTCGCGCAACTGGCGACCGGTCTACCTGACCGTGCGACACTATCAGAGCTGGATGCTTCCCATCCTGGACGAGCTGGGCTTCGTGCATATGACCTCGACCATGCTGATGGTGCGCCACACCGCCGTGCACGTCCATCATCCGGTATGGTCTCCGGTAACCGCCGAGGCGGCGGCGATCAAAAACACTCACTCGGCTTCCATCCATCTTGAATCCCGCGCTTCGCCCAGTGACGGCGAAGGCGCGTATCACGAAGACGCGCTCTCAGGCGCGCATGACTATGCAAGAACTGCGAATCACTGATGACCTTGATACGCTGTTGAGTGTGCTGCCTCCCTCGATCGCGGAGGCGATCAGACGAATTGGAAGGTTCAACGACCTGATCGAGGTCGTGATGGATTTGGGCCGGCTACCCGAGTCGCGCTACGTGAGCGCCGACGCAAACGGCGACGTCGGCAGCCCGGCTGCGCGCGAAGAATCGCTGGTGCTGCGCCAGACCGAGGTGACGCAAGAAGACCTGGACTACGTGCTCAGCCGCATCGGCGACTTCGACGCCGACAATCGCGCCGGCATCGCCCGCACGCTTCATCGCATCTCCGGCATCCGCAATCGGCGCGGCGTAGTGGTCGGCTTGACCTGCCGAGTGGGCCGCGCCGTGTATGGCACGCTCAAGATCATCGAGGACATCATCCAGAGCGGCAAAAGCATCTTGCTGTTGGGCAAGCCCGGCGTCGGCAAAACCACGATGCTGCGTGAGGCGGCGCGCGTGTTGGCCGAGACGAAGCGCGTGGTCATCGTGGATACATCCAACGAAATCGGCGGTGATGGGGACATTCCCCATCCTGCCGTAGGGCGCGCGCGCCGCATGCAGGTCTCCACACCGAGCATGCAGCACGAAGTAATGATTGAGGCCGTCGAGAATCACAATCCGCAGGTCATCGTGATTGATGAGATCGGGCGCGCGCAGGAGGCCGAGGCCGCGCGCACCATCGCCGAGCGCGGCGTCCAGTTGATCGGGACGGCACACGGCCAGACCATTGAGAACTTGATGGTCAACCCGACGCTGAACGACCTGATCGGCGGCATCGAGAGCGTGACGCTATCGGACGAAGAGGCCCGCCGACGCGGCACGCAGAAGACCGTCTTGGAGCGGCGCGCCCCGCCGACCTTCGACGTGCTGATCGAGATCCGCGACCGGCATCGCCTGCTGGTGCACCACGACGTCAGCGAGGCAGTAGACGCGCTGTTGCGCAACCGCATGCCGGTGGCCGAGCTGCGCTACTGGGATGAGGAAGGCCGCATGCGCAGCGAGCGCGTCCGCCTCTCCCAGGATGGCAAACCGGATCGCGCCGCCGAGGCCTCCGACCGGCGCGACCGGCAGCTCCGGCGCGACGGCTACGGTGGGCGCGAAGTTGAGGATTTGCCCGTGCTGCGCACCGACAAGTCGGGCGAGTCGGTGCTCATCCGGCCAAACGAGCCCCCGGCGCGCACAAGCGAGTCGAAGGCAACCGAGGAGATCGCGGCGCACATTGACGAGGCGAAGACGATGCGCATCTACGCCTTCGGCGTGTCGAAGCATCGCTTAAAGCAGGCAGCGCGCCAAATCGGCGTCCCGGCGGTCTTTGTGGATAGCCTGGACGACGCCGACGTCTTGATCACCGCCAAATCGTATTATCGCCAGCGACCGCGCACGATTGTTGAGGCCGAGCAGGACAACGTGCCGATCTATGTATTGCGCTCTAACTCGGTGGCGCAGATGGAAAGCTGCCTGGCCGACCTATTCGGCCTGACCGATGGCGAGCATACGTCCTACGAGAGCGCGATCGAAGAGACCGAGGAGGCCATCCGGCGGGTGTTGGCCGGCGAGCGCGTCGTAGACCTCTCACCGCAGAACGCCTTCGTGCGTCGGCAGCAGCACCAATTGGCGCGCGCCTCTAACCTGCTCTCGCACTCTTACGGCAAAGAACCCATGCGCCGCGTGCGCATTTTCAGGGAGTGAGCGTCCGGGCGCTCCCCTCCGACCCTTGCACTTGCGAAACTTGAACGCTCAATCTTTCTCGATGTTTATCTCCTTTGAAGGCCTAGACGGCAGCGGCAAGACGACCCAAATCCAACGCCTGGCGGTGTGGTTGCGCACCCATCATCAGCGCGTGTTGACCCTGCGCGAGCCTGGCGGCACGAAGATCGGCGACGCAATTCGCGCCATCCTGCATGACCGGAGCAACGCAGAGATGGACGCGCGCACCGAGTTGATGTTGTATTGCGCGTCGCGGGCGCAGCTCGTGGCCGAACAGGTTCAGCCCCACCTACAGAGCGGCGTCATTGTGCTGAGCGATCGCTTCGCCGACAGCACGTTGGCCTACCAGGGCTACGGCCGCGGCCTCGACTTGAACTTCCTGCGCAGCTTGCTCGATTTCGTCACGCACGGCATCAAGCCCGACCTGACGCTGTACTTCGACGTAGATCCGGAGCGCGCGCTCCAGCGCCGGCTGAGCAGCGGCGCGGAGATCAACCGAATGGATGTTGAGGCGATCGAGTTCCATCGCCGCGTGCGTGAGGGCTACCACCAGTTGATCGCTCAGGATCCGCAGCGCTGGCAGCTCATAGATGCGTCGGTGAGCGCGGATCAGGTGGCCGCGCAAGTGAAGGAGATCGTAAAGGCGCGGCTCAACATCGCCGACTAGAGCATGGGCGTATGTTCGGCGCGACGGTGAGACGGACGATGGCATGGGCGGCGAGCATGGCCGGAGCCGCGCTTGTGTCGCTTGGCATCGCGCTGTTCGCCCGCGAAATTGGCGTGAGCGCGGCTTCGCCGGCGCAATCGGTCTCGCCGCCCGGTCAAGTCGCTGCGGCGACGCATCCGATACCGGAGCGCATCTGGATTGACAAGCTGAAGATCAACGCGGCGATCCAGCCGGTGGGGCCGGGCCGACGGGTTGCTGCAAACGCCGTGGAGTGGACGGCGCCGAACAACCCCAACGTGGGCTGGCATGATTATTCCGGTCGGTTGGGCGAAGGCAAGAATATCGTCCTCAACGGGCACAATAACATTTACGGCGGCGTCTTTCGCAAGCTTTACACGCTCCAGCCGGGCGACGAAATTCGCCTGGGCGCGGGTGACCGGCAGGTCGTCTATCGCGTGGAAGAGGTCAAAATCCTGCGTGAGCGCAATCAGCCCCTAGAAGTGCGCATCGCTAACGCTTGGTACATCCGGCCGATGAACGATGACCGCCTGACCTTAGTCTCGTGTTGGCCGGAGTGGAGCAATACGCACCGCGTGATCGTCATCGCCCGACCGCTTGCGCAAAACTGAGCCACACGAACGAGGGATGATGCATCGAGTGACGCGCGAATTCGCGCTGTGGTGCACCATCGCCGCTTTGGCGGGTGGACTGCGCCTGATCCGGCTAGATTTCTTGCTGACGAACGCGGAGGCGGCAGCGGCCTTGAACGCGCTGGCGGCGCTGCGAGGCGAGCCGGTCATCTTCTCGAATCCGCTCTTCGGGTGGCTGCAGATGCTGCTCTTCGCCGTCTTCGGCGCGAACGAGGTATCGGCGCGCTTGGCCGGGGCGTTGAGCGGCGTCGCGTTGTGTCTGCTGCCCGCGGCGCTGCGCTGGCAGCTTGGACGAACGCGCGCGTTGATCTTCGGCTTGCTGCTCGCGTTGTCCCCTACGCTGTGGTTCGTCTCGCGAGAGATGGGCGGCGCGATGTTGGCATGGACGTTGGCCGGCGCCGCGCATTGCGCCTGGCGCGTCGGCCAACCGGCCTGGGCGGCGGCGGCGCTGGGGGCGCTGCTCGCCACCGGCAGCGATGCGATTGCGCCGTTGGTCGTCGCTTCCCTCGGCGCATTGGCGTCGCCGGCGCAAGGCGGCGTTCGGTTTTCGGCGCGCGCAGCTGCGATCGCGCTGGCAACGTTCGTCCTGTCGGCCACCGCGCTGCTCATGCGCCCGTCCGGCCTGGGGGATGCGTTCAACGGCTATGCGACCTGGGCCAGGGCGCTGTGGGCAGATGAATCGGCTTCCGTCGGGCGACTCGTGCTCGGCCTGGTGACCGGCGAGCCGGTCGGATGGCTGGGGGCGGCGTTCGCGCTCGTCATGCTCGTCATCCGGCGCGACCGGCTGCGCGCCGAAGCGGCCTGGCCAGCGTGGGGTGCGGCAGGCTTGGCGGTGCTCGTCATCACCGCCGGCCGCGACGCTGCGCTGCTGACGCCGACGGTGATCGGCATGCTGGGCCTGGCTTCGCATGCGTATGATGCACTGTGGTCTTCGGTGCGGCGCCGGGCTGTGTGGCAACGCGAAGGCGCCGTGGCCGCCCTCGCCTGCGTATTGCTCATCTATGCCGGCCTAGGCGTATGGCAGTATGCCGGGCAAGGGCGCAGCACGTGGCTGGTGGCGATCTTGATCGCTGCCTTGCTGATCCTGGCGCTGATTGCGGCGGGTGGCCTGAGCGCGGACTACGGCGCACCGTTGCGCGGCATCGGGCTGGCCGGCGCCGCTGTGTTGTCTTTGTATTCCTTCGGCGTCGGCGTCCAGATGAACCACGTGCGCCCGCACAATCCTGCCGAGCCGTATCGCACGCAGGCCGCTGCCCCGGGCCTGGGAGCGCTGCAGGAGAGCGTGCGCCTGATGAGCACGCGCGCGACCGGCGAGCCGCGCGCGTTGGCGATCCACATCGCCGATGGAGCGCCGCCGGCGTTGCACTGGGCGTTGCGCGATCAGCGCAGCTTTGGTCGAGGTGAAGACGCAGGTCGCCCGGATGCCGTGCTGACTCCCGCGCCGGAGAGGCCGCGCTTGGCCGGTAATTTCATCGGGATGGACTATCAGGTCACCGCGCAGGCATCGCTGGACGAGGTGCGCTGCGTCAGCCTGCCGCAGGGCGGGTTCGATTGCCTGCCATTAGTGCGCTGGCTGGCGTTTCGGGACGTGGCGGAGGCGCGCGCCGACGTGTGGGTGTTCTGGCTGCGCGACGACGTGGCCAGGCGGGCCGGCGGCTACAGATGATTCGGAGGGGAGAGAAGGATTCGTGGAAGTGGAGGATTTGTAGATGCTCGGTGAACTGCGATTGCCCGAGTCGGAGGAGGCCGCGCAGCCGACTGCCGCGCAGGATGCATGGCTCGATCGGCCCTTGCTGGCGGTGGTGACCTGGGAGCGTGCGCTCTACGCGCTATTCATCCTCATCGCCGTCATCTCGCGCTTTTACGACATGGGTGCGCGGGTGATGAGCCACGACGAGTCGCTGCACACCTACTTCTCGTATCTGCTGGCGACCGGGAAGGGGTTTCAGCACACGCCCCTCATGCACGGGCCCTTCCTGTTTCACATCACCGCGCTGAGCTACTTCTTGTTCGGCGCGGATGATTTCACCTCGCGCATTCCCACGGCAGTCTTCGGCGTCGTCCTGGTTGCTTTGCCCTATGCGTTCCGGCGTTGGCTGGGGCGCGTCGGCGCGCTGGCGACGTCGTTCATGTTGCTCATCTCGCCCTCAATTCTGTATCACGCGCGCTACATCCGTCAGGAAGAATTTATCCTGGTGTGGATGACGCTGACGGTGCTCTGCATGTGGCGCTACTTGGACGACCGGCAGCCGGGCTGGCTGGTCGGGTTGACCGCTGCGCTGGCCTTTCACGCGACGGATAAGGCCACCTCGTTCCTGGCGGTAGCGCTGCTGATGGTGTTCCTCTCGGCGCTGGCGCTGTGGCAGTTGTATCGCGGGAGACGCGGACTTCCCGGCGGCCGGCGTTGGCAAGACCCCGCGCTGCTGGTCGGCTTCGGCGCAATCACGGCCGTGTTCATGGTCAGCCTGAGCATCCTCTTCGAGCTGGTGAGCAGCGCGCTGGCGCGCGCGCTTGGCGTGATCGTGCCGCCGACCGGCGTTCCTACGGCCGGGCTAAGCACGTTGGCCTATATCGCGGTCATGGTTGTGCTGGCAGCGCTGGTGTGCGTCGGCTTGGCCTACTTCTATCGCGTAACCTTCGGCGGCTGGCTGCGCGTCGCCACCCGACATGCGCCGGCCTTCAACGTCATCATCGTCCTGGTGACGACGACGATGTTCATGGGGTCGCCGGCGATGTTGCTGATCAAGAACCGCATCTGGCAGGTCTTCCGCGGCGAGGAGCTGGTGCCGATCAGCACGCTGGGCAACATGAGCAACCTGCAGATGAACCCGCAGGTGATCACGACGATGTTTGCCATGGCGCTGGCGCTCATCGCCATTGCCATCGCCATCGGCGTGACCTGGGATTGGCGGCGCTGGCTGGTGATCGCCAGCGTGTTTCTCGCCATCACCGTGACGCTGTTCACCACGGTGTTCACCAATCCGGCTGGCCTGGGCACGGGCTTCGTCGGCCAGCTGGGCTATTGGATGGCGCAGCAGGACGTTCAGCGTGGCAACCAGCCCTGGTACTACTACTTCCTGCTGGTGCCCATGTATGAGTACACCGTGCTGGTCGGTGCGCTATGCGCCATGGCGACCTTGGCCGTGCGAAGCCTGCTGAAGCTACGCGCGCGCCTGCGCCTGCTCGTTGAGCTGCGCCGGCAGCGCTTCCCGCTCTTCCTGGCTTGGTGGACGGTGGCGACATGGATCATCTACACCATCGCAGGCGAGAAGATGCCCTGGCTGGTGGTTCACTTCGCGCTGCCGATGGCTTTTCTGACCGGCTGGTTCATCCAGCGGGTGGGCGAAGCGCTGCTGGGTGCGCTAAGGTCGCGGCCTGCGCCGACCTATGGCCGGCTCGCCCAGGGATTTGCGATGGCCGGCCTGGCAATGTTGGCGGTGTTGCTGTTCACGCGCGCGCTTTCGCTCATCGGTAGCCTGGACTTAGCCGGTCGCCCGGTCGCCGATGCCTTGCAGTGGGCGCTGAGCTTCGCCATCGGCGCGATCGCCCTCATCGCAGTGGGCTACGGGTTGGGCCGCGTGGCCAACGGCGCCGGGCTGCCGGCTGTGGGCTTGGCCGGCTTCGCATTGCTCAGCGCGCTCACCGTCCGCACCGCCGTGATGGTGACCTACATTAACTACGATTACACGCGCGAGTTCCTGTTCTACGCGCACGGCGCGCCGGGCGTGAAGATTGCGCTGAGCCAGATTGACGATCTACAAAAGCGCATCGGTGGGCGCGAGCCGTTGCGGGTGGGCTACACCCAGGAGACAAGCTGGCCGATGTCGTGGTACATGCAGCGCCGGCCCGGCGCGCAGTTCCTGGGCAGCCAGCTGCCGCCCAACTATGAAGATTTCGACGCAATCATCGCCAGCGAGCAGGACGCCCAGTTCGCGCAATTCGTGGACGCGCTTGCGACGAACTACGTGCGCTTCGACTATATGCTGGTGTGGTGGCCCATGCAGGACTACTACGGCCTAAACTGGGAGCGCATCAGCTACTCGCTGTTCAATCCCCAAGCTCGCGCGGCCTTGTGGGAGATCGCCTTCAACCGCAACTTCGAGCCGTATGCAAAGCTGTTCGGCAAGACGTCGCTCACGCCGGAGAATTGGTCGCCCGGCCATCGCTTTTCGCTGTTCATCCGCAGCGACATCGCCGACCGATTGTGGGATTACCGCAGCGGCACAATCGCCGGCGGACAAGCCCGACCCGCGATTGGGCCGAGCCTACAGAATCCTGCCGGCATCGCTTTTGCGCCGGACGGCACACGCTTCATCGTTGATCGCCGCGCCAATCGGGTCTTCCAGCAAGACGCGGATGGGCGCATCGTGCGCAGCTTCGGCGGATTCGGAAACCAACCCGGGAAGTTCAACGATCCTTGGGGTATCGCGGTGGACGAAGCGACGAATATCTACGTAGCGGATACGTTCAACCATCGCATCCAGAAGTTCGACGCCACGGGTCATTTCGTGACGGCTTGGGGGCGGCCCGGCGCGACGAGCGAGCCCGGTTTCGGCACGGACACACAGTTCTTCGGCCCGCGCGACATCGCCTTTGATCGCGCAGGCCGTTTGCTGGTGACCGACACCGGCAACAAGCGGGTGCAGGTGTTCGACCGCGACGGGAATTTCATCACCCAGTTTGGGGGCGGCGGCAGCGCCGAGGGTCAATTTGACGAGCCGGTGGGGATCGCCGTGGACGCGGCCGGCAACATCTACGTGGCCGACACATGGAATCGGCGCATCCAGGTATTCGACCCGGACTATCGCTTTCTGCGCGCGTGGCGCGTGGCGGCCTGGGAGCGCATGGACGAGGCCGAGTTGCGCGCGGTGGATCACAAGCCATACCTGGCGATTCACGGCAACACGCTCTTCGTGAGCAGCCCGCGCACGGCGCAGGTGTTGGCCTACACGTTAACCGGCACATCGCTGCAGTTGCCGGGCGTCACGTTTGACGCCGACGATCGCCCGACCGGTCTGAAGGTGCACGCCGGCACCTTGTTCGTGACTAACCTGCGCAACGGCACGGTGGTCGAGTTTCCACTCGGCGCCGGCTTACAGTGAATGCCGGCTTTGCAGAGTGGATTGTTCAACCAAAGCGCTCGCGGTTGCCCCAGAGGCTGCCAGTATACGAGCTGATGTCTATGATGAAGCCCAGGGCGACGAGCGCCCACGGCAGCACGCCTTGTAGGCCGCCGGATTGCCAGACCAGCACGTAGAACAAAGTCGTGAAGGGCAAGAAAATCACGCCTAGCAACGGCAGCAGCCACTCGCCCTCGAAGGCGCGCCCCACGCGGTCGGTGAAAAGCCAGGTGGCGATGAAGGCAGCGCGCGGACCGATCAAGAACAGGATAGAGAGGATGCAGCACATAGTCCGGGATTGTGTGGATAGATCGGGGCAATCATTCGCGGCGCGGGCTTACCGAGCAGGGCGCTCAATCGTGAAATTGATCTGGCTTCAGCGGATTGGGCCGGCCGATGAGGGCAAAGGCACGATCCTGGGCTTGCCACATGCGCCGTTGGCGCGCCGGAGCGCGATGATCGTAGCCGATCAGATGCAGCACGCCGTGGATCACCAGCAGCGCCAGTTCGTCCTCGAGCGGGTGGCCATAACGCGCGGCCTGCGCTGCGCAACGTTCCATGGAGATGGCGATGTCGCCCAAATATTCCGGTGGAGCGCCGTCGCCGCGCGGCCGACCGTCGCGGTAGCCCTCGCCGCCGAAGGAGAGCACATCGGTAGGCACATCGGCGGCACGATATTGCCGATTCAGCATGCGTAGCTCGGCGTCGTCGGTGAGTCGAACGCTCAACTCGATTCGCGCGGGCAGGTCGTGCCCCTGGGCCAGGGCAGCGCGCGCCGCGCGCCGCACAAGCGAGGTTCGCCCGCGCGCGCGATGCGTTGCGCGTATGTGGACGTGAATCTCGGCGTCGCGGGCCGGCTGCGCCGCGTGAGGACTCGTGAGCGGTGTCATGGCACGGCCAGTTCCTGATCCGGGGTGGGCGGGAGAGGCTTGGCGGCGATCTTTGGCTCGGCATCAGCCTTGGACGTTGTGAACTGCGCAGGGTACCTCATGCGAGGGTGATACACGCCGCGCAGCGTCTCCAGGAACGACTGCCGCACGACTTCCATCTCGCGCAGCGTCAGGTCGCTGTCGTCGAGCTGGTGGTCGGCCAGGCGGTCGGCAAACAACCGGCGCAGGACTTCGTCCATCTCCTCGACCGACGTGCAGCGGTTGGCGCGCACGGCGGCTTCGCTGCCGTCGGCCAGCATCAGCAGAGCCGTCTCTTTGCTCTGTGGGCGCGGCCCGGGGTAGCGGAACGGCCGGGCATCCACTTCACAACCGCTTTGCTCGCAGGCGCGCGCGTATTGATAAAGCGTTTTCGTCGTGCCGTGATGTTCGGCGATGAAGGCGCGCACGCGTGACGGCAACCGATATTTAGCGGCCAGCTTCAGGCCATCCGTGACGTGATTCTGTAGGATGGTCGAGCTGGTCAGCGGGTCGAGCTGCTCGTGCGGATTAAGCCCTTCGAGTTGGTTTTCGATGAAGAAGTGGGGGTTGGCCAGCTTGCCGATATCGTGAAAGTACGATCCGACGCGCGTGAGCAGTGAATCGGCGCCGATGCGCTCGGCGGCGTTCTCGGCCAGGTTCGTCACCATGAGGGTGTGATGGTAAGTGCCAGGCGCCTGCGTCACCATCTGTTGCAACAGTGGATGGGAGAGGCGTGACAGTTCGATCAGTTGCACCACCGTGGTCACGTCGAAGAGTGCGCCGCTGATGTAGAGGATGGCCAATGCCAGGCCGGCCGACAGCGCGCCGCCGGCCAGGCTGGCGATCAAGTAGACGAAGACCAACGGCGCGTCGTTGGGCTGAGCAGTGGGCAGGTTGAACGCGAGCACGATCAGCGATTGGGCAGCGCCGGCCATCACCCCGGCGCGCAGAAAGTTGCTCAGGCGTTCGGCGCGACCGAGCGTCAGGCAGGCGGTGATGCCGCTGGCGGTGATGCAAGCCATGAATTCGGGCTGCTTGTCCATGCCCAGACCTACCAGCACTCCCATGAGCAGCGCGCTGATGATGCCGGGCAACAGGCCGGACCAACTCGTGATCGCGATGGACACGGCAGCCAGCGGCGCTAGGTAGGGCAGCACGCCATGCCCGGGCAACAACCAGCGAGCCAGCGCCAGCGCCAGTATGAACAGCGCAGCGCTGAGCGCCGTCTCTCGGATTGGCCGCTTGAAGACGTTCCGCTGAGCGTGCAGCATGCCCATGCCGAGCGCGGTCGTCGTCAGCGCGCTTAGGATGAGCGCGCTGACGACGTGGGTCCAAGAAAGGGCCGGACGCCGCAGGTTAAATCGCTCCAGCGCCTCAATTTCCGCCGGACCGATCACCTGTCCGCTGCGAATGATGATCTGGTTCGCTTCGTATTTGCGTTCGACCGGCTTGACGTTCTCGCGCGCAGCCCGGCGCGCAGCCTCGGTTGCGGCCGAGTCGTAGTTGGTGTTAGGCACGATGAGGGCACTCACCAACTGGTTGACGATGTCGGCCTCTTCGGCGCGCAGGCTGAAGCTGATGAGCTGCGGCACGATCGCGCGGGTCTCATCGAGGTTGCCCGGGTGGATTGAACGGCGCAGCACGGCGTCCAGCACGGCCAACGTTTGTGCCGAGACGCGGTTCCACTGAGCGTCATCGAGCGCCAGGATGTTGCGCGCGGTGGACTCGCGGATGACCAGCTCATCCAAGCTGGTCAGTTTGCGAACGCGCTCGTCCAGGCCGACGTCCCGTTCGGTGCGGATCTGCTGGATGTAATCGAGCGCTTCGTATGCTAGCGACATTTGGCGGCGTGACGTTTGCGCGTCGGGTGGAGTGAAGATCGGGGCAACACTGGCTTCGGCCAGATCGCGCTGGCGATTGGTTTCGACGTCGCTCACATAAATCAACCGATGAGGGGCGCGGATGTCGAAGGCGGCGACCTCACCTGCGTTGTAGACCATACCGGCGCCGATGACGTAGCGCAAGAGTTGGGCGGCAGTGACGCCGATAAATGTCGCCACGGCAATCGCGCCCAGGGCGGCGACTTTATGTCGGTGAGTATGCCTGAGTTGCCGGCGAGCGCCAGAAATCGCGTCTAGGTTCATGCGTACCCCGCGGCCATGCCCGCTGGCATAAATTGGCCGTCTAGAACACTATGCGCGTCGCACTCCAACGGGCAGGAGCGCGGCGCATGCGGTTATTGCGCGTTCTTAGGAGGTTTATCCCAGCAGTTCGCGCACGATTTCGCTCACCAACTTGCCGTCGGCGATGTCTTTCACCTTCGGCTGCAGCGCCTTCATCACCTGGCCATGCTGCTTGGGCGAGGTCGCGTTGAGTTCCTGGATCGTCTGTCTGGCCAGGGCGATGATTTCTTCGCGGGAGAGTTGCCTGGGCAGGAGCGATTTAAGCACATCCAGCTCGGCTTGCTGCCGGGCAACGAGGTCTTCGCGGCCGGCGTTCTGGGCTTCTAGGAGCGATTCCTCATGCTGCTTAATCTCACGCCGCACCAGCGCTAACACATCGCTATCGCTCAGCACGCCGCCGCGTCCATCGGTGCGGGCCTCAACCTCGGCATTTTTGATTTGCGCGACGAGCAGGCGAAACACGGTTTTGCGCGCTTCATCGCCGTCGCGCATCGCTGCTTTCAGCTCTTCCTGAATTCGCTGCTTGAGAACGGATTCCATACGTCACGTCGTCTTGGTGCCTGAACTGTTGCTTCGTCCCTGCTGCGGCAGTGCCGTTATTCAGAAGTATATAGCCTAGGTGAACGGGTGACGGCGCAGAGCATAAAGATCATTGCACATTTCACATCCTAAGCAAACTCTGCGTCGGGCACACAATCATTCACTTTATGTTTGAGCGATTTGCTGTCCGCGAAACGCTCGGGATTATACCTATCCCCAAAGCTGCTTCGGCGGCCTAATGATCCCGGCCGCCGCCTGCTCAACCCCCAACAGCAGCCCACGCAGACCTCGGCCACTTTCGCTTCACCTTCCAGGGCTTACGCATCAGAGCGCTGCTCGCGATCAAGTTGCCGGCCAAACGGAGCAGGTAGGCGAAGGCACTGCCTTCGCCTACCTACGCCTTCGCTTTAGCCGCCTGGCCTGCACTGCGCGCAACCTTGATGATGCGTAAGCCCTGCTTCACCCTCCCGGAGTGGGCCCAAAAGATTCTTCCTCACCGTGCGCATCCACCGCGTCAAGTAGGCGAAGCTGGTAAATGGGCTATCCAAGGCTCGGCGCTTGCGCACCGGAATGCAGCGATGCTTTCTGCTGCGTTCTTGGCTTGCGGCGCACAAAAGCTTAAAATCTTCGATAGTGGAGAGGTAACTGGCCTTGCCACTCGTTATGATTGGCATCGCCTATAGCACGAATAGGAGGCTAAAGAAATGACACTAGCGGAAGTTGAGCAGACGGAAGCGAAGGCGAATGGCAAGCGCTTCAAGGTCATCGGCCAGCGCGTCATTCGGCCGGACGGCGTGGATAAGGTAACCGGTCGCGCCCAATACGGCGCCGACGTGAAACTGCAAGGCTTGCTCTATGGCAAGGTACTGCGCAGCCCACATGCGCACGCGCGCATCCTCTCGATTGACACCAGCGCCGCCGAGAAGCTCCCCGGCGTGAAAGCCGTCATCACCGGCAAAGACCTCAAACCCGCCGAGGACAAAGTAGCCAAGAGCGGGGAGAGCAGCGTAAATTACAGTTACCTCAGCCAGAACGTGCTGGCGCAGGACAAGGTGCTGTATCACGGCCACCCCGTTGCCGCGGTCGCCGCAACCAGCATCCACATCGCCGAAGAAGCACTGGCCTTGATCAAGGTCGAATACGAGGTGCTGCCGCCGGTGCTGAACGTGCTCGATGCGATGAAGGACGATGCCCCGATCCTCCTACCCAACCTGCGCACCAGGGAGCTGGGCGAGGTCGTGAGCGATAAACCCACCAACATCGCCAGCCACGAGCAGCACGCACGTGGCAACTTGGAGGCGGGCTTCGCCGAGGCCGATGTGATCGTCGAGCGCGAGTTTCACACCAACACCGTGCACCAGGGCTACATCGAGCCACAAAACGGCACGGCGCTTTGGAACGCCGACGGCCAGATCACCGTGTGGACCAGCACGCAGGGCGCATGGGACCAGCGCCGCGACCTCAGCGAGATCTTGCACGTGCCGATCTCGCAGATTCGCGTGATCCCGATGGAGATCGGCGGTGGCTTTGGCGGCAAGTTTCCGGTCTATTTAGAACCGCTGGCAGCTCTGCTCTCGCTCAAGTCCGGCCATCGGCCAGTGAAGATGTGGATGCAGCGCGACGAAGTGCTGAAGGCCACCGGCCCAACTAGCGCCTCGGTGATTCGCGTCAAGATGGGTGCCCGCAAGGACGGCAAGATCACCGCGGCGCAGGCCTGGCTGGCATACGAGGCCGGCGCCTTCCCCGGCTCCCCCGTCGGCGCGGGCATGGGCGTCATCTTCGCGCCGTACAAACTCGACAACGTGCAGATAGATGGCTACGACGTGGTCGTGAACAAGCCGGCGGCCAAAGCCTACCGCGCGCCGGGCGGCACGAACGCCGCCTTCGCCGGTGAGACGGTAATAGATGAATTGGCCGAGAAGCTGGGCATGGACCCGATCGAGTTCCGCCGCATCAACGCCGCCAAGGAGGGCGATCGGCGCGCCGACGGGCCGGTGTACGGTCGGATCGGCTTCATCGAGACGCTAGACGCCATCGCCAAGCATCCCCACTACAACGCGCCGCTGCCGAAGCCCAGCGCGCCACACATGAGAGTTGGCCGTGGCGTCGCATGTGGCTTCTGGTACAACTGGGATGGCAAGTCGTCTGCCTCAGCTGTAGTCAACCTCGACGGCACGGTGTCGTATCTAGAAGGCAGCACCGATATCGGCGGCACCCGCGCTTCGCTAGCGATGATGCTGGCCGAGACGCTCGGCATCGCCTATGAGGATGTCAAGCCGATGGTCGGTGATACGCAGACGGTCGGCTACAACGATGGCACCGGCGGCAGCCGCACGACTTACGGCTCCGGCATGGCCGCTTACCACCTCGGCAAGGAGATCATCAAAGAGATGAAGCAGCGCGCTGCCGTGCTGTGGGAGGTGCCGGCCGATGACATCAACGTTGAAGGCGACGTGTATTCCTACGGTGAGAAGACCATCACCTTCAAGGAGCTATGCGCCAAGCTGGACGAGACCGGCGGGCCGATGAGCGTCAGCGTGTCGCTGGACACGAAAGGAGCCATCCCTGCGCTTGCTACGCACGTCGTAGACATCGAGGTGGACACCGAGACGGGCAAGATACACATCCTGCGCTACACGGCAGCGCAAGACGTCGGCCGCGCCATTCACCCCAGCTACGTCGAGGGCCAGATCCACGGCGGTGTGGCGCAGGGCATCGGTTGGGCGCTCAATGAAGAGTATTACTACGACAAAGACGGCCACCTGATGAACGCCAGCTTGCTCGACTACCGCATGCCGACGGCGCTCGACCTGCCCATGATTGACGCGGTGGTCATCGAAGTGCCCAATCCCAACCATCCGTTCGGCGTCAAGGGCGTGGGCGAAGTGCCCATCGTGCCACCGGCCGCCGCAATTGCCAACGCCCTTTACCGAGCGGTCGGCGTGAGGATGACTGTGCTGCCGATGAAGCCTCACAACGTGCTTAAGGCAATGGGCAAGATCTAAACGTTGAGAAATTGAGAAATGCGAAGCGCCGGCCTTCCTTTCTCAATTCTCAACGTCGCAGCCACGTCTGCGCTGCTGTTTGGACACTTCCTGCCCTGGGCGACCCATCGCGTTGCGCCGCTCACGCGCAGCGGCCATGACCTGTCCATATCTACCAACTTCACGCCCGGGGCAGGCGTCTTTCTGAACGAGTGGTTTCTGCTGCCGCTGTGGTCAGCTGCCCTGCTCGCAGCGATGGCCGGCCGCACGGCAGCCTGGCCGTGGCGCGCACTCATCGGGGCGTTCGCCATGTTGATCGCCTCTCTGGGGCTGCCGGCTTACCCGCACATCCTGACCGCTTATGCTCATCCGGACTACCGGCTGCAGTTCTTCATCACGCTGGGCGTTTTTGCGCTCATCGCGGTCATCATCCTAGCTGCCAGGCTGCCAACGTGGGCGCGCCCGGTTTGCTCGATCATCTGCGGGGTTGCCTCGACCGTAACGCTCATCGGCTATCTCGTGATCAAACCGTTTGTCGAAGCGCTCTACCAAGGTTCGGTCGGGATAGGGGTAGGGTGGTGGCTCACGTTGGCCGGCGTCGTGCTGCTCCTCACGGCTGTAGGTGCTAGAATTCTCGGGAAATCTGCGCCAAGTTGCGTCGTCTAATTCCTATCGCATACGACGTGGAAGCCGCACGCGCATCGCCCGCGGCAATTCATCATGGCTCACCCATCGCCATTTTGGTCATAGACGAACATGAGCTAAGACGGAGCGCCGCTCGCATAATATGAAAGCGACGATGACGAAGAGACCTGCTCGCAAGCTCCTTATCGGCCTAGCGACGATCGCGATGGTGACGTTGGCTGCTTGTGGCAGCGCTCCGCCTCCCACTGCATCCATTACGTCGCCGCCGCCGAACGCGCAATTTCAAGTTGGTGACGAAGTGCGGATCGAGGGCAGAGTAACCGGCGATGCGGTGAAGCAGGTAGATATCTTCATCAACAACGAGCGCTATGCCACCGTAGACCAGCCGATCAGGCCGAATGAATTCTTCGTCAGCCTGGCATGGATCGCACCGGCAGAAATCGTCGGGACGAGCGTCATCCAGTTGAAAGGCATCAACGACCGAGGGGAATCGGTGATCGCCTCTGATGCGGTGTTCATCACCATCCAAGCGCCGCCGCCGACGGCCATGCCAACTGCCGAGCCGACGCCGGTTCCCACTGCTGCGCCGCCGGCGACCGAAGCGCCGCCTGCCGCGGCGGTCGCGAATCCTGCTGCGCCCGCTCCTGCGACGCCTCAAGTGCTGCTCAGCCCGCCGGCAGCCAACGACTTCGTCAACGTGCGTCAACGACCGGATTTAAACGCGCCGATTGTCGGTCAGATCAACAAGGGCCAAAGCGTGCCGGTGCTCTCCAGGAACGCCGACGGCACTTGGTATCAAGTGAACTTTCCCAGCGGCCCAGGCGGCACCGGCTGGGTATATGCTGCCGTAGCCAACATCACCGGCGTGACGACCACGCTGCCGATCGTCATGCCGGACGCCTTGACCTCCCCTAGCATAAACGCGCCGACCAACCCTGCCGGTCTTCGCCCCCCGTTCGTCAGGCTTAAAGCCGGACAAGAGTTCGCCAACCTGCGCAGCGGACCGGATACGGCCTACTCAAAGGTGGGTGAGCTGAGGGCGACGGGCATCAACGCCGCTGCCGTCAAAGGCAAGAGTGCCAATGGACAGTGGTGGCAGATCGAAGTTGCCGGCGTTCCCGGCGGCATCGCCTGGGTCTTCGGCCAGTTAGTTGACCTGACTGGTGACGCCTCGGCCATCCCGATCGTGGCTGCGCCGCCGCTGGCGGGCACGCCGAGCACTGCACCGGCGGTCACCCCAACGCCGTCTCAGCCGAAGCCAACGCCCACGCCGCCCATCCCGGCATCGGCGGTCTTGCCTTATAGCCAGAACGTGCGCTTCTCGCCGCGCGACGACATCGGGGACGTGCCGCTGGGCTACCAAGGACAACCCAAGACCGCGACGCTGGAATGGCAAATCAACGGCGCGGTCAAAGCCGAGCTAGAGATCACGACGCGTCAAGGGCCGGGCATCTTCGAGAACTGTCCCCCCGGCAACCTGTCCAGCATCACTCCGGGTGATGCCGTGGGCAAGCGCATGCCGATGCAACTGCCCAGCGGCACCTTCCAGTTCACGATTCCTGACAAGGGCTACTATCTGTTCACGATCTACGTCGTCAAGTCCGACGGCACCACGACGGACATCCCGCGCAACGTCATCGTAGATTGTTTTAAGACACAGTAAGCCTCCTTGCGGAGCGACCGTGAAACGCCTCGTCGTCCTGATCTCGGGCTACGGCAGCAATTTGCAGGCCATCCTCGACGCATGTCAGCGCGGCGAGCTGCCTGCGCAGGTCGTCGCGGTGATCAGCAACAAGGCCGACGCCTTTGGCCTGCAACGCGCGATTGATGCAGGGGTGCCGGCTATCCCCTTGCCGTTTTACAAAGAGTTGCACCTCGACCGCGCCGGTTACGATGAGGTGCTGGCCGAGGTCATTGAGCCATACCAGCCGGACTTGATCGTCTGTGCCGGCTGGATGCGCATCCTCGGCCCGGGCTTCGTCCGCCGTTTCGCCGGCAAGATCATCAACCTTCACCCTGCGCTGCCCGGCATGTTCCCGGGGATGCACAGCATCGAAGCCGCCTATCAGGCCTTTCGGCGGGGCGAGATTCAGCACACCGGCGTCATGGTGCACTACGTAGATGAAGGCGTGGATACCGGGCCGGTCATCGCAACCCGCGATGTGCCGATCTACCCTACCGATACGTTGAAAGACCTGGAGCAGCGCATCCATCAGACTGAACACGAGTTGCTCGTAGAGGCCATCGCGAGTCTTATAATGCGCTCATCATGAAGGCCCTCTTGTCCGTGTCCGACAAGGCGCGATTGATTGAGTTTGCGCGCGGTCTGCACCAACACAACGTCGAATTGATCGCCAGCGGCGGCACCGCTCGCGCACTTCAACACGCTGGGCTGCCCGTCACTACCGTCGAACAGCTGACCGGTTCGCCGGAGATACTGGAAGGCCGAGTCAAGACGCTGCACCCCATCATCCACGGCGCCATCTTAGCGCGCGACACGGATGCCGATCGCGCCGACCTAGCCCGCATCGGCGCGCCCATGATAGATCTGGTCGTGGTTAACCTCTATCCATTCCAGAAGACCGTCGCCCAGAGATACGTCACGCTGCGCGACGCGATTGAGCACATT
>JANWVF010000124.1 GCA_025056965.1 Thermoflexales bacterium | reverse complement strand
TCGGCGGAGATCGGCGTGCTATTCATCACGCTCGTGTTGCTGAGCGGCATGCTCTGGGGCCGCCCCACTTGGAACACCTGGTGGACGTGGGACTTCAAGCTGACGCTGAGCGCGCTGCAATTCCTCATGTACGTCGCCTATCTGATGTTGCGCAGCGGCATCGAGAACTGGGAGCAGCGCGCGCGCTTCGCATCGGTATACGGCATCGTGGGCGCATTGACCGTGCCGCTGAACTTCCTGGTCAGCCGGGTGCTCCAGAGCATCCATCCGGCCGTGTTCGGCCCAAGCGTGAATGCCGCGCAGCAGGGAGGCTTCGGCGTCTCCGGCGACCGCATGATCATCCTGGCTTTCTGCTTGGTCACCTTCACGATAATCTACATCTTCCTGTTCCGCTGGCGCGTGCGCCTGCTCGAACGCGAGGATGAGCTGGCCACGCGCAAGGCTGCGCTGATCGAGACGACATGAGCTTGCTGGAAGACAAAAACGCCGTCTACCTTTTTACCGCTTACGGTGTATTTCTGGGCGGGCTAGCAGTTTATCTCGTCTCGCTGTGGCTGCGCCAGCGCAACCTAGAGCGCGACGAGGAGCTGCTACGACAGATCGAAGAGGAGGAACGCAACAAGCGCAACTAGGTGACGTCGGCGAATGTGCGCATGCCTGCCTGCAGCCACCTGCGCCGCAGGCAGGCTAAAATTTTCTCGGCCATGGACGCCCTCCCCAAGGATGGAAGCATCGAAGTAATCTGCGGCTGCATGTTCAGTGGCAAAACGGAAGAATTAATCCGCCGCGTGCGCCGCGCCGTAATTGCTAAGCAAAAAGTGCAGGTGTTCAAGCCGCACATTGACAACCGCTACGCCGCCGACCAGGTTAAATCGCACAACGGCCTGGGGTTCGAGGCTATCCCCGTGACCTGTTCCAACGACATTTTGCGGTTGACCGAGCCGGACACGACCGTGGTTGCAATTGACGAAGCGCAGTTCTTCGACGACCGGCTGCCTCACGTGGTGAACGCACTGGCCGACGGTGGCAAGCGGGTCATCTGCGCCGGTCTCGACCTGGACTTTCGCGGCGAGCCGTTCGGCCCAATGCCCACCCTCCTGGCTATCGCCGAGCGGGTAGACAAACTCACCGCCATCTGCGTCATCAGCGGCGAGCCGGCGACGCGCACCCAGCGCATTATCAACGGCAAGCCGGCTTCGTACTACGACCCGATTATCCTCGTCGGCGCGATGGAGAGCTACGAGGCGCGCGCCCGCAAGTATCACGAAGTGCCAGATAAGCCATAGCCGATGTCCACCGAGCTGACAGCAGGAATCAAGCGCGTGTTGTTCACAGAGGCGCAAATCGCCGCGCGCGTCGCCGAACTGGGCGCCGCGATCTCACGCGATTACGCCGGGAAGGATTTGTTGCTGGTAGGCATCTTGCGGGGCGGCATCGTCTTTCTCGCCGACCTCATGCGCCGGATTACCATCCCCTGCGCCCTCGACTTCATGGCGGTCACATCGTATGGCGTCGGCGCACGCGAGTCCAACCGTTCGCCGCGCATCATGCTCGACCTGCGCGAAGACATTTTGGGGCGGAACGTGCTGCTCGTCGAGGACATCGTGGACAGCGGCTACACCTTCGACCACCTGCTACAACTGCTGCGCACGCGCGAGCCGGCGTCGCTCAAGGTCTGCGCATTACTCAACAAGCCGGCGCGCCGTGAGGTGCACGTGCCGATTGATTACGTCGGCTTCGAGATCCCCAACGTCTATGTGTGCGGTTATGGGATTGACGCTGACGAACGCTATCGCAACTTGCCCTACATCGCGGCGGTGGAATAGCAGCTAGCGCACCAAATACTTCTCCACGATGGCCTCGTCGAGTTCCACGCCCAGCCCCGGCTCCTCCGGCACGCTCACGTAGCCGTCTACCACCGGAAAAGTCTGGCGTGTGAGCTTTTGCCGCAGGTCGCCCTGCTCGACGCAGTATTCCAGCCAGTAGGTGTTCGGCAGCGCCGCCAGGAAGTGCAACGAGGCCGCTATGCTCACGCCGGTTTTATAGGTGTGGTTGACGCACATGCGGTTTAAGTGATGCGTCAACTGGCCGATGCGCCGCGCGTTCGTCAAGCCGCCTACCCGCGCGACGTCCGGTTGGGCCACGGCGATGCCGCACGCCAGCAGCCGCTCGAAGTCGCGCAGGGTGATCTCTTGTTCGCCGGCAGCGATGCGCAGCGGGGAATTCGCCACCAGGCGCGCGTAGCCATCGTAGTTGTCCGGCTGGAGCGGCTCCTCGAACCAGTACGGCTGGAACTCGGCGAACTGGTGTGCGCGCCGGATCGCCGTCGCTGTGTCGTAGGCCAAGCCCGCGTCAATCATGAACTCGTTGTTGTCGCCCACGCCCTTGCGCGCCGCACGTACATGCGCCAAGTCACTCGCCTCCGACTGGCCGAGCGGTCCCCAGCCGAACTTCACGGCGGTGAAGCCGGCGTCGGTCCAGCGCCGGCCGATCTCATAGGTCTGCTCGGGCGTGTCGCCGAACAGGATCGAGGCATACGCGCGGAACTTCGTCCTAAAGCCGCCCCCTAGCAGGCGATAGACCGGCTGCTGATAGACCTTGCCGGCGATGTCCCACAGCGCTATGTCTATGCCGGACATCGCTTGTTGCGCTGCGCCGCCGCGCCCGAAGAAGATGCTGCCCTGATACATGCGTTGCCACAGCACCTCGATGTCCAGCGGGTTCTGACCGATCACGCACTCGGCCAAGCCGCGCGCGATCGCGTGCGACATCGGCGCCTCGATGATCGCTTTCGCCACGGCAGGCGACGAATCCACTTCGCCGATGCCAACGATGCCTGCGTCGGTATGCACGCGCACGATCAGCGTATCCTGCGTGCCGTCGGCGCGTTCGGTGATCTCCGGCAAGCGCAGGTAGAGGGTTTCGACCTTAGTGATTTTCATAGGGAATCATTCGCCAAGAAGGCACGCATGATTCGCCGGATAGCGATATATATCGCTATCGGCGATTCGCGGCGCAGGCGATAACGTTATCCGGTATTTGGGAATGTGTAACGGCTACCCTTTGCGCGGCCCCGACGGATCAAGTGCCCCCGACGGCATAAGTCCTGTAACAAGGTATAAGCGCCGGAAGGAGAGACTTTGCACAGCTCAGATGCCTCGCCACGAGTAATGCTGCCGTGTGTTTCGACATAATCCAGTATAAGCTGTTCTTGCTGCAATTGGCTCAGCCCACGTTGTCGTAGGTAAGCCTCCTGACCGTCTAGCGCTTTGTAGATCAGATTGGACAGGTGCCAGGTTCTCCCCTTGCGCTCGCCGTGTGCCTCTATTAAACCGGCCTCAACCATTCGCTGAAGCAAGGCAAGCGCTTCGGCATCCGGTCTCTGTATCAGCCGCGCCAAATCTGGCGTTTGGGCACGGCGCACTTGCCAGAGGTGGTTAAGCACCAGCAGTTCTTCCAACCTGAGCGCACGCTGCAGGGTGCGACCCTGTTCGACAACCAGCCTAACGAACTTCAAGTTCGCTTCTCCCCCTGGCAAGACCAGCACGACGTCTGACTCGGTGCTGCGCGCATACGAGGGTGCTGGGCGACCGTTGCGAAGCTGTTCATAGAAAATAGTGTCAATCCCCCGCCCGGTCCTCTCGACGATCCCGATGCGTTTGAAGGCATCGGCAAGTCGCGGGTTACGTGGGCGTGGCGGCGTGACCAACAGGTTATCGAGACGCACACCCTCCGGGAAGCCGCCCGGATTCGAGATTTCCATATGGTCATCATGCCACTGTATGTGCACTGCGCCCAAACGGGCATAGTCGCGGTGCACCAGCGCGTTCGCCAAACCTTCGCGGAAGGCACGCTCGGCATAATCGGGAATCGAGACGCGGAACAGGTCAAGAACCAGCTCCTGCTCGTTGTTTAAAGCGCGGAAGCGTTCTAGCAATATCTCCATCGCTCGCAGCAGAGGCACCCGCAAGAACTCGTTTCGGGTAACTCGGCTGCCGGAGAACACCTGAAAAGCGATCTCGTGAGACGGCAACAGTCGGCCAAGCGCCTGTTCCTTGCCAAAGAGCAACAAGCCCAGCACGCGAATGCCACGAATGTCATGGTTCGACTCAACAGCGCCCAGGGCTTTCGCGATCTCATCATTCTGGAGTGCAGACAACGACCTATCGCCGTTGTAGACCTCGACGAAGCGGCGTAACCGATCAAACTCCAGCGGATCAAGGTCTTCCCAGCTTGCTTCGGGCACAACCAGTGCGCTGTAGTCCTGTCCTTGAGATGCCTGGTGCGTTTGCATCTCATAGAAGAGGAAAGGTAAACAGGCCGGCTTGCCTCGACCGTCTATGGAGCGGCGCTTGTAGGTGCCCGCGGCGGTGCATACGGGGGTTGATGCCTGAGGCACCGCGATGAGGATGACGACCTTTCCGTCGAGCGTGAACTCATCAATATGACAAGTCAGCGAGGGACGCGTGCGATTGGCGATCAAGGCTTGAAGGCGCGTCAGATCGGTATAGTTCCCGTGTCGCGGACGCGCGCCAGTAATCCTTCCATCGTCTTCAACACCCAGTATGAGCCAAGCAGGCCTGCTGTCCGGACGATTGGCAAGGCAGACTACTGCCTCGATCAGGTCATCGTCACTCAACCCACGTGCCTGCTCGCCCTTGAACTCGACCAGCAGCGATTCACCCTGCTGGATCAATTGACGGAGTTCATGCTCAATCATCGCTTTCTCGGCACGGCCTTGCACCCGCCGAAGCGCTGCCACGATTCCCTGGCAGGCCGGCTGGCACGGCGCTCCGTAAGCGTCCTGGGCCGCTTCACATGCGCTGCCGACCTTCTAGCGCGCGGCTGAGCGTCACCTCGTCGGCGTATTCCAGGTCGCCACCAACGGGCAAGCCGCGCGCCAGCCGAGTCACGCTCACCTCCAGCCCAGCCAGCTTGCGCTGGATAAACGAGGCCGTCATCTCACCTTCGACGGTGGGGTTGGTTGCAAGGATGACCTCGCGCACTGGCCGCCCGGCCTCCGCCGCTCGGCGCACCCGTCCGATCAGCTCCTCGATGCGCAGATCATCGGGCCCAACCCCATTGATCGGCGAGATCACGCCGTGCAAGACGTGATAGACGCCGCGATAAATCCGCGCGCGCTCGATGGCCGCAACGTCAAGCGGTTCTTCCACCACGCAAATCAAGCCGTGGTCTCGACCAGGATCCGCGCAGATCACGCACGGATCGTCCTCGGTGATGTTGAAGCACACCGAGCAGAGTCGCGTCCGCGCCTTTAGATCGCGCAGCGCCTCGGCCAAGGCCAACGAAGTTTCGGCGGGCGAGCGCAACAGGAAGAACGTCAGCCGCGACGCCGACTTCGGTCCGATCCCGGGGAGCTGCGACAGCGCGTCAATCAACCGCGTGACCGAGGAGGGCAAGGTTGGGTTTGGTGGCATTGAGCAACGGTCGAGCGGTCGCGCGGCACGCAGCCGCTAGAACAGGCCGGGAATTTGGATGTTGCCGGTCACGGCCTCAAGCCGCCGTGCAGAATGCTCCTGAGATGCGACGATCGCTTCATTGATGGCTGCGACCAACGTGTCTTCGAGCATTCCTACATCGTTCGGGTCAATAAGCGCAGGGTCAATTTTGATGCTCTGCACGCGCTGGTGTCCGGTGATAACGATGGTGATCGCGCCGCCGGCTGCCGTGACGTTAATCAACTCGGTTTCTAGCGCTGCCTGAGTTGCCGCCATCTCCTCCTGCATCTTCTTGATCTTCTCCAGCATGCCGGGCTGCAGGCCGCCCGCGGGTTGTGGTGCGCGCGGCACATAGTCGCTTCGTCGTCCTTTAGCCATAGATTCCCTCGCTTGTATGTCGGCTCTCCAAGCGCCAAAGGTCAGGCGCTCAAGCGCATCTTGTGGTGTTCATTGTCTCACCGTCCCACCCAACTGCTGGGCCGCCTTTACCACCGGATCCTCCTCCGGATCAAGGTCGGCAGGGTGCTGACGCAGAGATACATGAATATCATAGCTGCCGTTGAACATGCGATTCAGTGTAGCAACCACGCTCGTCTTGTTCTTGGGTTCTCGCAGCCGAACCAGCGGAATCTCGTGATGCGCGTGTAGGTACACGACATTACCGGTCACGGCATATGGGTCGCATGACCGCAGCAGCGCCGCAGCTGGCTTGTTCACCGTGTTGACTTCGCGGATGAACTGCTGCCATTGCGCCTTCAGCGTCTCGCAGGTGAGCTGGCCGACCGTTTGGGAGGGCGGCGCAGGAGGCGTTGACGCCGGCGAGGCTGCTGCAGTTGGCGTCGGCTCGGCCGACGACGTTTCCGGGGGCGCGTTCTTACGCGGTTGCGCAACGCTAGGTTGGGTCTGCGCCGGGGCAGGCGACTGCTCTGGCTCGACGATGCAATCCAAATAGGCCATCTCCAAAGGCAACTGCGCGTCGGTCGCATTGCGCATCTCGTTGATCGCTTCGCTGAAAGCGCGCACGGCGCGCGTCAACTGCGCCACGCTCAGCTTCTCCGACTGCGCGGCCAACTCGATGCGCTCCGCCTCGCTGAGCTCCTCCAGGCCGCCTATTCGCGTATTTGCCTGCTGCGGCGTGCGGATCGCTTTCATTTGCAGGAGCGCGCGCAGGTGCTCCACAACTTGCCGGGCGATCTGTCGCGCGTCGGCGCCCTGATCAAGCGCGTTTTGAATCGCGTCGAAGCCGGCAGCGAGGTCGCGGGCGATCAAACCGTTCACCAGCGCGCGCACGGTGGTCGCGTCGGTCGCACCCAGCGCCTCGCGCACGTCCGCTGCCGAGATGCGCATCGAGCTCGACGAGGCAAGTTGGTCGAGCAAGCTCACGGCATCGCGCAGCGAACCGGCGGCGTGGCGCGCGATCAGCCGCAGGGCATGATCGTCGGCCTCAATGCCTTCGGCCTCGCAGAGCTGGCGCAGGCGCGCGACGATCTTGTCAACCGGCACCCTGCGGAAGTTGAAGCGTTGGCAACGTGAAAGCACCGTCGCCGGGATCTTCTGTGGGTCGGTGGTCGCTAAGATGAAGATCACATGCGGCGGCGGCTCTTCGAGCGTCTTGAGCAGCGCGTTGAAAGCCGCGGTCGAGAGCATGTGTACCTCGTCAATGATGTAGACCTTGTAGCGCAGCTCGCTCGGTTGAAAGCCGACGCGGTCGCGAATCTCGCGGATATCGTCTACGCTGGTGTGCGAGGCTGCGTCAATCTCGATCACGTCGAGCGCGCGGCCCTCTGCGATTGCCTCGGCAATTTGCTTGGCGCGCGGCGAGTCAGGATCCAGGCCGGCGATGTTGACCTCCTTGGCCAAGATGCGCGCGCTAGTGGTCTTGCCGCATCCGCGCGAGCCGACGAACAGGTAGGCATGGCCGATCCGCCCAGTCGCAACTTGGTTTTTCAGGGTGGTTATGATGTGCTCCTGACCGACGACTTCGTCGAAGCTCTTCGGCCGCCACTTGCGATACAGCGCCTCCGCCACAATTCAAGAGTCTATCACGCTGCAGCAAGCCGGCGCGCCAAAGCCAGGGCCTCATCCCGCGCGCCGATCTCGCCGATCATCTGCGCCTCGCGCACGGCCTCTAGGATTTCGCCGACCTGCGGCCCGGGTTGGACGCCGAGCGCGATCACATCTCTACCGGTGAGCAGCGGCGGCGGAGCGATCGAGCGCTCGAACCGCGCGTAATACTCGCTCAGCAAGCGCTGAGCCATCGCGACGCTGGGCGCACCATCCTCGGCTGTGGTCTGTGCGCCACGTTTGCCTACGCAGTCGGCGATCGCGAGCAGCGCCAGTTCCGGCACGCAGTCGCCGACGTCGCGGAAGAAACGGTAGAGGACGCGCAGCGGGGGCGCGTGCGGCTGGCGCGCCATGAAATTCGCCCGCGCATGGTGAAGCACGATGATCTGCACGCGCTTGACCTCATCGCTACTGAGCCGCAGCGCGCGGGCGCGGGCGGCCGCGAATTGGGCGCCGGTCGTTTCGTGACCATAGAAGTGCGCGCGACCGTCCACGCCTATCGCGCGCGTCGCCGGTTTGCCGCAATCGTGCAGCAGAGCTGCGAAGCGGAAGAGGGCAGCGCGCGTGCGATGCTCGACCGTAATCGCGCCGAAATGCTCGGCTAGCCGCGGCGCTTCCGTCAAGGCAAAGCGCACCCCGCCCAGCTCCATTCCCCAGTCTCGCAGCAGGCTATCGAGTGCCTCAACGACCTCCCACGTATGCCGCAGCACGGTAAAGCGATGCGGCGCCGGCTGATCACAGGCGCGCATCGGCTCGACCTCAGGCACGATGGGCACAAGCAAACCGAGATCGTCGAGCATTTGCAGGGCGCGCCCGGCGTTGCGCAGTTCCAAGATCGCCATGAGCTCATCACGTAGCCGTTCGGCGCTAGGCCGGTTGAGCATCGCGCCGGCGGCGCGCACCTGCGCCAGCGTCGTCGGCTCGATGCGCATGTCCAACATGAACGCAAAGCGCACCGCGCGCAGCGCGCGCAGCGGATCGTCGTCTATGGCGTGCACGCTGGTCGCTCGGATCACACGTGCGTTCAGGTCGGCCAGTCCGTTCGTCTCGTCCACCAAGGCGCCGTCGTCCAAGCTGACGGCGATGGCGTTTATAGTGAAGTCGCGTGCGAAAGCGTCGGCGCGCCAATCCGGACCGCGGCATGCGGCGAAGTCCATGATGACGCTGCCGGTTGAGCCATGATCGCGCAGCAGCACGCGCGCCGTCCCGCGCTCCGCATCCAACACGTAGAACGATGCGCCAAGCGCGCGAGCCACCGCGCGCCCTAGTGCGACTGCGTCACCTTGGACGGCGAAGTCTAAGTCGTGCAGCGCAGGGCGACCGAGCAGCGCATCGCGCACCGCGCCGCCTACCAGCAGGACAGGTGCACCCCGCGCATGTGCCAGGCCGCGCACGATCTGCACCTCAGGCCGGTCCAAGAGCGCGCGCAGACGATCAGCACTCATCGGAGCGTAGCATAGCCCAGCGATTCGGCGATCATTTGGCCTTCGCGGCCAAGCGCCCAGATGACGAAATTGCGCAGCTCACCTTGCGGCTCGTATAGGCCGATCAGGTTCAGCGTGCGCACGAGCGGATATTCGCCGTTCGCCAGCTTTTCGGCCGTCGGTGCGACGCCGTCTAATGCCAGCGCTTTCACCGCGGGCGTCATAGCGCCGTCGCGGCCGCCCAGCACGCTGGCCGACGACGCATAGCCGATTGCGCCCGGGCGAAGCGTCACGAAATTCAACATGGTCTCGGCCGAAGGCATGACCAGCGCATCCAACGTTAGGCGCTGATCACCCATGACCACGTGGTCGAAGATCACGCGCGCGCTATCGCCATCCTCGCGCACGGCTACCTCGATGTTGCCCAGCTCGTCCTCACCGTAATCCGCCCAGGCGTTGCGCACGCCGGAGAAGATATCGCGCACATCGCGAAGGGTCAGTTGGGGGATCGGGTTGTCTGCGTGCACGATCACGGCCACACCGTCCAGCGCGAGGTCGGCCAACCACCATTTCAGGCCAGGCGGCGCGGGAGGCACAAGCGACGTCGCGCCGAGGAGCACTTGGCCAGAATACAGCCGCTCGGCCATCTGGCTCGGCGCGGCCTGCTCGATCGTGAAACGCGCGTATGGATTTACCGTCTCGGCATAAACATCGGCCAGCTCGCGCATTAGCGGATACGCGGTGCTATCGGCGATCAAGCGGTAGTGTTCGGCTACCGGCGTTGGCGGGGGCGGCTCGGCGCGCGCACACCCAACCAGCAGCATACACACGACGAGTACTACTCGACTTGGCCTGAGCATCGCCCCTTTCTTTCTCCGCGTTGATTCCTCGCACCAACGGCATGCCATGGGCGACTAGACGTGCATTCCAGGGATTTCTCGTCGCGATCGCCTAACGCGCCAAATGGATATGCCATCTGCGATCCTGGGAGACGACCACAACGACATAGGACATAGATTGTAGCAATTCGGCAATCATAACGAGCAACAGGCATGTGCATAGGGCAATCGTAGGTGAAGCGTCAAGAACAAATGCCAAGGACATGCTATAAGGCTTGTGAGGGGTCAGGGTGGGGTTCCTCTTCTCCTCCTTTTGGTGCAAGAGCCAGCATAGGCGTCGCTGGCTCTTGCGCTTTTCATAAATAAAACAGGTCAGGCATTTTTGGGTTAGCCTGACCTGTTCACAGTTGTCGGCGCTTCGTTTACTTAACGATGAACTTGCCGCGCATCAGCGTGGCGTGGCCGGGGAAGGTGCAGACGAAGTCGTATGTGCCCGGCGGGGGCGCATCGAACGTCACGGAAACCGTCTCACCCTCCTTCGCCATCTTAGTATGGGCGATCACGCGGTTATCGTTCGGCTTCAAGTAGCCGTTCGCCTCGCCGGCGGCAATCCCGTCCGCGGCGACCGCATCCAGTGTGCCGGGGCGCACCAGCACCCAGTTATGCAGCACCCCGGAGCCGGGCGAAGCATTGTTCTTCAGGTTCAGCGTCACCTTAGACCCCGCCGGAACTTCGAGCGTGGTCTTGTCGTATTCGAGCGCGTCGCCCTTCGAGCCGATCTCCAGGGTAACCGGCGTGCCGCTGGCAGCCGGCGTCGGCGTTGGCTCGGCGCCGCCCCCACACGCAGCAATGAGCGCTCCACTCGTAAGCAGTCCGCCCGCAAGCGCGGCGGTTCGCAGAAAGCCTCGGCGAGAAATGCTAGTTGCCATTTGCAAGAACTCCCTTTAATCAAGTTATGCCTACCGCAAGTCGTCAGTATATCATCCAACCAAGTCTCAACATCTGCGTAGTGATGACTTGCACTAAAATCATAGGATAAATGGCAGGCGTGATTACCGCCCTCAAGGCACAGCAGGGGAAGGAGCGCGTGAACGTCTATCTAGACGGCGAGTTTGCGTTCAGCCTGGCGCTCGTGCACGCGGTCTGGCTCAAGATCGGTCAGAGGTTAAGCGATGACGAAGTTGCCGCGCTTCGCGCAGCGGACACCGTGGAGCAGGTGCGGCTGCGCGCGCTGGACTTCATCGCATATCGTCCGCGCAGCGTATGGGAAGTGCAGCGCCGATTGAAGCGTGCCGGCGCCGACGACGTAGCCATCGCCGCAGTGATCGAGCGACTGAAAGCAGCTGGTCTGCTGGATGACGACGCGTTCAGTCGAGCCTGGGTAGACAGCCGAATGCGCACCCGCCCCCGCAGCAAACGGATGATCGCCTGGGAACTGCGCCGCAGAGGCGTGAGCAGCGCGGACATCGCAGCAGCCTTAGAAGAGGTGGATGAAGACGACGCTGCTTACCGCGCCGCCGCGCAACGGCTGCCTAAGCTCCAGGGGCTCGCGCCTATGGAGCGCAAGCGCAAGTTACACGCTTATTTGGCGCGCAAGGGATTCGATTATGAAACGATTGAGCGCGCCATACAGCAAGTTGAGTCGTCGGTAGAGAGGGATGTTGATCGTTGAGCATCGGCGATAGATTCGCGTGATTCAAGAGCTTGAGCATGCATGAGAGTCGGAGAGTTGACGCACGCACGCTGAAAGAACCATCAACTCCTTTGCCCGACGGCTCGGTTCACTGTAGTAGCGAGAGAACACATGGAAGCATTGGTAGTGATCGAGGCCGTCATTGGGGTAGTTGCAGCAGCAATCGTCGGCTGGCTGGCCTACCGAGCCGGCCGCAAACAGGCAAAAGACGAAGCCGCGATTCTGCGCGCTGAGGCGGAGAAGACGCTGAGCGAAGCGCAGGCCAAGGCGCGCCAGATGCTCGTCGAGGCTAAAGACGAGATCATTCGGCTGCGCAACGAAGCCGATCAGCAAATCAAAGAGCGGCGGCTGGAGCTCCAGCGAGAAGACGACCGGCTGAAGAAACGCCGCGAGGAGCTGGAGAGCCAGCGCGAACGCATCGAGCAGCGCGAGAAGAAGCTCAACCAGCGCCAGTCGGCGCTCGATAAGCGCGAGGCAGAGCTAGAGCGGCTGCAGAAGGAACGGGTCGCAGCGCTCGAAGCCAAGTTGGAAGAGGTCGCCGGCATGACGCGCGAGGACGCGCGCAATGAACTGCTGGCCGCAGTGCGCGAAACCGCGCGCAACGACATGGCGCGCGTCATTCGCGAGGTTGAGGCGCAAGCGCGCGAAACGGCCGAGCAACGCGCCCGCAAGCTGGTGATTGAAACGATGCAGCGCGTAGCGACCGACGTCGTGGCCGAACGTGCCGTCGCGACCATTGAGCTGCCCAGCGAGGAAGCCAAGGGGCGCATCATCGGTCGCAACGGCCGCAACGTGCAGGCCTTCGAGCAAGCCGCCGGCGTAGACGTGATCGTAGACGACACACCCGAAACGGTCACCATCTCCTGCTTCGACCCGGTGCGGCGTGAGATCGCCCGGCGCGCGCTAGAGTCACTCGTCCGCGACGGGCGCATCCATCCCACGCGCATCGAGAAAGCCCTTGAGGACGCGCGGCGCGACGTCGAGCGCATCATGGCCGAAGAGGGTGAACGCGCCACCATCGAGGCTGGCGTGCCCGGACTACCCAGCGAGATCGTCAAGACGCTTGGTCGCTTGAAGTATCGCACCAGCTACGGCCAGAACCAGCTCTATCACTCGGTGGAGACGGCGAAGCTAGCCGGCCTGCTGGCGTCCGAGCTGAAGGCAGACGTGAAAGTGTGCAAGATGGGAGGCCTGCTCCACGACATCGGCAAGGCACTTGATCGCGAAAACGAGGGCACGCACGTGCAGCTTGGCGTGGATTTGCTGAAGCGCTTC
>JANWVF010000093.1 GCA_025056965.1 Thermoflexales bacterium | reverse complement strand
CCCGGGGCAATCCTCGTTCTGATCTTGCTGACCATGGGCATCTTCTCGCAGCCCATGCCCGTCCGCGCGCAAGGCGCAACCTTCATCGCCACTTGGCAGAATGCCTGGTTGCGCACTGCGCCTAGCGTCGTCGCGCCGAGGGTCGCGCCGGTCATCCAGGGCGCGACTTACGCAGTGGTCGGGCGAAGCGAAGACGGCCAGTGGCTGGCTCTGGCAGGGCCCGACTTCAGGGCCTGGTTGCCCGCCGGATTCGGCGAGGTCATGGGCAGCTTGTCGAGCGTGCCGGTGATCCGCACCAAGCTGCCGCCCGCGCCGAAGAACACCAATTCGGCTTCGCTACCTGAATGGATCGTCATGACCGCGCGGGGCAGGCAGTTGTATCAGCGCGCGGTGAAAGCCGGCCGCGACCCGCGCATGTTCACGGTGGCCGGCGACAGCAACTCGGCCTGGCAGCGCACGTTCGGACGGATCGCTGCCGGCATCTACGATTTCGGCGCACACGGCCATCTTAGGGTAGTCGTCTCGCGCTTCGACCCGGCATTTGCGCGGGTGAGCCTGGCCGTGCGCGGGGGCGCAGGCGCCGCTGATATGTTCGATCCGGCCAAAGTGAACGCGCCGGACTGCCGTCCTGAGGAAGGCATGTTCGCCTGTGAGCTGCGGCTATCGCGCGCCAGCATCGTCTTCATCCAGCTCGGCACCGGCGACAAGTTCGCCTGGCGAGAGTTCGAGGCCAACCTGCGTCGAATGATTGACTATGCGCTAGTCAACAACGTGCTGCCGGTGCTGATGACGAAGGCAGACGACATGGAGTCCATCCAAGGTGGCGCCAGCTTTAACTACATCAACGATGTCATCCGCAAGCTGGCCGCCGAGTATCAACTGCCGCTGGCGGATTTCTACGTGGCGACCCGATCGTTGCCGGTCGTGCCTAACCCGGAGTTGCCTCATCGCCCTTTTACCCAGAACGGCTTGCTCGACGAATGGGGCTATTACTTCCACCTTTCTGAGGAGGGTTTCGCGCTCAAGGTGCTGGCCAACTTGATGGTGCTCGATGCAATCACGCGCGGGACGTGAAGCCTCTTCGGCCAAGCCTCGCATGAAGGTGCTGGCCGTGAGCGATGAGATCGTCTTGTGGATTCATAGCCCCCAGCTCGCCGAGCGCTCGCGGCAGCGCGCAGCGAGCCCGCTAGAATCTCGTAGGTATATGGAGATCGTTGACATTCGGGCCATTCCCCTGGCCGGCGAGACCCCCGATGGCGGCTGGACGCATGACTTCGACCCCGATAACAATCTTCACACCCTGATCGAGGTGGTGACCGATGAGACCCTTAACGGCCGGCCGCTCACTGGTATCGGCAGCGTCTACACCAGCGGCGCGCTGGTCGAGGGCGCGCTCAAGCTGCTGCGGCCGTGGTGCATCGGTCACAGCGCGATCGAGCCGGAGCGGGTGAGCGAGATGCTGCGCCAGATGGCCTTTTGGCAGGGACGCGGCGGCGCGGTGGAGCACACCATCAGCGGCATAGATATCGCCTTGTGGGACCTGCTGGGCAAAGCCACCGGCCAGCCTGTGGCGCGGTTGCTAGGCGGCTACTACCGTCACAAGATCAAACCTTACGGCTCGATCCTGTTCGACGATCCACCTCGCTTGCGCGAGGCTTTGCAACAGACGATCGCGCGGGGCTTCAAGGCCATCAAAATGGGCTGGCGGCCGTTCGGTCGCGTCAGCCGGCAGCTCGACGAGCAGTTGGTCAAGACGGCGCGCGAGACGGTCGGCCCAGACGTCGAGCTGATGGTGGATGCCGGGGGCAGCGAGGAGTTTTGGCCGCACGGCTATAAGTGGGCGGTTGAAACCGCGCGCATGTTGAAGGACTACGACGTGACATGGTTTGAAGAGGCGCTGCCGCCGGATGACATCGAGGGCTTCATCAAGCTGCGCGAACATTCGCCCGTGCCGATCAGCGGCGGCGAGGTGCTGACGCGCCGGCAGGCCTTCATGCCGTGGATCACGCGCGGGGCGGTGGACATCATCCAGCCGGACTGCACCAAGTGCGGCGGGCTAAGCGAGGCGAGGCGGATCGCGTGGGCGGCCTACGACCACAACGTATTGTGGGTGCCGCACGGCTGGAACACAGCAGTAGGCTTGGCGGCCGACCTAGCGCTGGCCGCGGCGATGCCGGTGGCGCGTTGGGTGGAATACATCACGCCTTCGCCGTATATCGAGGAGATCGTCGCCGTCCCGTTCAAGCTCGACGCGGAGGGGCTGCTCGACATCCCGGTGGCGCCCGGCCTCGGCATCACGCTCAACCCCGATGGGCTGGCCAAGTATTCGAACGTCCGCCTGATGGGCGCACCATGAGCCTACGCGCCGGCCGATCCATGCGCTTCGACGTTCGTCGCTACCGTTCGGTCACCTCCACCATGGACGTCTGCCGCGCATGGGCAGAGCGTGGCGCGGTCGAAGGGCTGGTGATCCTGGCGGACGAGCAGACCGCCGGCCGAGGGAGGGTTGGCCGCGCGTGGTATTCGCCGCCCAGCCAGTCGCTCTACCTCTCCGTCCTGCTGCGCCCGGCGCTCCCCCCGCGCCGCATCGGCTGGCTGACCATGCTGGGTGCGCTGGCCGTGTGTGAGATGGCGGCCGGCCAGGGCGACGCCGAACTCTCGGCGCTCGATGCTCGCTTTAGGCTCAAGTGGCCGAACGACGTGCTGCTAGACGGCAAGAAGGTCGCCGGCGTGCTGGTCGAGGCGTCGCTCACCGGCGATTGCCTCGACTACGCCGTGCTGGGCATTGGCCTAAACGTGAACACGCGCTTCGACGATGCGCCTGAAGACGTGCGGCGGCGCGCGACCAGCTTATGCCAGGCGCTAGGGCACGTGATGGACCGTGATGCCGTGCTAGAACGCCTGCTGGCGGCGCTGGGCGCGCGCTATGCGACGTTGTCGGCCTCGCTGCTGACCGACTACGCGCGTCGCCTAGACACGCTGGGTCGGCGCGTCCGCTTGCAGGTCGGTGATGAGATGGTGGAGGGCGACGCCGCGCGTTTGACGGACGACGGCGCGCTGGTGGTGATGACCTCCGACGGTGAGCGCGTCGTCACGTTTGGCGATGTCATGGGCGAGTAAGCCTTTGCAGTTGACGGAGATGGCCTAGCTGCGCAACGATTTCGTCTGGGATCACCCGCCCCGAGGGTTGAGCGTCCCGGTGCATTCGCGTGTAAATGCCGCGATCGAGCCGATTCGTGGCGCCGCAGCAGTCGGGTGCGCGCGGGGCAAAGCGCGGAGAACGTTGCCGCATTGCCGCGAGTTGCTCACAGTTCTGGCTTGCACCACGCAGAACCTTAAATTCCTGATGGGTAAACCCTGATCTCTGAATTTGAGGAACTTAGCCTTTGCGCGCATGCCTCAGTCCTGCTTCGGGCGCGCCTCGAGTTCGCGCAGGCGGGCTTCCAGCTCGCGCAGGCGCGCCTCTGCCGCTTGGCGCGCGGCGGCCTCCTCGCGCAGGCGCGCCTCTGCTGCTTGACGCGCGGCAGCTTCCTCGCGCTGGCGCGCCTCTGCCGCCTGGCGTGCGGCGGTCTCCTCGCGCAGGCGCGCCTCCACCTCAACGTAGTCGCCGATGGCCTGCCCGCTCGCGTCGAACAACAGCACCTCCTCGCCCACGCTCCCGATCCGCAGCCCCTCCAACGCCAGCATCACCCGCCCGGCCTCATCCCGCGGCGACTCCAGATAAGCGCCCTCTTGGAGGCGATATCCGCGCACCACGACTCGTCCCCCCTGCCGCCGGCCCGCCCAGTCCACTACAACATACTCGCTCACCCCAGCCGCCGCATACTCGTCCAGCTTGTCCACCAGGTCAATCCGCCGCGTCTCGGGCGAGGTGATCTCCACCACCAGCAGCGCCT
>JANWVF010000091.1 GCA_025056965.1 Thermoflexales bacterium | reverse complement strand
TTCGTGCTCGCTGGAATGCACGATGAAGTCTCCTACTTGGGGGTAGTGCACGTCCTCGAGGGTGAGCGGTTGCAGGTCGAAGACGACCTGGCCGTCGGGCAGCTCGCGTTGGACGTAGCGCCAGCCGAGGCGGAAGGGGTCAGCTTGCTCGGTGGTGGGTGCCTCAGCGGGCACAACAGCAGCAACTGCCATGGTGTGCTGTGCGGAGTGTACCACGGCGCGCAGGGGCAAGAAGTCGCGCGCGCAGCACAGGCGAGCGATGTCGCACGAATGGCTTCCCCGGTATAGGCTCGTCACCGTTATTTCACCTATGCCCTGAAACATCACATGCGAGTGGGCGGATATCGGGCCGTTGCCGGTCGGCTACACGCCGAGCGGCAGATGGGTAGCTAACGGTGCTGCTGTCGCCTTTGATGCGTAAGTCCTGCGCCGCCTTCGTGCGACCAAGCCGCATGTCGAACAACGGTCGCGGATCGGGTCACTCTCCTTAGAGGTTAACGCCTCTCGCGGTGCGTAAAATTCGCCCGCGCCATCCGCCTATGCGTCTTGATCGAATGGATCGCGTCGCCATCGGCAGCATCCTCACCCTCTCGTTGCTCATCGTCTTCTTCGTCGTGCGCGGCGATCAAGTGGGCGTGCGCATCACGCGGACCTCGCCGGCGATGAATGCCGAGCGCGCGCCCACGCGCAGCCTCATCGCCATCACGTTTAGTGAGCCGATGAGCACGACCAGCGTCGAGCAGCGTCTGCGCATCACGCCACCGGTCTCCGGCACATGGCGCTGGAGCGGCAGCACGATCTTCTTGTCGGCGGCGCAACCGCTGCAGCCGGACACCCACTACACCGTTACGCTCGCTTCGGGCGCGGTAAGCACGCGGGGGCGGTCGGTGCTGCGCGACGTGACATGGACCTTTCGCACCCGTCACCCGCGCCTGGTTTACCTAGCGCCGGCCAGCGGCATCGCCAACCTGTTCGTGCTAGATCCACGCGACGGCACGACGCAACGCCTGACGAACGAGCCCTATGGCATCTATGACTTCGCAGTCAGCCCGGATGGGGCGCGCATCGTTTACAGCGCCGACCGCAACATGGAGGCCGCCGAGCGCGACATCTATATCATCAACAGCGATGGCTCCGGACGTGAGCTGTTGGTCAAATGTGACGACCACGTGTGCCAAGCGATGTCATGGTCACCCGATGGCGCGCGCATCGCTTTTGAGCGGCGAGCGCTGATACAGGGCGTCGTCGGCCGCTCGCCCGGGCCAGGGCGCATCTGGTTGGCCGATATTGCAACGAAAGAGACCGCGCCGCTGTTCGGCGACTCGCAGCAGATCGCTTCGCTGCCGCGCTATGCGCCGGTGGGTGATAGGTTGGCCTTTTACGACGTCAACGCCAACAACATCGTCGTGCTCGATCTGGCGACCGACCGGCGCATCGAGCTACCCAGCGTGCTCGGCGACCCGGGCACATGGTCGCCCGACGGCAGCCAGCTCATCTACCCGGAACTTGAGGCGTTCGATGCCGGGCGTTACGATCAATTGTTGCGCGCCGACCTAATCGCGAACACAATCACGCCGGTCACGCCGCTCGAGCCGGCCCGCAACTCCGGGGCGGTGTGGTCTCCGCTGGGCGATACAGTCGTGTTCGGCCGGCAGGAGATCGGAGGGAGCAGCGGCATCCTCGGCCCGCAGGTCTTTCTGATTGCGCCCGATGGATCGAACATGCGCCGGCTCACATCCGAGCCGGAGATCAGCCACGGCGCCTTCGCCTGGAGCCCAGATGGCCAGTGGATCGCCGTGCAGCGCTATAACCTGTTGGAGATCAATTCCTTGCCGGAGCTGTGGTTGTTCAAGGCCGACGGTAGCGAGCGTCGCAAGCTGGTCACCGACGGCACGCAGCCAGCATGGCTGCCGTAGAAAGCACGAGGAAGCGCAGGGCGGGTATGGCTCATCCAGGCCACCAATCGAGCGCGCCCGGGAATCAAGGGGGTGAGCTCGTGTCGCCCTGGCCGCTCGCTATAATCGCAATATGGATTTGACCCTGGCGGTTGTTGTCTTGGCGATTACGATCGCATTCGTGTTTATCCTGGTCTGGGTGATCGTAGTCGTGCCGCAGAATCGTGCCCGCAAGAACCAAGAAAAGGTCATTGAAGAGTTGAAGATCGGCGAGCAAATTGTCACGGTTGGCGGCGTGATCGGCAAACTCACCTACTTGAACCGCGAGGAGGATCTGGCGCGCATCGAGGTTTCTCCCGGCGTGGAGATTCGCATCATCCCGGCGGCAATCAGCCATCCTCTGGACTACATGCAGCGCCTGGCGCGCATGGAACAAGAAGCGAACAAGCCAAAGGCACAGCAGGGGCAGCAGAAGAAAGAGAAGCCGAACAAGCCGGCCAAGCAGTGAACGCGAAGCCGCAGTGGGCTGCTACGAGGCGCTCGCCTGGTCGCCCGCGCTGGCGACGAATCGGGGCGACGGCGCGCATTATCCGCGCTGCGATCTATAAGACGCGCTGGCCGCTGCTCATTTTAGGGACGGCGCTAGCCGGCGGCACGCTGCTCTTCTGGCTGACCGGGACATACACGAACCCGCTGCGGGCGCTGCTGTATGTGCTCAACCTGATCACCTTGCAGGTCGGGCCGCACGATCTGCCGGATTCACCCGCCTTACAAGTTGCATCCGGCGCGATCATGCTCGGCGGCCTGATCGCCTTGACCGGCGGTGCGGCGCGCGTGATTCAGCTCATCAGCGATCCAAAGGAGCGACAGTTGGCGATCATCTCGACCTTGAGCGGACACATCGTCGTGTGTGGCATCGGCCGCGTCGGCTACCGGGTGGTCAGTGAGTTGCTGGAGTTCGGAGAAACGGTCGTCGCGGTCAATCGGCAGGCCGACGAAGAGCTGCTCGATCAGCTGCGCCGCGCCCGTGTGCCGATCGTCATCGGTGATGCGCGCCGCAAACGAACGTTGATCGAGGCCGGCGTCGAGCGCGCTTCGGCCATCGTAGCGTGCACCAGCGACGAGCTGACGAATCTGGACATCGGCCTTGACGCGCGCGAGCTTAATCCCAACATCAAGGTAGTGCTGCGCATGTTCGACGCCAAGTTGGCGCAGAACGTCTCCAAAGGCTTCAACATCAGGACGGTGTTCAGCGTCTCGGCGCTGGCAGCGCCGGCCTTCGCCGCTGCCGCCACGCGCACCCGCGTAGACTACTCTTTCAAGTTGGAAGGCCAGTTGCTCAACGTCAGCACGATCACCTTTGAGCCTACGTCGCCGTTCATCGGGAAGACGGTGGGCCAGATCGAGAAAGAGCTGAACTGCGCGGTCATCGGCGCATGGTCGGGCAACGGCATCCAGATGCGTCCGGCGCAGGACCGAGTCATACAAGCCGGCGAACGCTACTACGTCGTGGGCGATCTGCAGGCGGTGCGCGCCCTGAACGAGGGGCGGTGAGATGCGCTTCGACGTGTTCACGCTCTTCCCCGGCATGTTCACCGGCCCCTTCGGCGAGAGCATCATCAAGCGCGCCGTAGATGCCGGGCTGGTCGAGATCCACATTCACAACATCCGCGACTACGCCACCGGCAAACACAAGATCACCGACGACTTGGCCTACGGCGGAGGCGGCGGCATGGTGATGAAGCCCGAGCCGATCTTCGCGGCGGTCGAGAGTGTCCTGGCCGATGAATTCAGCCCGCAGTCGGAGTTCGATGATCGTCGCCCTAGGACGCCGATCATCCTGATGAGCGCGAGCGGGCGCACCTTCACGCAGGCGATCGCTAAACAGCTGGCGCAATACCCGCGCATCGCGCTGATCTGTGGCCATTATGAAGGCGTGGATGAACGCGTGCGCGAGCACCTTTGCACCGATGAGATTAGCATCGGCGACTACGTGCTGACCGGTGGTGAGCTGCCCGCGATGGTAATCATTGATGCCGTGACCCGGCTGCTGCCCGGGGTGTTACCGCCCGGCGTGCCCGATGAAGAATCGCATGCTTCGGGGCTGTTGGAATACCCACACTACACGCGCCCTGCCGAGTTTCGCGGCTGGCGCGTGCCCGACGTGTTGCTCAGCGGCAATCACGCCGAGATCGCCAAATGGCGGCGTGAGCAAGCCGAACGCCGCACCCGCGAACGCGCCCGGCGATCATCCGAGTAAGGCGTGCGCGTCGTCGCGCCCCCAACGATCTACAATCCGCCGCGCATGGTTGAATCCCCCGCTCCCGCCGCCGTCCTCGCCCGGCTCGCCCTCGGCTTAGTCATCAGCGCAGGGATCGGCTGGCTCGCCTACCGACGCCGGTCGCTGGCCCGCAGCGGCGTGCTGGGCGCGATCCTCACCGGCACGTTGATCTTCGGGTTCGGCGGCTGGGTCGCCGGCCTGCTGCTGATTGCTTTCTTCGTCTCGTCGTCGCTCTTGAGCCACTTCAAGGCGGACAACGCGCGCAAGCAGCGCGCTGCCGAGATGTTCGACAAAGGCGGCCAGCGCGACCTCGCCCAGGCCTTGGCCAACGGCGGCGCAGCGACCGGCCTGGCCGTCGTGAGCTGGCTGGCGCGCGGCGACCCGGCGCTCGCCGATGCACTCTACGTTGCGATGATCGGTGCGCTGGCCACGGTCAACGCCGACACCTGGGCGACCGAACTCGGCGTGCTGAGCCGATCATCCCCGCGGCTGATCACGCAGCTACACCGGCGCGTCGCGCCCGGCACCAGCGGCGGCGTCACCGCGCTGGGCGTCGCAGCCGCGATGCTGGGCGCGACCTTCATCGGCCTGTGCGCCGTCGTCTTCACTGCGCTGGCCCGTGCCATTTCGGGCTTGCCCGGCGCGCGGCTCGAATCGCTCGCCGTCGTCGCCGTCGCTGGGGTCGCCGGGCTGGCCGGCTCTCTGTTCGACAGCTTGCTCGGCGCGACCGTCCAGGCGATGTATTACAGCGACAAGCGCGGCAAGGAGACGGAGAAACGCTTCGAGCGCGACGGCACGCCGAATCGGCCGATCCGTGGCTGGTCGTGGCTGAACAACGACTGGGTCAACTTCATCGCGTCGCTGTTCGGCGCGGCAGCCGCCGCAGGCATATGGGTGATCTTGAGCCGATGACCCGTGGGCTGCGCCGGATCACAAGTGTCGAATCGCGCGCTCCATGCGAGGCTACGGTATAACGAGGCGCATCAAGGGAGTTTGCAAGATGGCTGAGCGACGCAAAGACGTGCATCAGATATGGAAAGAGTTCCGGCAGTTCATCGCCCGTGGCAATGTCGTGGACTTAGCCGTCGGCTTGATCATGGGCGCTGCGTTCGGGGCAATCGTCAATTCACTCGTCAACGACATCATCATGCCGCCCATCGGTTTGATCCTGGGTGGCGTCAACTTCTCGAACTTATTCATCCCGCTCGACGGCAAACAGTATGCCTCGCTCGCCGCAGCCAAAGAAGCCGGCGCGCCGGTGATCGCCTGGGGACAGTTCATCCAAACGGTCATCAACTTCTTGATCATCTCCGTCGCCGTCTTCTTCCTGGTGCGCGCGGTGAACAAAATCTACAAGCAGCCCCCTCCACCGCCGGCCGAGCCCCCTGCCGAGGTGAAGCTGCTCACCGAAATCCGTGACCTGCTGAAGAAGCAGCAATAAGGATCACGCGCGCCGGTCGGCGCGCGCGGTAACCGGCCTGCACACGCTCGACAGCGCGCGCACCTGGCCCGCGACGTCGTCGGCGGTGATGATGGACTCGCCGACCAAAACGGCGTGGGCGCCCATGGCCGCGACGCGCGCGACGTCGTCGGCGGTGAAGATGCCGCTCTCCGAGACCAGCGCATAACCGTTGACATCCACACCGGCGCGCGCTAGGCGCGCTGCGCAGCGCGCCGTGGTCTCGATGTCCGTGGTGAACGTGCGTAAGTCGCGATTGTTGACCCCGATCACGCGCGCACCCAGGGCCAGCGCGCGGTCGGCCTCGTCCTCGTCGTGCACCTCGACCAGCGGCGTCAGGCCAAGTTCGCGCGCCAGCGCGAAGAGGTCGCGCAGCTGGGCGTCGTCGAGCGCGGCGACGATCAACAGGGCAGCGTCGGCGCCGGCCGCGCGCGCCTCGTAGAGCTGATAAGGGTCGAGGATGAAGTCCTTGCGCAACAGCGGCAGGTCTACCACGTCACGCACCCGCCGCAAATGCTCCAGTGACCCTTTGAAGAAGCGTTCATCGGTTAGCACGCTGATGGCCGATGCGCCGTTCAGCGCGTAGGTGCGGGCCAACGTTTCGGGTTGAAACTCACCGCGCGCCAGCTCCCCTTTGGAGGGTGAGGCGCGTTTGATCTCGGCGATGAGGGCGACGCGGTCATCCTGCCGCCGTATGGCCGCGGCGAAGTCGCGCACCGCAGCTGCGGACGTCTCGGCCAGGCGACGCATCTCCTGCAGCGGCACTTGCCGCTTGCGCTGCGGCAGTTCATCGTTCTGCTTGTGTTCGAGGATGGTCTCCAGGATCGAACGATGGTCTCGATGGGTCATGGCAACGTGTGGCAACAATGGTAACATCTCGCGCAAAGCCGTGAGTGACGCGCTCCATCCTCCGCCGATCGAGCTGACCGGTTGTCAGCGCATCGGCGTGCTGGCCGACACACACATCCCGCATCGGCTAAGCGAGATGCCGCCCCAGGTATACGCACTGTTGCGCGGCAGCGACGCGATCTTACACGCCGGCGACCTAGAGACGCCGGATATTTTGCCCGCCCTGCAGGCGATCGCGCCGACCTATGCGGTGCGCGGCAATCTACACTGGCAATTCAGCACCGGCCTGCACGATCAAGACCTGCCGCTGTGCGTGACCCTGCGCGCAGGCCGGCATGTCATCTGGATGACGCACGGCCACATCAGCTTCGCTTATTCCGTGCTCGATAAGCTAACCGGCATCGGCGGACGGCATAAGCTCTCGCACATCAACCAGAAGTTGATTGCGCGGCTGGCGCGCCTGAAGCCGCCCGAAGCGACGATCGTCGTGTTCGGGCATTCACATTTGAGCTGCGCCGTGCCGTTGAACGGCGCGCTCTACTTCAATCCCGGCGCCGTCTGTCCATCGGCAGAAGCCGACACGAGAGAGCCGCCGCGCATCGGCCGACTCACGTTGCACGATGATGGGCGCGTAGATTGTGAATGGCATCTCTTGGGCTCGGAACGCCCGACCCCGGCTGAGGCTTTGCTCGGCACGCGATGATCCCGCTCAAACTCGAGCTGAAGAACTTCATGGCCTATCGCGACCCGCCGCCGCTGGACTTCAGCGGGCTGCACGTCGTCGTGCTCACCGGCGAGAACGGCGCCGGCAAGAGCACGTTGCTCGACGCGATCACCTGGGCGCTTTGGGGCCAGGCGCGCGCCAAGCGCGACGACGAGCTGATCCATCAGGGCGCGACCGAAATGCGCGTCGCCCTCACCTTCAGCGAAGGCCGTCACGTCTACCAAGTGGTGCGCACACGCAAGATCGGCCGCGCCGCCAAAGGCAAGGCGCCGGTCTCCAGCGGCACGCTCGACTTCCTGGTGAAAACCGCCGACAACGGCTGGAACACGCTGACCGAGGCGCGCATCGCCGACACGCAGGACAAGATCATCCGCACGCTCAACCTAACCTACGAGACGTTCATCAATTCGGCCTACCTCAAGCAGGGCCGCGCCGACGAATTCACGCTGAAGCCGCCGGCCCAGCGCAAAGCCGTGCTGAGCGAGATCCTCAACCTCGACATCTGGCAGGAATACGAGGCGCGCGCCAAAGATCGCCTGGCTGCGTTGGAGCAAGATCAGTTCAAGCTGCAGGCTGAACTCGACCAGGCCGAAGCCGAGATCGCCCGGCTGCCTGAATACGAGCGCGCGCTGCGCGATGCCCAGGCCATCGCACAAGACGCGCAGCGCGCGATGCAGCAGGCCGAAGCTGCCATGACCGAGATCGAGCGGCAGCGCGAACGCGCCCGCGCGCTGCGCGCGCAGCAGGCGCAGATCGAAGCCCGCCTACGCGCCCTCCAGGCCGACCTGGATAAGCTGCGCGCCGAGCGTGACCGACACGCAGCGCTGATGGAGCAGTACCAGAGCGCGCTGCGCCAACGCGAGGAGATCGAGCGTGGCTTCGCCGAGCTGGAGCAGGCACGCGCGCTCAACGAGGCGCTCAACCTAAAGCTGGCCAGCATGGCCGAGCTAAACGAGCGCAAATACGCCGCCGAGCGAGCCATCGCCGAGGCGCGCAGCAGGCTGGAGCGCGAGCTGGCCGAGGCGCGCCGCCGATTAGACGATCTGCACCAGTTGGCCGCCGACCAAGCGCTGGAGGCCAAGCAGCGCGAAGTGAGTGAACGGCTCGCCCGACTGGAAGCCGCGCAGCGCGAGCGCGATGAGCGCCAGCGCCAACTGAGCGAGGCGCGCGAGCGCCAGGGTGAAGCGAAGGCGCAAAACGCGACGCTGCGCCAGGAGATGCACGAGCTCAAGGCGCGGATTGACGCGCTCAGCCGCGTCGGCGCCATCTGCCCCACCTGCGGGCGCGAGCTGTCCGAAGCGGATCGGGCGCGCCTGCTGGAGGAATGGCAGGCGCGCGGCAAGGAGCGCGGCGACGCCTATCGCGCCAACGAAGCGCGGGTCAAGCAGCTCGACGAGCTACGCGCTCAAATCGAGGCGCAGCTCGCCGCGCTCGATCAAGCGCTGCGCGACCTGCCGGCGCTGCAGCGCGAATATGCGGCGCTGGCCGACCGCCTCGCGCGCGCCCAGGAGGCCGAGGCGCAACTGCCGGCGGCCCAGGCCGCCATGGACGCGCTGATCGCGCGGCTGGAGCGGCACGACTACGCGCCAGACGCGCATCGCTCGCTGGCAGAGGTGACGCAGCAACTCGCTGAGTTGGGCTACGATGCGGCCGCGCATAACCGGCTGCGCCAGGATATCCAGAACCGGCTGGCCCTCTACGCCGAGCGCAAGGCCCAGCTCGACCGCGCCGAGGTCGCCGTCGAAAGCGAGCGGCGCGCCCTGGAGGCGCTCGACCTGCGCGAGGCGGCGTTGCTGGAAAAGCAGGCCGAAGAGGCGCGCGCGCATGAAGCGCTGAAGGCGGAGCTCGCCGTTTGCGAGCGCGAGCTGCAGCGTGAGCCGGAGGTGAGTGCGTCGCTGGCGCGCGCCCGCGATGACTTCTTTCGCGCGCAGCGCCGGGTGGGCGAGGCAAACCAGCGCGTTCAGTCGGCCCTGGCCATGCACGGCAGGCGCGACCGGCTGAACGCCGAGCTGGCCGCCTGCAAGAAGCAACAGTCACTCTTCGAGGAGCTGCGTGCCGCGTTCGGCAAGAACGGCGTGCCGGCTATGATCATCGAGAGCGTCCTGCCGGAACTGGAGGCCTCGGCCAACGCGCTGCTCGGCCGCATGACGAACGGCCGGATGAACGTGCGCTTCGAGACGCAGCGCCTGACGCAGAAGGGCGAGACAGTCGAGACGCTCGAAATTCGCATCAGCGACGAGCTGGGCGAGCGCGCCTACGAAATGTTCAGCGGCGGCGAGGCCTTTCGAGCGAACTTCGCCATCCGCATCGCGCTGAGCCGGCTGTTGGCCCACCGCGCCAACGCCCGGCTGCAGACGCTCTTCATAGACGAAGGCTTCGGCACGCAGGACGCCCAGGGGCGAGAGCGGCTGATCGAGGCCATCAAGGCCATCGAGGACGACTTCGCGCGCATCTTCGTCATCACCCACATTGACGAGTTGAAGGACGCCTTCCCGGCGCAGATCGAGGTGCGCAAGACCCCGCGCGGCAGCATCGCGCGGGTGGTGTGAGTGGACGCGGAAGGGTCTCGTTGCGTCATCCATCATCAACGCGTGATTGGCGTCCTAGGTAGCCGGTGGCCGGCTTTTCACCGCCTCACCACTTGCGCTGCTGGCTCAGCTCCTCGCGCAGCCGCAGATAGGAGTCGTAGCGCGCCTGGCTGATCTCGCCGCGCTTGAGCGCGCGAATCACGGCGCAGCCCGGCTCGTGCGTGTGGGTGCAATCGGAGAATTCGCACTGGCTCACCAAGGGCGCGATTTCACGATAGTACCCGTCCAGCTCTTCGGCCTGCACGTCCCAGACCGCATAGGCGCGGATGCCCGGCGTGTCGGCGATCCAGCTACATTCGTCGAGCTGCACTAACTCAGGCACGACCGTCGTGTGCCGGCCCTTCTTCAGCGCCTCGCTGATGCGCCCCACCTCTTTATCCAGGCCGGGTTTGAGCGCGTTGAGCAGGCTGCTCTTGCCCACGCCGCTTTTGCCGGTGAGCACGCTCAACCGGCCGTGCAATCGCTCGCGCAGTTGCGCCACGCCGGCATATGCGGGGTGGTCGGTATGCGTAGACGTGTAGATTACCTCGTAGCCCAGTTGCTCGTAGATCGCAAACATGGCACGCGCCTCGTCCAGCCCCACCAGGTCGGCCTTGCTGGCCACGATCACCGCCGATAACCGCTGCGCTTCTGCCCCGACTAGGTAACGGTCGAGCATGCGCGGGTGAAATTCCGGCTCGGCGCATGCGAACACGAAGGCGACCAAGTCCACATTGGCGACGAGCACCTGGCGGATTTCCTGCCCCGGCTTGCCGCGTGCGTTGAAAGCCGGGTCGAGCCGCGACAGCGTGCGTCCGCGCGGCGCGACGGCGATGATGCGGCCGTTGACCAGGCCTTCGCTTTTCAGCGCTTCCACCGTCACGCGATCGCCGACGGCCAACGCATCTTCCTCGTGTTTGCCCTTGGTCAGCCGACCGGCGGCCTTGCAGACGAACCGACTGCCGTCGTCACAATGTACGGTGAAGAAGCCGCTCTGCGCCTTGATCACCAATCCGGATTTAGTCATACCTCGTCTTGTCGCGTCCCTTGCTGCGGTGGTCGCCGCTCGCCTCACTCGTTCGCCCGCCGGTCGCGAGGCGTCGGGGAGATCGGCAGACCGTAGTAAGCCTCGATAATCTGTCGCACGACGGGCGCGGCATAGCTCGATCCTTCACCCATATTCTCCAGCAGCACGGTGACGACGATCTCCGGCGCGTCAGCCGGCGCGTAAGCCGTGAACCAGGCGAAGGGCTTGGCGTTGCCGCCAGCCTGCGCCGTGCCGCTCTTGCCGGCGACGATCAGTCGTCGGGCAGCGGCACGTTGACGCGCCGGGATGCGGCTGCATGGGATGACGCCCCCTTCCGCCTGGAAGCAATAGTCGAAGCCGACGAAGCGGTACGCCGTCGTGCCCAACCGCGCGTCGCGCGTCACGCCGATCATGCCCTGCCGGATCGCCTGCAGCGTGGCCGGCGCCAGCGACAGCGCGGAAGGCGAAGGCCGGTCGCCCGGGCGCGGCGAGGCGATCACGTATGGCCGATGAAGCAGGCCGCCGTTCGCGATGGCCGCCGTCATCCGCGCAACCTGCAGCGGCGTAGCGAGCAGGAAGCCCTGGCCGACGGCCAGGTTGACCGTGTCGCCGCCCGTCCACGCCTCGCCGAGGGCCTGGCGCTTCCAGTCCGGATCCGGCACCAGCCCGGCTGCCTCCGGCAGCTCGATGCCCGTGGGCGTGCCGAAGCCGAACTTGCGGGCATACGCGCCCAACACGTAGGCGCTCTTCTCCTGCAGCCGTTTGCCCACTTCGTAGAACACGACGTTGCACGAGGCGGTCAATCCCGCCGCCAGGGTGACGCGCCCGTGGCCGCCGCGCAGCCAGCACGCCTTCCGAAAGTCGGCGCCGTAGCCATCCCAGAATCCGGGATCGCGGAATACTTCGTCGAGCGTGGTCACGCCTTCGCCGATGCCGGCCGCCAGCGTCACCATCTTGAAAGTGGAGCCGGGTGGGTATTGGCCTTGCGTCGCTCGATTCAGCAGCGCGCCTGCTTGAATCACCTGCTCGGTGATGTGGGTCTGCGAGAAGGTGGGCCAGCTGGCCATCGCTAAAACGGCTGCATCGCCGGCGCGCAGCACTACAGCGGCGCCGCGTCGTTCGCCGAGCAACCGTTGCACGGACAGCTGCAGCGCCGGGCTGATAGTGAGCGTCACGTCTTGGCCTGGCACGGCCGGTCGCTCCGCCAGCACGGTTAAATGGCCGCCGGAGAACAGCTTTAACACACCGCCCGGCGCGCCGCCGAGGAGCGCATCGGCGCCGGCCTCGACGCCCATCAGGCCGACGCGCTCGTCGCCCTCAAAGCCGCGCGCCCGATATGCCGCCAACGACTCCGGCGGAATGAACCCCACGAAGCCGACTACGTGCGGGGCCAGGTCGGGCTGGGGATAATGCCGCTGAAACCGCGGACGCAGGCCGATCGCCGCGAAGCGCTCGATCTCGTCGTAGTGCTGCTCGATCACTGCCTCGTCTACGTCGGCAACCGGCGTAAACCAGTGTTCCGGTTGTTGCGCGTATTTGGCCTTGATCGCCTCGGGCGCGAGCTGCGTCATTTGGGCGAGCAGCTCGAGCATGCGCCGCTCCTCGTCGGCGCTCGCGATCGCGCCGCGCTGCACACCCACGGTCGTGAATTCGAGCTGGGTTGCCAGCGGTGTGCCGTCGGCAGCATAGATCGCGCCCCGCGTGGTAGTTTGGCGTTCCATGCGCAGGATGCCGCCGGCCAGCCCGGGGATGATGGCATCGCGCGTCCACCGCACCCGCCACGTCGCGTCCGCGGGGTCACGAACCAACTTGAGCGTTGCGGTGACCTCGAATGAGCCAACCAAGCGGCTCTCCCAGCGATTGACCAGCGTCGCGCTGGCCTGCTCTGCCTGATAGAGCAAGCCGCCGCGCAACTGCACCGTCGCGGTCGTGGCCAGGCTAATGGCGCGCACGGCTTCGTATTGCCTGCGCAGCTCGTCGGCGTCCTTCAGCTCGGCGCGCGACTGCGCGTCCAGCAAGACGAAGGCGCGCACGAAGTCCTGCCGGCCGATCGCCTCGACGAAGGCTCGGGCGGTAGATGCTGCCAAGCGCAGCTTCAGGTCCGCCGTCGGCGTCGGGGTAGACGAAGGAGATGGCGCAGGATCAAGCGCCGGCGCCCCATTTGTGCAGGCGGCCAAAACGACCAGCGCGACGATCCAACCGCAAATCGCTCGCATCTCCGGGTTTCAACGGACGACCGTAGCACGGACGATTATGGCTGCGCCATCCGCGAGCGCCGAATGCGTCATGCGCCCACGGGGCGCGGTGCGGCCGGACACCGGTTTCACTGCACGACGATGGAGTATAGGAATATCAAGTCGTTGATCGCGCTGGCGTTGCCCGGATTGACGACGCGCAGCCGGCCGTCGCTGTCGTACATCCCCACAGCCAGCGGGTAAGCGCCGGGCAGCAGGTTGTCGGGGATGCGCAGCGTGTAAGTGTCCTCAACGAGCGTGCCACTGCTCCAGGCGGACGTCGGCGCCGGCAGGCCGTTGTGTTGTGGCGCGCGATCTTCGCCTTGGGCCAGCACGGCCGTTCGCTCCGGATTGAAGAGATACCAGCCCACCTTGTAATCGCGCCCGACCGGCCGATCGGCGCGCCAGGTCACCCGAAACTGCACGACTTGGCCAGGCAGGTAGGTCGCGCGCTGCAGCGTCACCGCTTCCAGCGTGACCGGCCCCATGCCGACGTTGAGCGCGATGCGTCCGCCGCTGCTCACGGTCACCGTGAGCGTCTCGCTGATGGCCAGCTTGCTGCCCTCCGGGGGCTGCACGGCGAGGATCGTCCCACGCGGCGTGAAGTCCAGCGCCTCGGCGACGACGACGTTCCAGCCGAGCGCGACCAGCGTCTGGCTGATCGCGGCATCCATTGTGCGACCGATCAGCCCGCTCGGCACCTCGCGCCTCTCGATCGGCTTGCCGATCACGACCTCGACGACCGCCCCCGGCTCCACTGGCGCATCCGGCGGCGTGCGCTGCTCAAGCACGAAGGGCTGCGTCGCGTCGTCGTCCGGGCGCTCCTCGATCACGCGAACTTGGAGGCCGAGCGAGGCCAGCTCGCGCGTCGCTTCTTCGAGCGTCTTGCCGACCAGCGATGGCAGCTTGACCTTCGAGTTGCCGTCGGCGATCGGTGGGCTGGGCGTGACGTTCGGCGGCGCCGTCGTCGGCAGCGCAGGCGCAGGCCGGGCAGGCGGCGCCTGGTAGGCTTGATACACCAGCACGTAAAGCGGGATTAACCCCAACACGCACAGGAACGCGACCGCGGCCAGCAGCCACAGCAGTATGTCGGGTCCGCTCGTCTGCGACGAGGCGATGGTTGAAGAGGCGGTCAGCACGCCGCGCGACATGCTCGCGTCGGCAGTTGCCCGCTGCTTCTCCGCGGCGGCAGCCGGTCGAGGGGGCGGCTTGACCGGCGGTAAGTTCACCAACGTCTGTTCTTCGCCTTGCAAGGCGTAGGCCGACAGCACGCGCGCGAAATCGTTGGCGTCGCGATAGCGCTGCGCGGCGTCCTTCGCCAGCGCGCGCATGACGATGCTCTCCAGCTGCGGCGAGACGCTCGGGTTGAGCGCGTGCAGCGGCGGCGGCAGCACCACTTGGTGCATCTGCGCCAGGCGCAGTGGGTCGGATGACTCGAAGGGCAGCCGGCCGGCCAGCATCTCGTAGAGCATCACGCCGATGCTGTAGACGTCACTGGCCGGCGTGGGCGCCGCGCCGGCGGCTTGCTCCGGGGCATAGTATTGGGGCGAGCCCCAAACCGTGTCGGCCCGCTCATCGGCGTTTGGTATGACCGTGTAGGCGCGCGCGATGCCGAAGTCGGTCACCTTGGCTTGGCCTTCGGGAGTGAGCAGGACGTTCTGCGGCTTCAAGTCGCAATGCACCAGCCCGCGCCGATGCGCATACCCGACGCCTTCGCAGATCTGCCGCGCCGTGTCCACGGCCTCCTCGATGCTGAAGGGTTGGCCGTTGGCGGCGCGCCAACGCAGCACCTGCTTCAGATCTTGGCCCTCCACCAGCTCCATGACGATGTAGTGGCGCTCGCGCCCGCTCAACACGTCGCGCCCGACGTCATAGACGGTGACGATGTTCGGGTGGTTGAGGTTGGCGGCGGCCTGCGCTTCCTGGCGGAAGCGCTGCACGAATTGGGGATCGCCGGCATATCGGTCGCGCAGCAGCTTGATGGCGACCAGCCGATTGAGCAGCATGTCTTGCCCCTTGTAAACCGTCGCCATGCCGCCGGCGGCCAGCGTGGCCAGCAACCGGTAGCGCTCGTTGAGCACGGCGATGCTTGGCGCTGCGCCTCCGGCGTCGGGTTGAAGGCTGCTCATCGTGACCTGGCGCGCATTCTACTCGTCGCAAGCGCGCATGATGCAGCTCATGGGAAGCTCTGCCGCCCCGCGCCTATCGGCAGGGGCGAGGACTCGACGCGCCGGAACAGAACATTCGCCGCTACCACGCAGCGGGCGTCACTCCACCCATCCGAACGTGCGCGTCACGGCCTTCTGCCAGCCGCGATACAGCCGGTCGCGGGTCGCCGCATCCATGCTCGGCTGCCACTGCTTGTCGGCGCGCCAGTTGGCGCGTAAATCCTCAACGCTGCGCCAGTAGCCGACGGCCAACCCGGCGGCGTAGGCCGCGCCCAGCGCCGTGGTCTCGCTCACCGTAGGACGGATGACCGGCACACCCAAGATGTCGGCCTGGAATTGCATCAGCAGCTCGTTGCGCACCATGCCGCCGTCCACCTTGAGCGTTTGAAGGCCGGAGATGGGCAGGGTGCCGCCATCGGCGCTCTGCGCGCGCGCCTGGATGTCGCGGTTCATCGCGTCGAGCACGTCGCGCACCTGATACGCCGTAGCCTCAAGCGCGGCGCGCGCGAGGTGACCTTTGTTCGCGTAGCGCGTCAGGCCGGCGATCACGCCGCGCGCATCGTCGCGCCAATAGGGCGCGTATAGGCCGCTGAAGGCCGGCACGATGTAGACCCCGCCGTTATCTTCCACCGAGCGCGCCAGCGCCTCAACTTCGTCCGATTGCCGGATGAGGCCGAGGTTGTCGCGCAGCCACTGCACCAGCGCGCCGGTGATGGCGATCGAGCCTTCCAACGCATAGATCGGCTTGGCGTCGCCGATCTTGTAACCCAGCGTGGTGAGCAGGCCGTTCGCGGATGGAATGGGCGTCTCGCCGGTGTTCATCAGCATAAAGCAACCGGTGCCGTAGGTGTTCTTGGCCTCGCCCGGCGCAAAGCACGTCTGGCCGAATAGCGCGGCGTGCTGATCGCCCATGTCGCCGGCCACTGGCGCTCCCTCGCGCATCTCGCCGTATATCTCCGATGAAGAAGCGATGCGCGGCAACATGGCGCGCGGGATGTCCAGGTCGCCTAGGATGTCGTCGTCCCAGTCGAGGGTCGCCAGGTTCATCAGCATCGTTCGGCTGGCGTTGGTCACATCGGTGACGTGCCGACCGGTCGCGTTCCAGATTAGCCAGGTGTCCACCGTGCCGAACAGCAGCTCGCCGTCCCGGGCGCGAGCGCGTGCGCCGGGCACGTTGTCCAGCAGCCACTTGAGCTTAGGGCCGGAGAAGTAGGTGGCCAGCGGCAGGCCGGTCTTGGCGCGGTAGCGATCTTGGCCGCCGCCTTTGGCCAGCTCGGCGCAGATCTCGGCAGTGCGCGTGTCCTGCCAGACGATGGCGTTGTAGATCGGCCTGCCGGTCGCCCGCTCCCAGACGATCGTGGTCTCGCGCTGGTTGGTGATGCCAACGGCGGCGACGTCGGCGACGCGCGCGTTGATCCGCGCCAGCGCCTCGGTGAACACGGCGCGCGCCTTCGCCCAAATTTCCATCGGATCGTGTTCGACCCAGCCCGGTTTGGGGTAAATCTGGCGGTGCTCCTGCTGCGCGGTCGCAACCGGTTGCCCTGCGCGGTCGAAGAGGATGCAGCGCGTGCTGGTGGTGCCCTGGTCTATCGCGGCGATGAACATGGCTTTTCAACCGTTGAAGTGTGGGGGCTTACTTCGTTAAGCATCGGCGATCATACGTGCTCCGGCAGGCCGGTCAGCGCCCGCACGTCTTTCATCGTCGCACGCGCGATGGCGCGCGCTTTCTCCGCGCCCTCGCGCATCAGCCGGCGGACGCGCTCGCGGTCGGCCGCGATCTCCGCGCGGCGCGCGCGCAGGTCGCCAGTCAGCTCGACCAGCGCGTCGGCGACGGCGTCCTTCAAAGGCGCGTAGCGGCGGTTGCCCGACGCATACTCGCGCTCGAAGGCCTCGGCCTGGTCGCCTTTGCCGCACGCGCGCAGCAGCCCCAGCAGGTTGCGCGCGCCCTCGCCCAGCGGCGTGCCGGCTTCGCCGGTGTCCGTCACGGCGGCGCGCACCTTGCTGCGCACAGTCTTCTCGTCCTCGAACAACCCAACGTATGACTTCGGCCCCAAGCTCTTGCTCATTTTCTTGCTCGGGTCGTTGAGCGAGAGGATCTTCGGCGTCTCGGTGGCCAGCATTTGCGGCTCTGGGAAGTACTCGCCGAACTGCGTGTTGAAGCGGTTGGCGATGGTGCGCGATAGCTCCAGATGCTGCCTTTGGTCTTGCCCGACCGGCACGTGCGCCGCGCGATACAACAAGATGTCCGCCGCCTGCAGCACCGGATAGGTGAACAGCCCGGCGGAGATGAACGCATCCTGTTTGCCCTCGAGCTGCTCGCTCTTCTCCTTGAACTGCGTTTGGCGCGTCAGGTCGCCGTAGGAGCACACGCAGCCGAAGATCCACGCCAGCTCGGTATGCTCCGGCACCATGGACTGCACGAAGACGATGGATCGGTCGGGGTCGAGGCCGCAGGCCAACAGATCAATGAACATCTGCTCGGTGTTCTGGCGCAGCGCGGCCGGCTCGTAAGGCACGGTCATCGCGTGCAGATCCACGACGCAGTAGATGGTGCGATAGGCGCCGGTGTTTTGCAGCCGCACGTAGTTGACCACCGCGCCGAAGTAGTTGCCGATGTGCATGTCGCCGGTCGGCTGAATGCCGGAGAAGACGATGTTGTTGGTCATAGCTTCTCTCCATCCAAACGAACGCGCCCGCCCTCGAACTCCTGCTTGGAATTCTGAGGACGGGCGCGTGAATTCCACGCACTCGCGGTGCCACCTCAGTTGATGCGCTCGCGCGCATCCGCTCTTGGCGTCCGGCCGATGCGCATATATTCCCTTCCAATTCGGCTTCGCCGGCCTGCTGGCTCGCACCAGCCGCCAGCTCTCTGCGACGTCGCTCCGGCGATGCCTACTGCGCAGGGGCAATTCGGCCTGAACGCTTGCTAAACATTATATAGCGCGCACAAAGCGCAGCGCGACCGAAGCGCGGAGCTTACACGGGTAGGCCGACGGCACTGCCGCTGGCCACCCCGTGCTGTCGGCCACCCCACGACGGCGAGTGAGGCCGCATCAGGCATTGCTCCGTCCGAGTCGTAAGCCCTGAAATCTAGCCAACGTAGCCGGCTTATTCCTCGAATTCTCGACGATAATTTAAGGTGATGCTGAAGGTGGCCCTAGGCCTTTGGCAATCTCATGCCACCCTGGAGGAGTTGATTTGTCTGCTTCGCCCAAGCGCTCGTCGTTTCTCTCGTCTTTTCTGACTGCGCTGACGCTGGCCGGCGCCGGCGCGATCGGCGCTTACGTGGCTTTCATTCGCCCATGGCATCTGCGCTGGGGCGCGACCGAGGAAGAGGCGAAACGGCCGTTGCTCGGCGACTCGCTCATCGAAAACGCCAAGCTGCAGGCAACGCACGCCGTCTCGATCCATGCGCCGCCGGAGGCGATTTGGCCGTGGCTGGTGCAGATGGGACAAGGGCGCGGCGGCTTCTACAGCTACGAATGGATCGAGCGCCTATTGGGGCTGTATCCCAGCAACGCCAACCACATCATCCCGGCGCTTCAGGATCTGCACGCTGCCGACGCCGTGCCGCTCGCGCCGGACGGCAGCGGGCTGCCGGTGGACATCGTCGTGCCCAACCGCACCATCGTGATGCACGCCGACGCGCCCATCCAGGCGCGGGTCGCCGTGATGCAGGCCGGCTACTACCGCCGCGTGACCTGGACGTTTCACCTGGAGCCGATTGACGCCACCAACACGCGGCTGATCGAGCGCTGGCGGGCCGACTGGGAGCCGACGCTGGCCAACACCCTCTTCATCCGCGCCTTTTTGGAGCCGGGCGCCTTCATCATGGAGCGACGCATGCTGCTGGGCATCAAGGCGCGCGCCGAGCGCGCCTGGGCGATGAGCCAGCGGGCTAGCGACCGATGAGCCGCTCGTAGACCTGCTCCAGCTTCGGCGTGATGACGCTCCAGTCGTAGGTCGCGGCGACGAAGCGATAGGCGCTCTCGCCGAGCGCGGCGCGGCGCGCCGGGCTGCGCAGCAGCTCGGCCACGGCGCCGGCGAAGTCCGCCGGCCGATCGGCCACGATCAACTCGCGCCCCGACGTCACCGGGAAGCCTTCGCAACCGAGCGAGGTGCTGACGATGGCGCGGCGCATGGCCATCGCCTCGAGCAGCTTGAACCGTGTGCCGCCGCCGGCCAGCAGCGGCGCGACATACACATCGGCCTGCGCGATGTAAGGCCGCACATCATCCACTTGGCCGGTGAGCACGATGTCCGGGTCGGCGCGCAGCGCGTCGAGGCGCGGACTGGGCTTCTGGCCGACGATATATAGGCGCGCATCCGGATGCGCCTGCTTCACGGCAGGCCACGCGCGCCGAACGAACCACAGCACGGCGTCCACGTTCGGTCGAAAGTCCATCTTGCCGGTGAAGACAATGCTCGGGGGACGAGCCGAGTCGGGCGCCGGCGAGGCAAACTGCGCATAGTGCGCGACGTCAATCCCGTTGTGGATCACGGCGGGCTGCACGGACGGCGCGAGCCGGCGCAGCGCCGCCGCGTCTTCCGGCGAGACGCAGAGCGTCGCGTCGGCGACGGTCAATGCGCGGCGCTCGAACGCCCGCAGCCGTTGCCACTGCACGAACGAATACGCCGCCGCGTGCCAGCGCCGAGGCGCGCGCGCGTCGGCCTCAAAGGCGCGCTTCTGGAGCAGATACTCGGCGTTGTGCTCGTCGAGCACAAAACGCGCGGTGTGGGGCTGGCGCGCCGCGCCGATCATGTAGCGCGCCAGCTCGATCCCCTCGAACTGCGCGATGTCGAAGTGACGGTCGCGCAAGTGTGCGGTCAGCACCTGCGCGAACTCCGGCGACCACAGCCGCCAGGCCATGTCGGGCAACGTCGAGGTGGCCAGCGTGCGCAAACGTTGGCCTAGTGTGCGCATCGGCGCAGGCACGACGCTGACGCGCCGGCACACTCGGCGCAAAGGCTCCGGCAGCTCGCGGCGCTCCTCCGCCGCTCCTTCGTCGAACGAAACCAGCCACACCTCGTGCCGGGCCGCCAAGTGCGAGATGAGCCCCCAGTTACGCAGCGCCGTGCCCTGCTGAGGCGGATACGGGAGTTGGGGCGTGACAAAAAGCAGACGCATAGACTGCGTGCGGAGATCGGCGACCGCTGATCGTTAACCGGCGGGCGAGCCGAGCGCCGCGCGATAAACGGCGAGGGTTTCGCGAGCGGCGCGCGCCCAAGAAAATTGCCGCGCGCGCGCCAGGCTGCGGCGCACATACTCGGCGTGCAGACGATCGTCCGTCCATAGAGCGTAGATGTGCCGCGCCAGCGTCGCGTCATCCATCGGCTCGTGGAGCAGAGCGGCGTCGGCGGCGACTTCGGGCAACGCGCCTGCGCTGCTGCACACGACCGGCGTGCCGCGCGACATCGCCTCCAACACTGGCAGGCCAAAGCCCTCCCCAAGCGACGGCATGACCAGCAGGCGCGCCCGGCGATATAGCGCGTCGAGTGCCTCATCGCTCAGCCGACCGGCGAACGTGACGCGCTCAACTACGCCCAGTTCGCGGGCCAAGTCGCCCAGCGCCTCGTCGCGCCAGCCCACGGCGCCCACGATGACCAGGCGTACTGCGCCTGGCAAGCGCGCCATCGCGCGCAGAAGCGTGATCAGGTTCTTGCGCGGCTCCAGCGTGCCCACAAACAGGATGAAAGGCTCGTGACACGGTGCGCGTGATGCGCTCACCACCTGGCGCTCGTCGTCGGCTTCTCGGTCGGCGGCTTCATGGATCACGATGACCTTCTCCGGCGCGGCCTCGGGGAGCAGGCGCAGGATATCCTGCCGGGTGGCGTGCGACACGGCGATGATGCGATCGGCGATGGCCGCCGACCGGCGAATGCGGCCGTAGTAGCGCATGCCGTCGGCGCTCATCACTTCCGGGTGCTCCATGAAATATAGGTCGTGGATGGTGATCACTTTGCGAAATCGCCCGCGGCACGCGATGAAGTCCGGAGAATGCAACACGAGGTGCGGACTGCGCGTCAGCCCTCGGCCGGCCAGTTCGACGGGCAGCACCCAGTGTTCGTAGCGGTGATGCGCCGGCGTCACCGCTCGCACGATGCCGACGCCGGCGGGCACCCAGCCGGCATCGCGATCGCGTCGGTCCAGCAAGACGCGCAGCGCGAAATCTGGCCCTTGGAGCTCGGCCAGGGCGCACACCAATCGGCGCGCATAATGCGATATGCCCGCTTTGCGATAGTACATCAGCCGGCAATCCACAAGCACCGAACAAGGTTGACGGTCGGCAGCGTTCGACATCGTTTCGCCCTCGGCCATCGCAGCAGCGATCAAACCGGCGCGGCGCTCGCATGCGCGCAGGGCGCGCGTCTCGCCGCACCCGTGAACTTTATAATCGTCGTGTGACTTTATCAACCGATCGCCTGCTCGAACTGTATCGCCAGCTTGTGTTGATCCGCCAGTTCGAGCTGCGCGCGATTGACGAGCGACGCCAAGGGTTGATCCCCGGCTTCATCCACCCTTATATCGGCCAAGAAGCGTGTGCCGTAGGCGCGTGCGCCGCCCTGAACCGCGACGACGTGATCACCAGCACGCATCGCGGCCATGGGCATCTGATCGCCAAGGGGGGCGACGTGCGGTATATGATGGCCGAGTTGGCGGCTCGCGAGGCCGGCTATTGTCGCGGCAAAGGTGGCTCGCTGCACATGACCGACTTCGACCTCGGCATCCTCGGGGCCAACGGCATCGTGGCCGGTGGCATTCCGATGGCGGTCGGCGCGGCGTTGGCCTTCAAGATGCAAGCCGCGCCCAACGCGAGCGGGCTGCGCGTCGCCCTAGCCTTCTTCGGCGACGGCGCAACCAACGAGGGCGCCTTCCACGAGGCGCTGAATCTGGCCGCGCTGTGGCGGCTGCCGGTGGTGTTCTTCTGCGAGAACAACCAGTACGGCGAAGGCACGCCACAGCACAAGCAAGCGCCGATCACCCAGCTCAGCAAGCGCGCCGCGAGCTATGCCATGCCCGGCGTTACGGTAGACGGCAACGACGTGCTGGCGGTTTATGAGGCCACCCGCGAGGCGGTCGAGCGCGCGCGACGCGGCGACGGCCCGTCGTTCATCGAGGGCATGACCTATCGCTACCGCGGCCATTACGAGGGCGATCCGCAGGTCTATCGCTCCCGCGAAGAGGTTGAGCGCTGGCAAGCGCTTGACCCCATCCCCCGCCTGCGTCGTGTGCTCGTCGAACGCGGGATCGAGGAGGCGGCGATCGAGGCGGTCGAGGATCGAGTATTGCACCTGATCGAGGAAGCCGTAGCCTTCGCGCGCGCCGCGCCGCCCGCGCGCGTAGAAGACGCGCTCGACGGGGTATACGGCGACACTCATCACGGCGCGGTTTTCTAGTGCCGGTCGCACGGCCAACGCGGGCGGGATTCCGGCGTAGGCCAGAATCCCGTCTCACGTGACCCCGGCCGCTTGGTGCTTACGCGGCATAACAGTGGTTGCGCGACTGGGCGCGCTCCAGGTTTCACTATCGCCGCACGATCGGCAGATGCGCAGGGAACTTAGCCTCGGCGACATAAAGTCCCTCGTCTCCATACCAAGCGATGGTGGGCAGGCCGCGCGCGCTGATGAACGAGAAGTGAACTTCGCCGTCCTCTGATGGATGCAGCCGTTGTAGGCGTATTCCTCCTTGCTCCGGATATAGCGCGCTGATCGCGCGGACGCAGGAGTTCGTCGAGGGGTCTATCACCTCCGCGACTTGAAACAGCCCCGCGTATAGGCCATCGCTACTAGAATAGAAGGAGAACAACACGGCATCCGCGCCATATGTGCCGCACCGGGACACCAAACCGGCGCTGCCGGCCTGGCCGGACAACACCGTCATCGGCATCGTCTCAATCGCGTTGTCGGCACAGCGCGGATGGGACGGGTTGGCCGCGCAGTCCGAATCCGGGGTTGGAGCGTGTTCTGCTTCAGGCGCTCTCACCTCACCTGCTGCGGCGATCGGGTGATCAGAGGCGGGCTTCAGGATGGAGTCGTCTCCGGGCTTTGTCTGCGTCGAGCCGCCGCGTTCGGCTAGCGTGCTCATCGTCGTGCTGCCCGTGGCGTTCACGCGGGCGATAATCGCGTTTCGCGCCGCCGCAATCTGCATTTCATCCAGGAATTCGTAGGCTGATCCGGCGGTGTACAACGTGGCCACGATGGCGGTCGGATTTGCGGAGCAGTCTGTGTCTCGCACCAGCGCATAGCGGATGGACTCTCGCCGATCCGGACCAGACAGAGGCTTGTGGTGCCAGACCAGATGCACCCAGTTATCCGCTGCGTGCCCCGCTGCAATCCGCACCATGCTGTCCTTTGTGTCCCTATTCGCGTTCGAGAGAAGGCGAAGTTGACAGGGAGATGCAGAAGGCATGTATTTCACGCGGCGGTAGTAGATATCTGCGTCGCCCGAACCTTGATTCCAATATGTCCAAGCCAGATAGCTATCGTTGTTTGCCGGGTTGATCGCCATGTCGAAAGCACCTACCTGACCGCTGTAGCTTGCTCCGGCGCTCAAGTTGAAGCAACCGGAGCTCGGCGCGTTGGTCACATTGTTAATTTCGCGCCAATAAAGGGCGCCGTCGCTGCCGACCCAGGCGACCTGGGAATAGCCACCACCGCTACTTCGCGTCACCCGCGGCGAAAGATGAGGTTCCGGTGCAGAGCAGCCTTGAGAGACGGTCACGAAGCCGGATGAGAGAGTGCCGTTGGAATTCACTTGGCGATAGTAGATAGCGCTTGGGGAAGAAATCCGCTTCCACACCACAACACTCGTTCCATCCGGGCGCACTGCCAGATCCGGCTCGGTGTTGAAGCCGTTTAGCCCTGCGCTGACCTCCACCTGAGCCACCGATTGAAGCGTCGCCGTGTTTACCTTCGTCCAGACGATGGGTCTGTCCCCGCCATCGTAGCGAGCATGTGACCAGACGATGTAAAGCCATCCATTGAGCTCTACCATGCGCGTCCATGCTTCTATCAGCCAGGCGTTGTAAGTCAGGCGCACAGGCGAACCGACCAGATTACCGGCGGCGTCCATTCGTTGCAAGAACAGCTCATGACCGGCATCAAGAACCTCGTTGCCGAACAGAATAAAGCGCTCGCTCCCGGACTGGACGATAATCGGGGGACCGGAGGCGGAATCGGAGATCTTAAGGGCCGGACGCCACTGGGGCAGAATCGTGACTGCGACGCATCCTGTTGAGATAACCGAGGTGAAAGCAAAGATGGTGGTAATGATCAGACACTTCACGAAGGTCATGCCCTTAGGTCTAAAGTTAATCAATGCCTTCATCGCTTAGCCTCCTGATATGTCTTTCTGAAGAGCCAAGCATGCTGCGCGAGCGTCCACAAAGCGTCTACATTTAGTAAGGGCTACCTTAACCCGAGCCGGGAATTGATAACTCATCGCAGACTTTACAGTGGACTCTAAGTGAACTTATCCCCAGACTAGTCAGCTTATCCCCAATTCGCTCAGGATTTGTCCACATTTTTGCCCTTTCGCGATGCTTAAATTTCCCTGTCTTAAGCTAGGGATAACGTTATCCCAGTATTAGGTGAGCGCTGCCTATGGCGGGTGATGCGCCTCGACACCCAAGATATAGCCTCCGAGACGTGCGCCTCGCCTGTGAATGTCTTGTGAAAGACGTGTGGATGCTGAGCGGTTGGAATCGGCGCGCCATCCGCGTTCTGCTTCGGCGTAGCCTGCGGGTCGCGCTGGCAGCCGGCTTGCTCCTCACCTCGCTGCGCTTCGACGTGCCACCTTATGGTGACCGCGAGGCGCATCTCGATCGCTTGCTGGCCGGCAGACAATTCGACCTCTTCGGCTGGTGGGTCGGCGCGATGGCGGCCAAGCTGGGCTACGAGCTCATTCTGCCGCACGAAAGCATGAGCGATGCCGACCAGGTCGCTTTCGTGCAAGACTACATGCGCGACCTGTCCGAATTCAAACGCCTGGTCGGTCGGATCGAGGCGATCTACAGCGATCCCGATGTGGGGGATGCGGCGACGGCCAGCGCAGCTCTGCGCGCCCGGCGCGATGCCCTGCGCGCCAGCCTGGATGCGCGGCAAGACATCGTAGAGGCGATTCTGCAGGATCAGGTGCAGAGCGTGTTGCGCGAAGAGGGATTCGCCATCGGCGGACAAGTGATGCCGCCGCTGCGCTTTCGTTTCACCGCACTCCCCGATCTCCTGGTCGTCTCGCGCCGCGATAAGATCGAGCGGATCGCCTCGCGCGAGCTGACTACCGGCCTGACGCTGGAGGAGAAGGCGCGCATCGAGGAAGCAGTAGATCGCCGATTCGACGTGTCGTCGCTGGTCACGCCGATCGGCGGCTTGGGCGCTTATCCCACTATGCTGCCGGAGACGCCTGCGCTGGAGTGGGTGCTGGGCGTCATCGCCCACGAATGGGTGCATAACTATTTCATCTTTACCCTCAGCCCGGTCGGCCTCAACTTTCTCTCCAGCTCGGAGGCGCGCACCATCAACGAGACCGCAGCGGTGATCGTGGAGCGCGAGGTTCGCGAGCGCGTGGCGCAGCGCTATTACCCGGAGCGACACGCGGCATTGGTCAGCGATGCGCAGGCCGGCCCACGGCCCTCTAACCCGCAAGCGTTCGACTTTCGCGCCGAGATGCGCAAGACGCGCGAGCGCGTGGACGAGTTGCTGGCGCAGGGCAAGATCGAGGAAGCCGAAGCCTATATGGAGCAACGCCGCGTCCTGTTCGTCCGCAACGGCTACATGATCCGCAAGCTGAATCAGGCCTACTTCGCCTTTCACGGCGCGTATAACGCCGACCCGGGCGGCTCGCCGGCGGCCGGCAGAGACCCGGTCGGCCCGGCGGTGCAGGAGCTGCGACGGCGCAGCCCATCGCTCGGCGCCTTCCTGCGCGAGATCGCGACCGTCCGCGACTTCGCCGATCTCCAGCGCCGCCTACGGAAGCCTTAGCCGCGCACGAGACGCGACCGCGCGACGGCCGAGTGTGATGCCAGGCGCCTGAACGCCCGGCGCGTCTGGTTCACCCAGGCACGGGCTGAACGTATGCCTATACTTCTCGCGCGATGTTCTACGACCTCACCCGCACCCTTCACCCGCGCATTGCCGTCTTCCCCGGCGACACGCCGGTGACCATCCAGCCCACGTTGCGGATGCGCGCCGGCGACTCATGCAACGTCACGGCTATCACGATGAGCGCGCACGCTGGCACGCATGTAGACGCGCCGCGCCACTACAGCGACGACGGCGCAGGCATAGACGCCGTCCCGCTGGACGTGCTGATCGGACCGGCGCGCGTGGTCACGCTGAACGTCGTCGGCGCGATTACCATCGCCGACTTGCAAGCGGCCCTGCGCGACATCGAGCGCGCCCTGCGCGATGCGCCGCGCCTGCTTGTTCACACCCACGCTAGCGACGCGGCGGACGAGGCCTGGGATCCTGCCTTCGCCCACTTCGACGCCCAGGCCGCCGACTGGCTCGGCGCGCACGGCCTACGGCTGATCGGCACCGATGCGCCGTCGGTGGACCCGGCGACCAGCAAAGACCTGCCGGCTCATCGAGCCTTCCTGCGACACGGCGTAATCATCGTAGAGAACTTGTGCCTGCGCGGCGTGCCGGATGGCGAATACGAGCTGATGGCACTGCCGCTGAAGATCGCTGATAACGATGCCGGCCCAGCGCGCGTCGTGTTGCGCCGGTGAGCCGCCGATTCGCGCCCTTCTGCTAGAATCCCTGCGTCATGACACTCGCTCCAGACGTAATCCCGGCAGCAGGGAT
>JANWVF010000083.1 GCA_025056965.1 Thermoflexales bacterium | reverse complement strand
GGGTTGGGCTGAGGGGTGAAATGACGATTGCAGGCCTTGCACAGGTAGCGCTGGCTGCCGCTGTGATTCTTGCCTCGTTTGACCACCGATTCGCTTTGGCATCTTGGACACTTCATGTATCCAATTTTATTTACTCCCTGTGTAAGACGTTCAAAGTCGCCGTAGATGTTTGCGGATCATCTGTTTTCTCATACACGAACACTAGCAGCGCATAGCCTAGGCCATAGATCTTCTGTCGAGCAGATTCGAAGGGGCATGACGATTGTGGTTGCTTGACGCTTGTTATCTTCACGTCAACTTCGAGTTCCGGAAAGTCTATGCCACTAGTTTACGCAGGTAAGACCGAAACTTGCGCTCGATATGTGCCTACTGCCTTACCATCTGTGACGCCGTATAGCTCTGGTTCTCGATGCGCCGACTCGATGGCGGCAAATGCACTTGATTCCTGTTTGAGCGTTTCTAGCGTTAGCTTTGGCCTCATTCGCTGACTGTTGCCAGAAGAACCTGTTCCAGCAGCGCTCTTTGATAACTCAAAAAGCGCAAGCCCTATTCGGTTCGGTGTTGAGGATTCACGCCGGCGCAGGCACAGCAACGCGGCGCGGCTCGGCCTGGCGCAGCCGCGCCATGGTGTTAAACAGCGCCCGGCGGCGATTGCGGCGTGCCACGGCCATTGAAATAATGTTGCTCACCGCCTCGGCGTAGGTGTATCCCGCGGCATAACATGCGCCGGCGAAACCGCCGTCCGGACAAATATCGGGGTTCGGGTTTACGTCCACCACATACGGCTGTTCATGCGCGTCAATTCGCAAGTCCACCCGCGCATAGTCGCGGCAGTCGAAGGCGCGGTAGGTATCGAGGGCGACCTTCTCAATGCGCGCGCGCAACGCATCGGACACGGCCGGCTGCGTGATAACCGGCATGCTGTTCCATTCCGGGCTGTCGGGCACCCACTTGCTGTCCCAGGTGACCAAGCGATGCAGCGGGTTCTCCACGCGCGAGAAATCAATCTCGCGCAGCGGCAGCAGGCGCGGACGCCCGTTGCCCCAGATGCCGACGTTGATCTCGCGCCCGAAAATGAACTTCTCGGCCAGCGCCGGCTCCTTCACCGTCTCCAGCACGTAGGCCACCCGGCGGCGCAGCGACTCCAGATCGTGCACGACTGCGTCGCGCGTGACGGCCACCGAGCAGTGCGAGCTGACCGGCTTGACGATCGCCGGGAAGTAAGCTTCATCCCAGTTGTCCGGAGTCACCTCATCTGGGTCTTTGAACTCGCGTCCGGGAGGCGTTGGAATCTTCCAGCGCTGCAACATCTTCTTCACGCGCCCCTTCTGCACCGAGAGCCGCAGGGTGTAGGGGGAGTTGCCGGTGTAGGTGAAGCCCATCGCCTCCATATCGGCGCACACGCGCGCATCGCCGCCGACCTCATCCTCGACGCCTTCGCACCAATTGAAGACGATCCACTCCGCCGGATCGTAGGCTTGCAAGGCCGGCCGCACGTCCTTCCAAAACTCGGCCAGAGCTACGCGATGGCCTAGCATGCGCAGGCCATCTGCTAGGATCTGAACCAGGCGGTTTGATTCGGCACGTTCTTGGGGCGACCAGCTCTGATAAAAGTTGTAAAGCACGATGACCGGCACGCGCATTCTGTCCTTCGACATGCATGTCTCCTGCTACAGACGCTTCCAATAGATGTTCAGATGGTCGCCCTCGGCATAGTAGTCGGGCACGACCGCGACACAGGTGAACCCTGCGCTCTCATACAGGCGGCGCGCAGGCGCGTACTTAGGTGCGGAGGAGGTGTAGATCACCATCAATCGTCCGCCGGCCCTGCGTGACTGTGTTTCGGCTTCGGTCAGCAAGGTGCGGCCGACGCCCCGACCGCGTGCCTCGGGCAACACACAAATCCAAAATAGATCCCACGTGCGATCGGTCAGCGACTCCGGCCCATAGCAGGCAAAGCCGACCGTTCGCCCATCCCATCGGCACGACAGCCAGCGGTAGCGATCATCGCGCATTGGCGCCCGCCATGTCTCGAGGAACATCTCGTCCACACACTCGGCGTCGGACTGGTTGAAGATCCCCGAACCGATGAGGATGTCGTAGATCGCCTGCCGGTCGTCGAAGGTGGAAGGATGCACCTCAATCCGCGCAGATCGGTCGGCAACCGTGTAAAGCATCGGCGTCATTGACCCACCTCCGCCAAGGCCGATAACTCCTGGGCCGGCATGCGACGCATCGCCAAGTGGACGATGCGCTCGAGCATCTCGGCATAGCCCAAGCCGGCGGCGCGGGCGGCGTTGGCGAAACCGCCGTCCGGGCTCACATCGCAATTCGCGTTCACGTCGAGCGCCATCGGCTGATCGCCCTGTAGCCGCAAGTCCACGCGCCCGTAGTCTCGGCAGCCGGTTGCCCGGTAGGCAGCGATGGCGACGGCTTCGATCTTCGCCCGCAGCTCATCGGAGACCGGCGCCGGACAGATGGCCGGGATGCGTTGGTAGGCTTCTGATTCCGGTATCCACTTAGCGTCGAACGTACATAGCCGATCGCGGATGTCATCGAAGGCGTCGTAGGTCATCATGCTGATGCCGAGCACGCGCACGTCGTCATCACTGCCCCACAGTGACACGTTGTATTCCGGGCTGTCCAAGAACGCCTCAATCAGCGCCGGCTGGCGAAACCCGCCGATGACGCGGGCGGCCTGCGCCCGCGCCTCGAATACGTTCATCACTACCGAGTCTCGCGTGATGCCGTAGGAGCAATGCTCGGCAGCCGGCTTGACGATGGCGGGGAAGGTGTCGAAGGTGACATCTTCAGCGCGCTCGAAGAGCGCCCAGGTCGGCGTCGGCACGCCATGGCGCTCTAGGATTGCCTTCATGCGCCACTTGAATTGCGTCTCGTCCAGCGTCCAGGCATCCGAGCCGGTGAAGGTATAGCCTAGCTCGGCTAGGGTGCGGGTGACGCGGGCGTAGTAGAACTCTTGGACGGGTGCGCCCTCGCATAGATTGAACACCAACCACTTGCTCGGATCGAAGGGCCTGAGCAGGTCGGTCAAATCACGAGTGACCTGCAACGGCAGCACGCGCCAGCCGCGCGATAGCAGCGCCTCGGTAGCCGATTTGATCAGGGCCAGCGTGGACACGATCTCAAAGTCGTAGCTGGTCTCGTCGAGGCCATAGAGGAGGATCAGCGACGGGTTCATCGGCAAGCGTTACATCCCGTAGCGCTTGAGGCCTGCATCCAGCACTGCCCGCACCAGATCGCCGTGCGTCCAGCCTTCCGCCTCGGCCATCAGCGTTAAATCGCTGCGCGGGGTGATGCCGGGCAGCGCGTTGATTTCAAGGATAAACGGCCGATCATGCTCATCGAGGCGAAAGTCCACGCGCGCGAAATCGCGACAGCCGGTGACCAGGAAGGTCTGGTGCGTCAACCGCCGAATCTCGCGGGTCAACTTCTCACCCAGCGGCGCAGGGCACTTGTTGCGGTAGAGATGGTCGAGTTGAACCTTCTGGACCGAGCCGTAGATCGGCAAGAGTTCGGGGGGATAGCCGCTGAAGTCCACCTCGGTGATCGGGAAGAAATGCACGTCGTAGCCGTTGCCGACCAGTCCGCAGGTGATGTCACGGCCGGCGATGTAAGTCTCGACGAGTGCGGGCTGCTGATAGGCCTCAATCGTCCACGCCACCCGGTCGCGCAACTGGCGTTCGTTGTGCACTACGCTCTCATTGTGGATGCCCATGCCGGTGCCTTCATGGGCCGGCTTGACGAACAACGGGAAGTGCAGCGTGCGGCGCAGCGGATCATCCGGCGTGTTGAACACTTGAAAGTGCGGCGTCGGCATGCCGTAGTAATGCAAGATGCGTTTGGTCGTCGGCTTGTCGTGAGTAATCGCGGCGGCGAGTGGTGTCGGGCCTGTGTAGCGCGCGCCGACCATCTCCAGCAGCGCCGGCACCTGAGCCTCACGGCTATCGCCGCCGAAGCCTTCGCAGGTGTTGAAGCAAATGTCAGGCCGAACTTCGTCGAGCCAGGGTGCAAGGTAAGCGTTCCCCTCCTGGATCAGCACCTCATGCCCGGCTTGGCGCAAGGCCTGCGCATACGACTCTACGTTTTTGTCCGTGTCAAGCTCAACCAGCAAGTCGGGGGGCGCATTATCCCGATGGATAGGGGGGGCATTACGGGCTAAGTTGACGAGCAACGCGACGCGATAGGTGCGCGCGCGCCGTTGTACGTTAGGGGCGGCGCGTACCGCGCAGCCGGCGGACTCACCGATTGCGTAGCGCCCATTCGTCGTGGCCTTCGCGGGTGTGCTCTTCGTCTCCTGCTGCCGCGGACTCGTTACCATATGCGCCAGGGCATCACCAAATCTTATGGCGCGATTCTATGTTGCACAGCCCCTTTGTCAACGATATCCGTGCAGGACGAAGCTTAAAAGTTCCCTTTAACATTGTTAAAGGGAGAAGTGCGATTTAAGGTTGGCGCTTTTCGGCTGCTTGAGCCTCCCACTCCTGGCGTGTCACGAAGACGCCCCCTTTGATCTCGCGGCTAATCTCGTTGTATTGAGGGTCGAAGCGCAGCTCAATTTCGACTTGCCCGTAGCACTTGTTATCCACAACCACTTTGCGCACGAAGAAGTTGTCGTCGTCGTCCAGGCTGAGGTCGTTGCGCCGGTCAATCCGCACCCGCGTAATCGCGCCGCATTTGTGGCCTTTGACGTAATAAATCAATGCGTCCGAGTCTCGCTCGGTCGTCTCCGAGCCGCCTCCACCGAATAGTCGTTTGAGCAGGTTCATGTTCGGCCTCCGCTGTAACCGGTGCGCGATCTATGATACAAGACGGCGTCATGCCTGTGCGGATGCTGCCGACGCGGGTACGCGATGGCGCCGCACCAGCAGCACCACCGCAACGGTAATCGCCACAACCGACAATACATGCACTGCATTGAACGGCGTGCCGGGGAAGAACCATGAGTCGGTGCGCAGGAACTCCAGGAAGAATCGCCCCAGGGGATACCATATAGCGTAGATGAGGATCAAATCGCCATCGCGCAGCTGGGTCGCGAACCGACGTGCGATCGCGTTCAGCAACGCAAACCCTGCCAAGTTCCAAAGCGCTTCATACAGAAAGAGCGGGTGAAAGCGCGTGCTTTCCGGATAGCGGGTCAAGTCGTCGAAGGGAGCAATGCGGCGTTCGGGGTCAATGCGCAGGCCCCAGGGCAGCGTCGTCGGCGGGCCGTAGAGTTCCTGGTTAATAAAGTTGCCCAGTCGGGCGATGGCCTGGCCGAGCGGCATCCCCAGCGCGACCGCGTCGAGGTAGATTGCTACCGGCAAATTCCGTTGGCGCGCGAAGAGCCAAAGCGCGATGGCGCCGCCGACAAAGCCGCCGAAAATGTGCAGGCCACCTTCCGTGATGTTGAGAATGGTGATCGGGTTGGACAGGTAGCGCTCGATGCCGTTTGGTCCGCGCGGCGATTGGATGAACACGTAATACAGTCGCGCGCCGATCACGGCGCCGATCAGCACCCAAATTAGCCCATCCCAGACGATGCTGCTGTTCTGCCCTTTGCGCGCCACGTAATTTGCCGCGATGGCCGCCGCGACGATGAACGCCACGATCATCAGCACGCCATACCAGCGCAGCGCGAACGGGCCGATTTCGACCAGCACAGGTCCGACCGGCGGATACATCACACTCACTCCAGGTAGCCCAGATCCCTCAAGCGGTTCAGGACGAGTGGATCATCGCTCGTCACGGCCTGTTCGGTCGCCTGTCGGCCGGACTGCTGCAGGGCAAAAGCGCGCAACCGCTCGCGCAGCGCCTCGGCTTGGGCCGGCAAGGCGCCATACAGGTTCTCGGTTTCGCCTGGGTCGCGCGCCAGATCGTAGAGCTCGAAGCGGTCGGCGCCGGTTTGAATGAGCTTGTAGTGCCCACTGCACACGGCGATGCGGCGCTGGTCTGCCCCGCGCCGACGAGCCAGCTCCGGTTTACGGCGCATGAGCATGTGTTGCACGTTTAGCGGCAAGATGGCCTCGGCGAACGCCTCGCCCTGCTCGGGATCGTTCGCGCCTGTGTTCGCCAAGGAGAGCGCGCGTTCGGTAGGCGAGGCAAGGCCGGCAGCGGCAAGCGCAGTGTGGAACAGCCGACGCGACGATACGAAGTGATCCACAGATGCGCCGGGCGCAAATTCGCCTCGCGGGTCGCGCACGAGCAGCGGCACGTGGATCAGCTCGTTGTAGAGCGAGATGGTGTGACCGACTAGTTGGCGCTCGCCCAGGTGCTCGCCGTGATCGGATGCGATGATGAAGAGCGCGCGGTCAAGCGCGCCGCCGGCGCGCAGCCGCTCGAAGAACGCGCCGAGCATCTCATCCTGCCAAGCCGCCTGCGCGTCATACATGCCATCGAGCAGCGTCTTGTGCACCGGCGCGATCTCATCCTCTAGTGGAGCGAGCCATCCAAACGCATCGCTGTTGAAGCGGCGCAGGTAGCGCTGGAGCTCGCGGTCGTGCAGAAACTGCGGCGCGAAGCGTTCCACCAGCCGGCGCGGCGCATGATACGGCATGTGCGTATCCATCAGGTTGATAAAGCAGAAGATCGGCTGATGCGACGGAAGCCCCTCGCGCCGAATAAGCAAGCGAGCGGCATCGTTGAGTGAGCGTGCCGAGTTGCCCTTCAAGCTCAGCGCGGCCTGCCAGATTGGGAAGAATAACGGCGTAAAGGATAGCTCGGTCAGCCGCTCGGAGTTGGCGACGATGCCCTGCACGCCGGAGACGAACTCGGCGAACTTGCGCTTGAACCACTGGCGGTACTTGTCCAGCAGGTTCGACCGAGCGCTGGCCTGATTGGGATGGGTCGTGATTAGGCCGACGTAGTTGAGGAAGCTTTGGAAGCCGCGCCGCAGGCCGTTGTTCACCACTCCGACGAGTGGATTATTGCAGAAGGCGGCAGTAAAGTAGCCGCCGTCGCGCAGGCGTTCGGCCAGCGTGGGCAGCGCGTCGGAAAGCACGCTGGTCGTCTGGAACATGCCGTGAACGGACGGATATTCGCCGGTGAAAAGCGAAGCATGTGCCGGGATGCTCCACTGCGCGGGCGCGATGGCCCAGCGGAATCGCGTGCACTCACGGGCAAATGCATCGAGGTTGGGCGAAGTTTGGGTCGGGAAGCCGAGGCATGCGAAGCGGTCTGCTCTGCGCGTATCGAGTACGAGCAGCACGATGTCGGGTTGGCGCTGAGCCATGTAGCTGCAGTATAGGCGCTTTCCATTAAAGCGCATTTAATGCCGGTTCGGCTGTGCCTGATGGATAGAATCTGGCGCTATGAAACTGCCTTCGTTCTTCCGACGCTCCCCGCCGCGCGTCTTCGTCGTCGGATTGGACTGCGCCGCGCCGGAACTGGTGTTCGATCGTTGGCGCGATGACTTGCCCAACCTCAGGCGCCTGGCCGCAGAGGGGATATGGGGAGAGCTGCAATCGTGCATCCCGGCGATCACCGTGCCGGCCTGGAGCTCGATGCTCTCTTCGCGTGACCCCGGCGTGTTGGGCATCTACGGATTCCACAACCGCGCCGATAGGTCATATGCGCGCATGGTCGTCGCGAACGGCGAGCATGTCAAAGAGAAGCGAGTCTGGGACTACCTGACCGCAGCCGGCAAGCGCAGCGTAGTGATCGGCGTGCCGCAGACCTTTCCCGTCAAACCGCTCAACGGCTGCCTCATCTCCGACTTCCTCACGCCCGGGCAACACAGCGCATTCACCTACCCACCATCGTTGAAGGAGGAGGTGCTGCGCATCGCGCCGGACTATGCCTTCGATGTGGAGGAGTTCCGCACCGAGGACAAGGAAGGGCTGCTCCGGCAAATCTACGCGATGACCGAAGCGCGCTTCAAGGTCGTGGACGCACTGCTAGAACGTGAGCCGTGGGACTTCTTCATGGTCATGGAGATCGGCGTGGACCGCATCCATCATGGCTTCTGGAGCCACCATGACCCACAGCACTTCCGCTATCAGCCCGGCAATCCTTACGAGCGCGCCATCCACGATTACTACGTCTATCTGGATGCCAAGATCGGCGCATGGCTGGAGATGATCCCGAAAGATGCCATCGTGCTGGTCGTGTCCGATCACGGCGCGAAGCGCATGGACGGCGGCATCTGCTTGAATGAGTGGCTATGGCGCGAGGGCTATCTGGTGTTGAAGGAAACGCCCGAGCCGGGCCGGATGGTGACGTTCGACAGCCTGGCGCAGCGTGGCGCGGTGGACTGGTCGCGCACGCGCGCTTGGGGTAGCGGAGGCTACTATGGGCGCGTGTTCCTGAACGTCCAGGGGCGCGAGCCGGAAGGCGTCATCGCACCGAGCGAGTATGAGGCCGTGCGCGATGAACTGGCGCAGCGCCTAGCCGACATCCCCAACCATCGCGGCGAGGCAATCGGCACGCGCGTCTTCAAGCCGCAAGACATCTATCAGCAGGTCAACGGCATCGCGCCGGATTTAATCGTGTATTTCGGTGATTTGCTCTGGCGCTCGGTCGGCTCCCTGGGTCACGGCGACATCTACACCTTTAACAATGACACCGGGCCGGACGACTGCAACCACGCGCAGAACGGGCTGTTTATCTGGCGCGACCCACGTCGGCCGGGCGGCGGTCGGCACATCGCGGGCGCACAGTTGATGGACATCGCGCCGACGGTGCTGCAGGCGCTGGGGTTGAGCGCACCCGCACAGATGCAGGGACGCGCGCTGATCTGAGCGCCTCACCGGCTGCGTCCGCCGAACACGCGGTTGACCTCGAAGACGTTCTTGACCTGCTTGAGTTTGCTCATCACCGGCGCAACCTGATCGGCATTCGCCAGCTCGGCCTTCAGCCACACTTTCACTTCCCCGTGCTGCAGGTCGCGTTTAGCGATGCTGACATCGGTGATGTTGATTTTGTTCTCCGCTAACACCCGAGTTAGCTCGGCCAGCAGGCCGGTGCGCTCGGCAGCGGTGATCATGAACTGCACGGGATAGGTCTCATCGGGGTTGCCGACGTAGACGACCTCGATCAGGCGCTCCTGCTCGGCGTTGAGGATGTTCTTGCAGTCGCGGCGATGCACCTTGACGCCTTGGCCGCGCGTGACATAGCCGATCACGTCGTCGCCGGGCAGCGGGTTGCAACAGTGCGCCGGCGTGCAATACATGCCATGCACGCCGGCGACGATGAACTGACCGCCCTTGGCAGGTATGCTGCCGTTGCGCTTTGGCCGAATCAGGTTGGTCAAGCCGGCTAGGCCGGGCAAGCGTTCCTCGCGCTGCTTCTGCCGACGGCGCTCCTCCTCCAAGATGCGCGAAGACACACTCATCAGCGTGATGGTGCCGTAGCCGACCTTCTCCAGGAAGTCATCTTCCTTACCCGGCTCAACTTTGAACAGGCGATACACGTCGGCCAGCTTCATCCAGTCCGACACCCCCATGCGCTTGAGTTCGCGTTCGATCATCTCGCGGCCGGCGGCGATGTTCTGGGCGCGGTCCTGCTTGCGAAACCACTGGCGCACCTTGTTGCGTGCAGCCGAGGTAGCAATGTAGGACGGGTCGTGCAGCCAGTCGCGGCTGGGTTGGGCGTTGGGACGGGTGATCACCTCGACCTGGTCGCCGTTCTTGAGCTTGTAGGTCAGCGGCTCCAGGCGACCGTTGACTTTGGCGCCGCGGCAGTGGTCTCCGATTTCAGTGTGGATGCGATAGGCAAAGTCAATGATGGTCGAGCCGGCGGGCAGCTCGATCAGCTTGCCCTTGGGAGTGAAGCAGAAGACCGTGTCCTTGAACTGGTCAGTCTTCAGCGCGTCCACAAACGAGGCTGCGTCTTCGGCCTCGCTGCCGATGGCCTTGATGGCCTCGCGCAGTTGCTCGATGTGCTTTTGATAGGCGCTACTGAGCTGCGCATCATCCTTGTAGAGCCAGTGGGCTGCGACGCCATACTCGGCGGCGCGATGCATGGCCCGCGTGCGGATCTGTACTTCCAGCGTCTTACCATCGTCGGTGATCACCGCGGTGTGCAAGCTCTGGTAGCGGTTGTCCTTCGGCACAGCAATGTAGTCGTCGAACTCGCCGGGAATCGGCTTCCACAACCGATGCACGATGCCAAGCACGACATAGCAGGTTTGCACAGCCGGCTGGGCCATCAGTTGCGCCTGCTCCGCGAGCTTGCGTTCGCGGTTCTTCGCGGCGCGGTCTTGCTGGGCTTCCTTTTGCAGCTCATTCACGATGGCGTCCACGTCCACCTCACCAGTTTCATCATCCTGCAGTGAGCTGGGGGCAGCTTCGGACTTGGACGCTTCGTCGCTGCCGTCTTCGATGATGACGCGGATGGCCTGGGTGTCGTTGATCTGGTCGAACGAGACATTCTTGCGCTGCATCTTGCGCCAGATGCTGTAGATCTGCTTAGCACGACCGGTGATCTCGACATGGTAGATGCCGGCTTCGGCCAGCGCGTCGCGCAGCGCCAAGATGTAGCGCCGCACCCGGCGCTCGCGTTCTGCGGCGCCGGCTTCGACCATCCGCGACAGGAAGGCATATTGATCAGGATCGGCGTAGCGGAAGCCCAGGTCTTCGAGCTGCGTCTTCCACTCCCAGATGCCCAGGCGGTTGGCCAGCGGCGCGTAAATGTCCAAAGTCTCGCGCGCGATTCGGCGCTGCTTTTCGGGCGGCAGGCCGTGCAGCGTGTACATGTTGTGCAGCCGGTCGGCCAGCTTGATCAACACGACGCGCACGTCATCGGCCAGGCCGAGCATCATCTTGCGCAGGCTCTCGGCATCGCGCTCGGTGCGATAGCTAAAGGTCTGCGAGGTTTCATCCCCAGACGCCTCTTCGCCGGCGGTGAACTCGCGCTTGATGCCCTCGCGCTTGCTGAGCTTGGTGACGGCATCTACTAGCCTGGCAATCTCATCGCCAAATTGAGCGCGGATGTCATCTATCGTGACCGATGTGTCCTCGGCCACATCGTGCAGCAGGGCCGCGGCGATAGTCGGAGCGTCGAGCTTGGTCTGGGCGAGGATGCCCGCGACGGCGAGCGGGTGCGTAATGTAGGGCTCGCCGGTGGAGCGTTTCTGGTCAATGTGGGCGGCTTCCGCGAGGCGATAGGCGCGCTCGATGAGCGCAAGATCTGCGCTGCTGCTTCGCGGCGCTACCAGTCGGAGCAGCTCATCGAGGGATTTAACCGCACGGTGCTCCTCCATTGCGCTTCGGCGACTTCCTCACCTCCCCACAACCCTAATTCTATGACTTATTTTAGATTTTGCGGCATTTCGCAGGGAAGTTCACCCGCAGGGCCGCCGGTGGTATGCTCTCGGCCTATGAGCGTGACCTACGGCTTCGAGCTGATTCGCGAAGAGACGATCCCAGAGATCAACACTAAGGCGCAGTTGTATCGCCACGTGAAGACCGGCGCAGAGTTGCTGTCGCTGATCAACGACGACGAGAATAAAGTCTTCGGCATTGCTTTCGCCACGCCGCCGCACGATTCGACCGGTCTGCCGCATATCCTCGAACACAGCGTGTTATGCGGCTCGCGCAAGTATCCGGTCAAAGAGCCGTTTATCGAGTTGGCCAAAGGTTCGCTCAACACCTTCCTTAACGCGATGACCTACCCCGACCGCACCATTTATCCGGTCGCCAGCCAGAACGTCAAAGACCTTTACAACCTGATTGACGTGTATTTGGACGCCGTGTTTTATCCGCGCCTCACGCCATGGACGTTGATGCAGGAAGGCTGGCACTACGAGTTAGAAGATCCAAATCAGCCGCTGCAGTTCAAAGGGGTAGTCTTCAACGAGATGAAAGGGGCATACTCATCGCCGGACAATCTGCTTGCCCGTACGATCCAACACACGCTCCTCCCCGACACGGTTTACGGATTCGACTCGGGCGGCGATCCGGCCGTCATCCCCGATCTCACTTATGCGCAGTTCAAAAAGTTTCACGAGACGTATTACCACCCATCGAACGCGCGCATCGTCTTTTACGGCAACGACGATCCGGAAGAGCGGCTGCGCTATTTGGATACGTGGCTGAGCGCATTCGACCGCATCGAGGTCAAGCCGGAGATCGGCCTGCAACCGCGTTGGCAGGCGCCGCGGCGCATCGTCGAGCGCTACGACGCCGGCGATGAGCCGCAGACCAAGCGCGGCATGGTTTCGATCAACTGGTTGCTCACCGATGAGAGCGACCCGGAGACCGCGCTGGCCCTCAGCATCCTCTCGCACATGCTGGTGGGCACCCCGGCCTCGCCGCTGCGCAAGGCGCTGATTGACAGCGGCCTAGGTGAGAACCTCACCAGCAGCGGCTACGACGACGAGCTGCGACAGTCCACCTTCTCAGTCGGCCTGAAAGGGATGGATCCTGCTGACGCCGACAAGCTGGAGCAGCTAGTGCTCGACACGTTGGCGCAACTGGCTCGCGACGGCTTCGAGCCGGATCAGGTCGAGGCCTCGGTCAACACTATCGAATTCCGCCTGCGCGAGAGCAACTTCGGCAGCTTTCCGCGCGGGATCGTCTTCATGACGGCGGCGCTGCGCACCTGGCTCTACGGCGGCGATCCGCTGGCCCCGTTGGCCTTCGAGAAGCCGTTGCAGTCCATCAAAGATCGCCTGAGCCGTGGGGAAGCAGTCTTCACCGATCTGATCAAAAAATACTTCCTGGATAACCCACACCGCAGCACGGTGATTCTGACGCCCGATGAGAAGGTGCGCGAGGAGCTCGCCGCAAAGGAACGCGCCCGCCTGGATGCCGCGCGCGCCCGGATGAGCGAAGAAGACATCCGGCGCATCGTCGCCGAGACCCATACGCTCAAAGAGATGCAGCTGACGCCCGATCCACCGGAAGCGCTGGCTGCCATCCCGTCGCTTAAGCTGAGCGATCTAGACCGAAAAAACAAGATCATCCCGATCGAGGTGATCGCCGACGGCGCAGAAGGCGCCACGATCCTCTATCACGATCTTTTCACTAACGGCATCGTTTACCTCGACCTGGGCTTCGACCTGCGCGTCTTGCCGCCCGAGGACGTGCCCTTTGTCGCACTCATCGGCCGCGTCCTGCTGCAGATGGGCACCGAGAAGGAAGACTTCGTCAAACTGCTGCAGCGCATCGGCCGCAAGACCGGTGGCATTAGCCCCAGCACGCTGAACACGATGTCGCGCGAGAGTCGTGAGACTGTTGGGCGCTTCTTCTTGCGCGCCAAGAGCACCGTCGCCCAGTTCGATGATCTGCTCGACATCTTGCGCGATGTGCTGCTGAGTGCCCGGCTCGACAATCGCGAGCGCTTTAAGCAAATCGTGCTGGAGAACAAAGCTGGGCTGGAGAGCAGCCTTGTCCCCAGCGGTCACGCCTTCGTCAACGCGCGCCTGCGCTCCGCCTTCAGTCGCCCCGACTGGGCTGCCGAACAGATGAGCGGGGTGAGCCAGTTGTTCTTCCTGCGCCACCTAGCCGAACAAGTCGAGCACGACTGGGATGGCGTGCTGGCGCGGCTCGTCCGCGTGCGCGACCGGCTGATCACTCGCCGGGGCATGATTGCCAACGTCACCCTCGATGCCAAACACTGGACGACGCTAGAGCCCAAGCTGCGCGACTTCCTCGACCAACTGCCCGGCGTTTATCAGCCGGTGTCCGACTGGCCCGACGGCGGCCAGACCGGCAACGAGGGGCTAACTATCCCGGCGCAGGTGAACTACGTAGGCAAGGGCGTGGATTTATACGCGCTCGGCCACAGGCTGAGCGGGACATGGCTGCCGGTTCAGAACTATCTGCGCACCGGCTACTTGTGGGAGCGCGTGCGCATGCAGGGCGGCGCCTACGGAGGGTTCTGCACCTTCGACGTGCGCAGCGGGGCATTCACCTTCCTCTCCTATCGCGATCCCAATTTGCTCGGCACGCTGCGCAACTACGACGAGGCTGCAGCCTTCCTGCGCCAGCACCCACCCAGCGCAGAGGAGGTCGAGCGCACGATCATCGGGGTGATCGGCGATCTAGACGCCTACATGCTGCCGGACGCCAAGGGCTTCACTTCCATGGTGCGCTATCTGGCCGGCGACACCGAGGAAGCGCGTCAGCGCATCCGCGACGAAGTGCTCTCCACAACGCCACAGGACTTCGTTCGCTTCGCCGATATCCTGGACGACGTGAGCGCGCATGGCCGTGTCGTCGTGATGGGCGCGCCACAGGCCATCGAGAAGGCCAACGCCGAAATGGGCGCGTCCTGGCTGAGCGTGACCAAAGTCATGTAGCGCTCGCACAAGCCGGGCGATCGGCTCAGCTCTTAGGCAGGTGCATCGGCATCACCAAGTGGAGGAAGTGATCGTCGCCGACGGCGCGGATGACCGCCGGGCTGCGCGGCTGAGTGGTCTCAATCGCTGCCTGCGGCGTGTCTACGGCGGAGAATGCTTCGATCAGATATTTGACGTTGAAACCGATCTCCAGTTCGTTGCCGACGATGACCGCTTCTAGCTCACTCTGGTTGTCACCGGTCTCGTCGGCGCGCGCGACGACGGTCACTTTGCCCGGTTCGAGTTCCTCGCCCGGCTTAATCAGTATGCGCACCGTGTCGAGCGAATCGCGGGCGAAGATGCTGGCTTGGCGACACGCCTTCAGCACTTCGGCCGTGCTGATGATCGTGCGCGTGTCGTGGCGCTTCGGGATGATCGGCTCGTAGTCCGGGAATTTCTGATCAATTAACTGCGCAACGACGTCCACGTCCTTCATGTGGAAGAGCACTTGGCCATGCGAGGGTGTGACGCTGATGGCTACCGGCTCTTCCTGCTCGCCCATCACGCGGCCGACTTCGACTAAGGCCTTGGCCGGGATTAGGATTGTGCGGGGCTCGCGAACGGGCTCCTTCAACTGGTCGGATCGCACACTTAGGCGAAACCCGTCCGTCGCTGCCATCGTGATCTTGTCGCCCTCCAGCTTGGTCAGCACGCCGGTCAGCGTCGGGCGGCTTTCGTCGGTGGCGGCTGCGAACACCACCTGGCTAACCATCTTCCTCAGCACGGCTGGTTCAACGTAGGCTGCGACGTTGTCCTCGCGAAAGGCAGGAATGATCGGGAATTCCTGCGCATCCATGCCCTTGATGTTAGCGTCGGTGCGCCCGCTCTGCACGCGCAGGGTATGCGTGCGAATGTTCAGCTCAAGATCCAGCTTGTCGGCAGGCAGCAGGGCGACCAAATCGGTGAACGTGCGCGCCGGCACGGTGATCGCCCCCTCATCTTCTACTTTTGCGCCGATCCAACAACTGATCGCCAGCTCTAGGTTCGTCGCGGCGATCTTCAAGCGCCCGTTATCGGTCGCGAGCAGAACGTGCGTCAAAATGGGCAACGTCGCCGTGCGCGAGGCGACGGCACGGCTGACGATGTTCAGTCCGCGGGCGAGGTTGGGCTGCAGGCAAGAAATTCTCATCGGCATGTCCTCTCGTTCATTTGTGCACCTGCGTCGAGGTTCGATTTTTGGATTATAGAACGCAGGGGCATGCGCACGCTGCGCGCACCTGCCTGCCCAGGGCTTACGCATCAGAGCGCTGCTCGCGATCAAGTTGTCGGCCAAACGGAGCGGGTGGCGAAGGCACTGCCTTCGCCTACCCACGCCTTCGCTTTAGCCGCCTGGCCTGGACTGCGTACAACCTTGATGATGCGTAAGCCCTGCCACCTGCCTGCCCGCTGTTCACGTCACCTGTCGGATTGCACTAGGCGAACTGTCGGCATGTATGCGGTCAACTCGCTGCTGATGCGCCTCGACTTTCATGCGCAGTGTCCGCAGCCGCTCGCGGTGGATGCGCTATTCGGGCCGATTAGGGCAAGGCAACTTGTAGGCAGTCGGGTCACGGCGCGGGTTAGCCGACATCTCCAGGCGACAAAAACCACACGGCCTTGAGCGGCAGAAGCCTGCGCTCCCGGTCGGGAATCTTGGCGTAATACTCGACACAGAGGTCGAACAATCGCTTGAGATCAATCAGCATGACCCGTCGCTTTTCTTGGCGCTGCGCCTCAGCCTCGGCATCCCGAGTGAAGCCCCCTGTGGCAATAAATAGCCCCACGTCTCCTTCTGAGAGGACGGCCAGGAAGGAGCGAATGTCTTTGACCGCAATACGCTCATCCGAGCGTTTCACCTGAACCTTGATCCGGGGTCCAGTGACCCCTAGAGGATCGGTATACGCGATGATGTCTATCCCGCCATCCGGCCCGGGAGGGGCGACCCAGACGACGTGATAGCCTATCCCTTTGAGCAGACCCGCCACCAAGTTTTGGAAATCATAGGGGGCGATGCCCTTGAGATGTTCCTCAACCTCGGTCCAAGAGGCCTCTTCTGCTTCTTCTAACGTCGTGGAGGCGTCCGGAGATGCGGCGCCGATGGCCTCTTCGATCGCAGCGTCCGGCTGCTGCAATTTCCATTCCCGATAAAGACGTTCGCTCTCGTTCGCTAGCTGGAGCGGATCTTTGAACTTCTCAAAAGCCAAGCGCCCTTCGTCGGTCAAGATCCAAAGCCCTTTGTCCTTTCGCAGCCAGCCGGCTTTAACCGGACCGATGGTCGAGAAACGCGCTACGTTCTCGTATCGCCTGACGCCCGGTCGCTTAGGGTAAGTGCTCCGTTCAAAATCATTCGGCGGAACAATTGTCTCAAGTTGCTCCAGTATTTGCTTCGCGGGCAGGCCGTTGGGGTGATCCATCAAGATCTGGAAGATGCCGCGGATCAGCTCTCCGGTTCGCTTTCGGGTGATCTCTGCCATCGTTGTTGCTCCTGATCTCCAGGCAAGCTTCTGTGCTACGGCGTCAGCGTCAATTTGTCGCGTCCGCTGCGTTCCACAGCCTCCCGCGTCCAGGGGAGCGGCAGGCTCTCGCCTTTCAACCACGCAGGGATCATGTTGTCGTAGTGCGGATGGTAGGCATGGCCGCTTTGGCCGGTCGTATGGATGCCAAGTGACCGATCCCAGTCGCCCACATCATAGATGGCGCGCCATGAAGGTGCGGAGCGCACGGCAAAGGTATTCGGGTCACCACTCACGGCATTGACCAGTCCCATGCTGCCGGGCGCCGGGAATGGACCGCGATTGAAGATGCCCTCGATCAGTGCCGTGCCGCTCCGGCCCAGCGTCTGATTGGTGAATGTAACCGTATGTAAATCGCCCCAGCGCCAGCGCGCCTGATCGCGCCCAAGCCGCGCTTCGAGGAATTCGATGGCGCGTGCGAAGGCTCGCGCGATGATGCGCTCGCGCGTCTCGCGTTCGGGGGTCGTGACATCATCCCACCACCTTGCGGCAGGGTCGGCCAGGATGTTGCGCAGGGCAACCTGAGCATGCGTACCGTTGGCAAGCACATCCTCGGCGAGCGCCTCGCCCACCTCATCGGCGAACACCGCTCGCGATAGCTCACGCCAGAACACCTCAAAAACAGCACAACCAGCCGACTCTGCGCCGCACGTGCGATCCCACTGCCGTAGCCTCGCGAACGCCGCGGACAATTCGGCTTCAAGCTCAATCGTCATCCCCTCTAACGCCGAGAACACCTCATCCGCGAACAAGGAATAAGCGTCAAAGTGCATGGCGCGCACATCCTCTATGCCGAGCTGGTCTTTGGCCAGGATCATCTGCTCGATGCGCTTGGCGCGGTAGCCGTGATCCCAGTCGGTGGTGATCAAGTAACGATAGCGCTGCGCATCCACAATTGCGTTATTCGCCGTGACGATGTAGCCCTCTGGCGGATTAAAGACGGAAGGCAGTTCGTCAAAGGGGATGCTGCCGATCCATTCATGTTCGCCCGTCCAACCCGGCACGGGCAGGCGGCCATCGCCGCCTCGACGAATGGGGATATTGCCCGGCAACTGATAGCCGATGTTGCCGTCCACATCGGCGTAAACGAAGTTCTGGGCCGGCGTGTCCCAGTGGCGCAACGCATCGCGAAACTGCTCCCAGTTCTGTGCGCGGTTGAGCATCAGGACGGCTTTGAACAACTGCCCCGGCTGCAAGGCAGCCCACTGCAGTGCCAGCGGGGCACGCCCGTCGAGCTCATCGAGCACGTCGTTGAGGATAGGACCGTGGCGCGTCTCGCGCACGCGGATCACCACAGGCTCGGCTTGACCAGCGACGAAGATGCGTTCTTCACGAATGCGCGCCGGCTCAAACGCACCTTGAAACTCGAACTCGTCGGGGTTATTGGGGTTGGGGCGTTCGATATACAGGTCTTGAGTGTCCGGCTCAGCGTTGGTGACGCCCCAGGCGATGCGCGCGTTGTGGCCGAGTACTACGCCCGGCACGCCGGGGAAGGTCACGCCCACGACATCGTAAGGGCATGCGTCGCTCACTACGCGGCAGTGTAGACCGTTGACATACCAGATCGAGGGCATCTGGATGCCGAGGTGGGGATCGTTGGCGAGGATCGGGCGGCTGGTCGTGGTACGCCCGCCGGCAAGCACCCAGTTGTTACTGCCGATGCCGGGGTCGCGCACCAGGCCGATGGCGCGCTGAACGGCTTTGTGGAGGCGATAAAGCTCAGCAGCGCCAACCGAAGACGCCTCACTTGCGGAAGACAGCGGCGCGCCACTGCGTGACGCGCCGTGCGTGGATCGCACGATCACCGGCATGTCGTCCGGATAGGGCGGGATAACTGCTTCGACCAGCGCCGCGCCTCCCTGCTCGATCAAACGCAGGCGCGCCAGTTCTTGATCCATGTTGCCGCCGAGGTTGTAGCTCATCACTTTGCCCCAGGTCACCGTGTTCACCGGCGTCCATGGCTCCGGCGACCAGCGGCGCCCAATGAGGCCCAGCACGCTGAACTCGAAGCCGAGCCGGTCGGCGTTGGGCAAGATGTAAGCGTTCACGCCGTCGGCGTAGCTCTGCAACACGCGCAACACCTCCGGTTCGAGCATCTGCACCTCTGCTTCTGCGACACGATGCCAGCCGATCGTGCGGATGAACTTGTCTTGCTCCAGCGCACCTGCACCGAACAACTCGGCCAGTCGGCCTTGGCCGATGCGCCGCCAGAATTCCATCTGAAAGAAGCGATCTTGGGCATGCACGAAGCCCTGCGCACGGAATAGGTCATCAGGCGTATCGGCGTAGATGTGCGGTATGCCGAACGCATCGCGGATCACTTCGACGTTGCCGGTTAAGCCGGGCAACCGCAGCGTGCCGGACGTTTGTGGGAAGGAGCGCCGAGTGGCATACAGAAAACCGGCGGAGCCAGCAGCCCCGCTGAACAGGACGAGGACGAGCAACGTTGCAAGTGCTTTACGGAGCAACTTCATGGCTTTCTCCGATGGGTATGAGCAGTGTGATTTTGTGATGGCATCAGTGCGTCGTCAACTGATGCATTTCGCTCTACCTCCGGGGGAGGGATGCCCGAAGGCAGCTCGTCGGAGGAACGATGCTCGGCTTAGGTTTAGGCAACGCCCCCTTCGGCGATCGCATTGACCGCCTGCAGCAGGCCAAGCATGTAGCCGGTGGCAAAGGCGTGCCCCCGATGACGCCAGGGCGAATCGTTCACCAGCGCGGGCACATGATCGTCAATCATGAAACCGTTGAAGCCGACCCGCTTGAGCGCCAGCATTACGCGGAACATGTCGCTGTTGCCCTCGCCGAGGAAGCACTCGGTGAAATCCTCGCACCCGCCTTTCACGTCGCGGAAGTGCACGTAGAAGATGCGCCCTTGCCGACCGAAGTACTCGATGCTCTCCAGCACGCCGGCGCCGCCGCGCATCTCGCTCCAGCACCCATGGCAATAGTCCAGGCCGTGCATCGGGCTAGGGTGCGCCTCCATCGCGCGCTTGAAGTTCTCGAAGTTGCGGAACAGGCGCGGCACGCCGCCCAGCTTGGGCACCGGCGGGTCGTCGGGGTGCAGCGCCATGCGCACGTTGTACTCTTCGGCCACCGGCAGGATGCGCTCCATATACCAGTGATAGTTGTCCCACATCTCCTCCTCAGAGTACTCGCGGTCGAAGGCGAGCGGCGCGCGCTGCGCCAGCGCCAGCTTAAAGCCGTTGCTGATCGCGCCGCCGCGGATGGGCGTGTCCCAGCCCGTGCGCCACACCCCGGTAGCGATGAAGTGATAGCCGAAGATAGGGATTCCGGCGCGGCCCAAGTTGCGGATCGTCTCCTGCATGTTCTCGAGCTGCCGTTCACGGCCTTCCTTGCCCAGCATGATCTGGTCGTAGAAGTGAATCGGCACGTTCTCGATGGCGATCAGGCGCAGACCGCGATCTTCGGCGCGGCTGCGCAGGCGCAGCAGATCCTGAAACTCCAGCCGGCCGGTGTCTTTCATGTCCGGCGGCAGGCTGTAGAGGTTCATCTGCACGTCTTGCAGCCCCAACTGTTGGGCAAAGGCGAGAAACTCATCGCTCAGTTCGTTCACTTGACCGATGGCGACGCGCATGGGGAGCTGGGTGATGTCTATCATGGCTATTCGACCACTACGGTTGTGCCGAGCGCCGGGTTGCGACGTTCTTTGGCCGGCAACATGGCGTAGCGTTCCTTGTAGTCATTCGGCGGCAGCGTCCAGCGCCAAACCCACTTGGCGTCCTCCGAGCGCACGTTGACGCAGCCGTGACTGCGCGGCATACCATAGTCGTTGTGCCAGTATGTGCCGTGGACGGCGATGCCGGTGTAGGTGAAGTAGCTCACCCAGGGGATGCCGGGCAGGTCGAAGGCATCCTCGTTGCCGACTGCACCACCATACATGTGCTGGCTGGGCGTCTTGCGATAGACGTACCACACGCCGCGCGTGGTGGTGTAGTCCTTCAGCTCTCCCGTGGCTGTGTCCTTAAGATACGCACCCGAGGCGATGCGGCAGGTAAACACCTCGCGACCTTTCTCGTAAGCATATAGGCGCTGCTCGCTCAGCCTCACGACGATCTTCTTCTCGCGCGGGTCTACCTCCGGCGAGAGCGGTGCGAACTCCGCGTGCGAAATCGGGCGCAGATGCGACGCCGGCACGAAGTACGGGCCGGGGAAGCTCTCATCCTCGATTCGATACCACCAGGTGGTGTCGCCGCTGAACGGCAGCGGTTGCGATTGGACATCCGCGGGCGTGTCCTGCGACTTGACCACCTGGATGACCCGATACACCGTGCCGCCGTAGTAGCGGTATCTCGTAAGCGCGGCCTTGACCGAGGGCGCGACGCGCGCATCTACGAACGGGACGGTCACCTCGGCCCAGAAGCCATGCTCGCCTGCATCGGTCACCGGCCGGTTCAACTGCCAGCGCACCGGCTGGGCCAGCGAGGAATGCAGATAGCCGCCTTCGACCTCGTACCACAGCTTGTTATGGGGCGAACCGGATTCGGTCTGCCACTCGGCGTAGATCGGCAGCACGTCGTCGCGCCGAAGCGTGCCTACCTTAGGTGCGCGCAGGTCCGGCTCGCTGCGGATGACGGCGCCGAATTGCAGCGAGCGCGCGAAGGCGATGGGCATCCGGCGCATCATCGGCTGCGCCGGCTCGCCATCGGTGTAGAAGTCCATGGCCGGCAGCGGCGGCAGCAATGCGCGCAGCAGGCCGAGCGAACCGAGCTTGAGCAACGTGCGACGCGAAAGATTCATGGCTCTTCGTCTAACGTCGGCAACTCTGCCGAGCGAATCGAGCGTTCACGCCGGCCGTTACGCTCGTTCAATTTTTACGCGCGTAGCGTTCCAGCTTCTGCTTCATGTCGGCGTAGCCGAAGCCGCCGCTGAAGCGGCTGATCACTTCCTGCTTGCCGTCCAGGATGATGAACGTCGGCACACCGCTGATGCGGTATTGCCGGACGACGTCCCGACTGGCCGGCGCGTCCACGTCATACGAAACGAAGATCACGTCGTCCTTGAACTCCTCGCGCAGCCGCTGAACAAGCGGTGTAGTCTGCTTGCATACCGTGCACCATTCGGCGTAGAAGTCCATGAACGTGATCGGTCCGCTCACCTGCGCTTGCGACTCCACCTCAACCAATGGCTCGCTCAAGGTGATGATGTGCGGGCTGATCGTTGCGATCGGCTGCGGTCCTTCGCTCACACCACACCCGGCCAGCGCTATCGTCAACGCGCATAGCACGCCCAGACGCTTTACGCTCATCGGTCATCCTCCCTTTAATCCACCAAGGGGTGCGAAGGAGCTCTTCGAGCATCTTCGCGTCCTTATGTGGACCAACTCATTTCAAAGCCATGCGACCGGCATAGCGTGCGCCTTCGCCTAACTCTTCCTCGATCCGCAGAAGCTGATTGTACTTAGCGGTGCGCTCGCCGCGCGCCGGCGCACCCGTCTTGATCAAGCCGGTGTTCAGCGCCACTACTAGGTCGCTGATCGTCGTGTCCTCGGTCTCGCCACTGCGATGCGACACGGCCACCGCCCAGCCGGCGCGCAGGCTCATGTTCACCGCGGCGATGGTCTCGCTCAGGCTGCCGATCTGATTCACCTTGCACAGCAGCCCGTTGCAAGCCTTCTCGCGGATGGCGCGCTCGACGAACTTGACGTTGGTCACCAGTAGGTCGTCGCCGATCAGCCGCACGCGGTCACCTACCTTCGCGGTGAACTTAGCCCAGCCTTCCCAGTCGTGCTCGGCCAGGCCATCCTCGATCGAGACGATCGGATACTGGCGCAGCCAGTCTTCCCAGTAGGCGATCATTTCATCGGTGGTGAGCACCTTGCCTTCTTTGGCCAGGCGATACTTGCCTTTGTCATAGATCTCGCTGGCAGCCGGATCGAGCCCGAGGGCGATTTGATCGCCGGGCGCATAGCCGGCCTTGACAATCGCTTCGAGGATGACCTCGACGGCCTCGACGTTGCTCTTCAGCGAGGGCGCGAAGCCGCCCTCGTCGCCGACGTTAGTGCCATAGCCTTTGCTCTTCAGCACCTTGTGCAAGGCGTGGTAGCATTCCGCGCCCCACTGCAGCGCCTCGGCGAACGACGATGCGCCGACCGGCAGGATCATGAACTCTTGGAAGTCAGTGCTGTTGTCGGCGTGCTTGCCGCCGTTGAGGATGTTCATCATCGGCGTGGGCAGCATGTGCGCGCCCACGCCGCCCAAGTAACGATAGAGCGGCATGCCCAAGCTGTTAGCTGCCGCGCGCGCTACCGCCAGGCTGACGCCGAGGATGGCGTTGGCGCCCAGGTTCGACTTGTTCTCGGTGCCGTCGAGCTGGTTAAGCAGTTTGTCAATGCCGGTCTGGTCGGTAGCCGGCCAGCCCTCTAGCGCGGCGGCGATCTCGGTATTAATGTGGTTGACAGCCTTGCGCACGCCCTTGCCGCCGTAGCGCTGTTTGTCGCCGTCGCGCAGCTCCACAGCTTCATTCTCGCCGGTGCTGGCCCCGCTGGGCACACTAGCGCGCCCATAGGCGCCGTCTTCGAGGATTACGTCTACCTCGACAGTGGGGTTGCCGCGCGAATCGAGGATTTCGCGCGCGAAGACGGACTCGATGAAACTCATGCTGGGGTTCTCCTGATAACACAGGCCGTTGGCATGTCCACCGCCCGTGAGATGTGTTCGATTGACGCGCATTTTAGCTGCTTGCGCAGGTGCATCCACGGCGCGCGCGGCCAGAGGACTGCACAGCGCAGCACATCCCCTTTGCTCAAATGAGGGTCGGGGTCAATCGTAACGATGAGATGTTCCGGGCAGGCAGAGCTAATGGCCGACGGAGGCGAGCCGCGCCCATGGCTTCGGGTCTACCCCCTCTTGGAGAGTTGTCCGGCGCGATGTTTATAATTTAGAACATCTGTCCGATGAGACACTTCGCCGGCAAATCCAACGCAAGCCGGGGCAAACCCAAAAGGGGGGGTGCGCCTGAACCTGCGCCGCCGCAGTTCGACCTCGATCGCTGGCTCGACCTCTGCGGCCTTGCGCTGCTGGCTATGGCCGCGCTCACCCTCTTCGGGCTGCTCTCGACTCAGCGCAGCCCAATCCTAAGCGGCTGGGTGGAGTTGGTCGGCCGGCTGTTCGGCTGGGGTGTCTATCTTGCGCCGGCCATTTTGGCGACGCTCGGCGTATATCTCCTCGTCCGACGTTTCGGCGATCGCTTCCCGCGCCTGCGCCCGAAGCGCCTGGGCGGCGCAGTATTGGCTTACCTGACCGCGCTCGCCACGCTTCATGGCCTGACCATGATGGCCACGCAGTCAAGCGGCGAGGCAATCGCAGCCGAGGCGCGAGGTGGAGGGGAGCTTGGCTGGCTAATCCTCAGCGCGCTCGTCGCGCTCTTGGGCAACATCGGTGCCGGGTTCATGCTGGTCATGACGTGGGTTGCTGCGGTCGTGCTGATTGCCGATTTGTCCCTGGCCCAACTCTTCGGAGCAATCCAACTCGCCCTCACACCGCCTAATCGCGATCCGGCGGCGCGCGACATTGCGCGCGTCCCCGGTGCACCCGGCAATGACATCATCGAGCCGGACTACGGTCGTGGGGGAGGGTTGATCATTCGCGGGCCGCGGACGCGCAATTCACCGACCGGGCGGCAGCGCGAATCCCACAACCCCGAGCCGACCACGGCGCCACCGGACGTCGCGCTTCCTCCAGCGCGGGCAGTCAGTGCCGATCCAATGCCGGCTCTGAAGATCAACGCGCCGACGTCGCGCGGCCACACCAACCGCATGCCGCCGCCGCGCATCATCGGCGCGCCCGATCCAACGCCCGCCTCTGGCGCGGCGAGCGCCCTCGAACCGACGCGCCGGCCGTCGCCGTCGGCTGCGCCCACCCCAACGGCTTCCCCCTCAGCAGACCACTCGATCTATTCCGTCCGGCGCGACTGGGTGCTGCCCAAGATCGAGGAAGTCCTGGAGCCGGGGAACGATGCCGCCACTAAAGAGAACGACATCCGGCAGCGCGCCATGCTAATCGAGGACACGCTGCGGGCATTCGGCGTGCCGGCTCGCGTGGTCGAAGTCAACCGCGGGCCGACGATTACGCAATTCGGCGTCGAGCCAGGTTTCAGCGAGACGAAGGGGGGCAAGCAGGTGAAGGTCAAGGTCAGCCGCATCGCCGCGCTGGCCGACGACCTGGCACTGGCGCTAGCCGCACCGCGCATCCGCATCGAAGCCCCGATCCCCGGCCGCGGCCTAGTGGGGATCGAAGTGCCCAACGGCGAAACGTCGCTGGTCGCGCTGCGCGATGTGATGGAGAGCGAGGAATTCGAGGCGCTGCGCCGCAAGACGCGCTTGGCGTTGGCGCTGGGGCAAGATGTGAGCGGTCGGCCGGTGGTAGCCGACCTAACCCGCATGCCCCATTTGCTCATCGCCGGCACGACCGGCTCTGGCAAAAGTGTGTGCGTCAACTCGATCATCGTCACCTTGCTGTGCTCCAACTCGCCGGAAGACCTGCGCTTCCTGATGATTGACCCCAAGCGTGTCGAGTTGACCGGTTACAACGGCATCCCTCACCTTATCGCGCCGGTGGTGGTGGATCTGGAGAAGACGACGGCAGCGCTGCAATGGGTGACGCGCGAGATGGATCGGCGCTACCGCCTGTTCGCCAAGCACGCCGCGCGCAACATCGTGGAGTTCAACGCGAAGGCGGCTCAGACGCCGCTGCCCATCGCGATGCCGGATGAGCCATCTGCCGGAAGCCGGTCTTCTGATGACGAGCTGCGCAAGCTGCCCTACATCGTCGTCGTCATTGACGAGCTGGCCGACTTGATGATGATGGCGCCGGATGAGACCGAGAAGATCATCTGCCGGCTGGCGCAGATGGCGCGCGCGACTGGCATTCATCTCATCTTGGCGACTCAGCGGCCAAGCGTGGACGTAGTCACCGGCCTAATTAAGGCCAACTTCCCGGCGCGCATTGCCTTCACCGTGGCGACCAGCGTGGACTCACGGGTGATCTTAGACGGGCCGGGCGCAGAGAAACTGCTGGGACGTGGCGACATGCTGGTGGTCACGCCGGAACAGTCGGCGCCGATGCGCGCACAGGGCTGCTTCCTCAGCCCAATAGAGATCGAGCGAGTCGTTCGCCATTGGCGAGCGCAGCTGGGCCATCCCGCGCCATCGGATGCGACGGATGGGCTCGATCAGGGCACAGCCAACTCGCCAGGAGAAGCTACCTTCGAGGCCGATCCTTTCAAGGCTTCGCCGCCTACTTGGGAAGAGGCGCGTGCACTGAGCGAAGCTGCTCGTGAGGCAAATGCCGCCGGCAAAGACGACAAGCTCTTCAACGAGGCAGTGGCTACTGTGAGGCTACAGGGCAAGGCTTCCATCTCCCTGTTGCAGCGTCGGCTGCGCATTGGTTACACCCGAGCGGCTCGGTTGATCGAGGAAATGGAAGAGCGTGGGATTGTCGGCCCGGCCGTGCCGGGGCAACAGTATCGTGAGGTGCTGAATTCTCCGTTGAGCAAATCGGACGAGTCGTGAACGCCCGGTCAGCGCGTCGGGGCAGCAGTGTGCCTAGCGCCGACCGGCGCACCACCTTGCAACCTGCTGCCTGATGCCCGAGCACGGCCGCGCGGCGCAGCATCCTCCCGCCGCAGCCTACTTTTAATCTTCGCCTTTACAATCGCGTCCATGCTCGATATTGAACTTCACTGCCACACGCGCTACTCGCCCGATAGCTTGGTCAAGCTGCCTGATCTGATCGAACATGCGCGCAAGGTCGGCATCCACCGCCTCGCCATCACCGATCACAGTGAAATCGAGGGCGCGTTGCTGGCGCATCAGATGGCGCCCGACCTGATCATCGTGGGGGAAGAAGCGATGACTACCGAGGGGGAACTGTTGTGCCTCTTCATCACCGAGTTGATCCCCGACGGCCTGACGCTGAGGCAGGCCATTGATCGCGTGCACATCCAAGGTGGCATCTGTGGACCGTCTCATCCACTCGATCCGCGCCGCTTCGGCATCGGCTTAGAGAACCTGCTGAAGTACGGGCCGGAATTCGACTTCATCGAGACGTTCAACGCCCGCATACGCGATGTCGGCAAAAATGAGGAAACAGAACGCATCGCGCGGCAGCTCAACGTGCCGGGGATATGCGCTAGCGACGCACACACGCTCCAGGAGGTCGGCATCAGCCGAACGCGCATCCGCGAATACACCACGCCGCAGGACTTCGTGGCCGCCCTGCGCGAAGCCGAGCTAATCCCCCACTACAGCTCACCGCTTGTCAACGTCAGCTCGCGGCTGGCAGCCATCGCGCACAGCCTGGGGTTCGACCGCGATTGAGGGTGATTGAGGGTGAATGAGCAGCATATCGGTCGGTCAACCGATACGCTGCTCGCTGCAATTGGCTTCAAGCTACGACGCCGACTTTGCGCGTTCAGCACAATGGCGGCCGCGCGATGGACGCGCTTCCGATCCGATCGAGGCTTTATGGCTTCGTCACGACTTGGCCGCTGCGCGCGCCCGGCGTGCGTCCACAAACGACTTCACGCACAAGGCGAAGAATGCGCCACTAACCAAGAACATTGCCACGTTGGACCAAAAAGCTATGCCGAGTTCACCACCGCCTGCCAGGCCGGGGATGATTCGCGACAGCGGCGCCAGCGTCCCGATTAAGCCGACGACCGTTGCGATGTGCATCGCCGTCTTCTCACTGCCCCGTCCGGCCCACCAGCCCAGACCGACCAGCGCCAGGCCAAACAGCGCTGGAATCAGCGCCGTGAAGCTAGAAGCGCCGCCCAGCAAGTAGCCGCCCAAACCGACAACGATCAACGCAATACCGAATCCGATAGTCGTGCGAGACATTTCGCGGTTACCTCCAGATGACGTTTTGGCCATGGGCGGATGCCTACGCTGATCACGCACGCGGCAATGCCTCGCCCATCTGCCTCTCGTGACTTTCGCCTGCGGATTCGCCGTCTGCTCATCTGCTCACACGCAGGCGTTCTTAACGAGTAGAGATTCTAACCGGCCAGCGTAAATTCTGCGTTAGCGCCTGGTAGATTTGGCGCATCTTCTTATAATCTTTAGTGTTCGAGGTTGATCCACTCGCATGCGCCGGCTGCTTGCCTTTCTGAAACCACACCAGAAGCTCGTCGTCGCCCTCGTCCTCGTCAACTTCCTGCTTTCGGCCATGCTCATCGTCACCCCGCTGGTTATCAAGGCCATCGTGGACGACGTGATTGGCGCACAACGGCTCGAACTGCTGTTGCCCTATCTGGTGCTGTTGCTGGCCGTCACCGGCTTGCGTGCAGCGGCAACTTACTTCTACTCTTACGGCCAGAACAAGCTCGGCCAATTAGTGATGACCGACGTGCGCGAAGCGCTATACCGCAAGCTGCTGGTGCTCCCCTACAGCTTCTACGACAAGGAGCAGACCGGCCGGTTGATGAGCCGCGTGAGCAGTGACGTCGAAAGCACCCGCCTGTTCCTCTCGCAGATCCTGATCGAGTCGCTCAACCACACAACGACCATTGTTCTGGCTACCGTCGCCTTGTTCGAGCAGAGCGTGATCCTAGCCGTGCTCGCCGCCGGACCGATGATTGCTTCCGGGTTGGGTATGTACTTCGCCCATCGCCGCCTGAGCGAGCCCTGGGCGCGACAGCACGAGCTAGTCGCCAAGATGTCGGCCACGTTGCAAGATAGCCTATCGGGTGTGAAAGTAGTCAAAGCCTTCGCGCAGGAGGCTCAAGAAGAGCACAAATTCATGGCGACCGTAGCGGATGTGCGCGCAGGCAGTTTACGCATCAACGACCTATGGAACAGACGCTGGGCGGTGATCGGCAGCATTGGTCGCTTCATGCAACTGCTGTTGATCGGTGTGGGTGGCTACATGGTGATGGGCGGCAGTCTGAGCTTGGGCGCGTTGGTCGCGGCGATTAGCCTGAGCCTCTTGCTGCTTGGCGCGGTGAACGCGTTGGGCACTCAGTTGAACGCCTTCAGCCAGACCGCGACAGCGGCGGTGCGCATCTTTGAACTGCTCGACGAGCCGGTGACGATCAAAAGCCCGGCTCGGCCGCAGCGGCTGAACGGCGAGCTGCGTGGGGAGATCGAGTTCGAGCAGGTCAGCTTTAGCTATCCGACGGCGCGCGCGAACGCGCTGCAGGACATCAACCTGCGCATCCCGGCCGGCTCATCGCTCGCCGTGGTCGGCGCAACCGGCAGCGGCAAGAGCACGCTGGTGCACCTGATCGGGCGCTTCTACGATCCAACTGCCGGTCGCGTGTTGATAGATGGGCACGACGTGCGGACGCTCGACCTGGCCGAGCTGCGCCGACAGATCGGCATGGTGGCACAAGACACATTGCTATTCTCGGCTACGATCGCGGAGAACATCGCCTTCGGACGGCCCGACGCATCGCGCGAGGCGATCGAGCGCGCGGCGAAGCTAGCCCAAGCGCATGAATTCATCATCAGACTGCCGGACGGCTACGACACCAAGATCGGCGAGCGCGGCATCGGACTTTCCGGCGGGCAGCGCCAACGCATTGCCATCGCTCGCGCCATCCTGCTCGACCCGCGCATCCTGATCCTGGACGACTCGATGTCGGCAGTGGACGCCGAGACCGAGAAGCTGCTTCAAGCGGCAATCCGCACGGTCATGCGCGGTCGCACCACCATCCTCATCGCCCATCGGCTGTCCACCGTGGAGCAGGCCGATCATATTATTGTGCTGCGCCAGGGGCGCATCGTCGAGCAGGGCACTCACGCCGAGCTGGTGCGCAGCAGCGGTTACTATCGTCACGTGCTGGAGATGCAGCGCATGAGTGCTGCCGAGGCGACGATCGAGACGCTCGATGCCAAGTCTCAAGTGATGGTGTCGTGACCGTCCACCCAGGCACAAAGGGAGCGCATCCCATGTGAGCGAGCTGGATTTTGAAATAAGGCTCTATGCTAAGAAGCCTCGCCAAATCCCTTCCGCGCGTTAGCCAGGACGAGCCGCCGTCATCGCCGCCGCGCCGCACGCTCAGCCGGCTGTTCTCATACCTGCGACCGTATCGCTTCCGCATGCTGCTGACGCTGAGCATTTACGTCCTCTGCGTCACGCTCGGACAGTTGTATCCGTTCGTTGATCGCAAGCTCATTGACGAACATATTGCCGTCAACAATCCCGATGGCTTTCTCCCCTTGCTGCTGCTGGCGGTGGTGATGCACGCCATTAACTGGGGCGGGGTATATGTGCGGTCACAATTAATCCAACGCATCAGCTGGGACATCCTCGTTGACCTGCGCCAGCAGCTCTTCCATCACGTCGCCGGCTTATCTTTCAAGTTCCACGAGAACGAGCCGGTGGGCAAGACCATGACGCGCTTCATCGGCGACGCCAACACGCTGAACGACTTCCTCACCAACCAGGTCGCCAACGTGGTCAACGATGTGATGTCCGGCCTGATCGTGATCATTCTGATGTTCGCCATTAACCCGGCATTGACCCTCATCGCGCTGTGCGCCTTGCCGGTGCTTACGGCCATCGGGCTATACATGCGGCCGCGGCTCTACGAGGGTTGGGAACGCGTGCGCGAGAACATGACGCGCTTCAACATCTTCTTGGCCGAGAACATCGCCGGCATGCGCGTCATCCAGGCGTTCGTCCGCGAGAACGTCAACCTGGGGCAGTTCCAAGCCGCCAACCGGCGCGTAGTGACCGAATGGATGAAGGTCATCGGCCTCCAGTCGTGGTTCTCGCCGCTGGTCGAGATCACCCGCTCGGCAGCGCTGGTGATCGTGCTGTTTGTCGCGGCCAACCGGCTCGGCATCGGCGGCGAAGCGCTCACCGTCGGCACGCTGGTTGCTTTCACCGCATACATCAACAACCTGTGGACGCCGATCAGCACCTTGACCAACATGTACGTAGTCCTACAGGCCACGTTGGCCTCGGCGGACAAAGTCTTTCAGTTGCTGGACACCCAGCCGACGGTCACCGATGCGCCGAATGCCGTCCCTCTGCCGCCCATCAAGGGAGAGATCGTCTTCGATCACGTGTACTTCGGCTACGATGGTTCGCGCAACGTGCTAGAAGATATTTCGCTGCGCATCGAGCCGGGACAATTAGTCGCTCTGGTCGGGCAAACCGGTTCCGGCAAGACGACCCTGGCCAGTCTGGTGTGCCGCTTCTACGATGTAACCGGCGGGCGCATTACAGTGGACGGGTACGACGTGCGCGCTGTGACCCAGCAATCGCTCCGCTCTCAAATCGGTGTGGTGCTGCAGGAGCCGTTCATCTTCAGCGATACGATCGCGAACAACATCCGCTACGGCCGCCCCAACGCCTCTATGGACGAAGTCATCGCAGCAGCCAAGAAAGCCAACTGCCACGACTTCATCATGCAGCTCAGTGATGGCTATGAAACCGTGGCCCACGAGCGCGGCTCCCAGTTTTCTTTAGGGCAGCGCCAGCTGCTCTCGATCGCCCGCGCCATCTTGGCTGACCCGCGCATCATCGTGCTCGACGAAGCTACCTCGGCAGTGGACACCGAAACCGAGCGGCTGATCCAGGATGCGTTCGAGAAGTTGTTGGCGGCCGAGGACTCGCCGCATGGACGGCGGACGGCCATCGTGATTGCCCACCGCCTCTCCACCATTCGCAAGGCCGATCAAATCGTGGTGCTGAAGCACGGCAGGATCGTCGAGGTGGGCAATCACCAGACGCTGGTGAACAAGCCGGACGGTTACTATGCCGCGTTAGTGCGGGCGCAGGCCAGCGGTCATTGAGCCGCGGCTGGTGCATTCCCTCGCCAGTCCGATCCAGTTGGTCTCTCAGAGCTATACGGGGACTGCGGGCGATGAGTCAGGGCTTGTGCCTCCTCATCTGCTAGGTCGAGTTGGACCTTGAGGCTGGGGAGAAGAAATTGAGCATGGTCTACGAGATGGTCTAAGGCGATGACGAGTTCGGCCAAGGCTTCCTGGCCGGCTTCCGCATTGCGTTCGCGCGCAGCGCCTCGAAGTGCCTCTAGGCA
>JANWVF010000137.1 GCA_025056965.1 Thermoflexales bacterium | reverse complement strand
CCCCCATGCCACGCCTTACTGTGCTCGTCAGCGATGTCACATATGTGCTGGAGGTGGAACGCGGCGCTAACCTGCGTCGCGCCCTGCTCGCCGCAGGCATCTCGCCACACGCACCGATGACGCGCAGGGCTAACTGCGGTGGGCGCGGCCTATGTGCTACCTGCGGCGTGCGCATCCTCTCACCGGCTCCAGCGCCGGCGCATTGGCACGATCAGCTAGCCGCCTACTTCGGTTATCCGCGCCTGTCGTGTCAGATTACCGTTAGCGATGACATCACCGTGCGCATCATTACCGATAAGTTGATCTGGGGCAGGCGTGAGACGCCACCGCGCGCTTGAGCTCAGGGAAAACGACCGAAGCTCGCCGGATTCGGCGAGCTTCGATCCAACCAACTCACACACTCACGCTAGGAGAGACAACCCAGACGCTCACTTCATGCTCGGCGGCAGGATCACCGTGTCAATCACGTGGATCACGCCGTTGCTCGCCATCACATCCGCGGTGACGACCTTTGCATTGTTGACTGTCACTCCGCCGTAACCATCCGACTTGATGGAGATCTCCTCGCCTTGCACGGTCTTGGCGCTGGTGAGCTTGGCGACGTCGGCAGCAGTCACCTTGCCCGGCACGACGTGATAGGTGAGGATAGCGACCAGCTGATCCTTGTTCTCCGGCTTGAGCAGATCCTCAAGCAGCTTCTTGTCCAGCTTGCCGAACGCCTCGTCGGTGGGCGCGAACACGGTGAACGGGCCTTCGCCCTTCAGTGTCTCTACCAGGCCGGCGGCCTTCAGCGCAGTGGCCAGCGTGTTAAACGAGCCGGCAGCTGCAGCCGTGTCCACAATATCCTTCATCGGTTCTGCTGTTGGAGTGGGCGCCTGCGTCGGCGTGGGTGCCGGCGTAGGCACAGCGCACGCTGCTAGAATCGTCGCACTTGCTACACCGATCAAGAGCAATTTTCTACTCAACATCCGTTCTCCTCCGAAGTTGCAATTACATAGAAGCATCCACTTAGTTGCGCTTCGAGGTCGGAGCGCAACCTGTCCCTCTAAACTATGCACAAGCGTTGTGAAACGATTGTGATGTCTGGCTAAAGGTCAACTGAAGGAATGCCGAGCAAGCAGCGAAAAGAGGCTGAGCTATTTGTGAGAGCTGGACGGGCAGGTGATGCGCAGACGCGCCTCGCGCGCCATCTTCACCCCGGCGTTGCCGCGCATGCAGAGCAGATGTCGGCCGCTCCTCGGCCGCAGTGCCGCAAGTTGTGCAGCGCGAGGCACGCCACCCGCGCGGCTCGTTGGCCCGGCGTCTACGCGCTGAACGGGCCACATTCGTGACGCGGCTTGTCCGAGTCAGTCATGGTCACCGTGCGGGCGTTCGTGGCTCGCCTTAGCCGCCGCGCGCGCCAGTCGGTCAGCGATCGCTTCGCCCAACCCAACGCGCGGCACTCCGGTCGTGAGGATGACGTCCACGCCTGCGCCGTCGAGCGCGCGCAGCCCGGCGTACAGGTTGCGCGCGACGTCGCCCGGCGCTTCGCCGAGCACGAACTGCGGATGGAGATTGCCACACGCCTCGCGCTGGCTTTCCAGGATCAACAGACCGGCTTTTAGCCCCTGGGCCGCGAGCTCTGCGCGCCGGCTGAGCAAATCACCGACGTCGCGACAAAGCACCACCTTCGCCCGCGGCGCATAATGCCAGGGCAACATGCCAGGAGAAGGCAGGGGCGCGGAAGCCCAGGACAGATGAGCGGCAAAATGCGATCCCGACGACATTTCGTCCGACAGTTGCTTGCCATGCTCAAGCAGCACTGCTTCGATCCGCTCGCGCGTGGCGCCGCCCGGGCGCAGGATGCGCGGCGGGTCGGTCGTCAAGTCAAGCACCGTGGATTCGACGCCGATGGAAGTGGCGCCGCCATCCAACACCAGATCAATCCGGCCGTTTAAGTCGTCGAGCACGTGCTGCGCCGTGGTCGGGCTGACGTGGCCGAATCGGTTGGCGCTGGGTGCGGCTATAGGTGTGCCGCTGGCGCGGATCAGCGCCTGAGCGACGGCGTGATCTGGCATGCGCACGGCAACCGTATCACGGCCGGCCGACACGATCGGCGGCACGCGCTGACTGCGCGGCAGCACCAGCGTCAGCGGGCCGGGCCAGAAGGCGCGCGTCAACGCCGTAATCAGCGGCACAGGGTCGCGCACATCAGTGAGGCTGCTGAGGTCGCCGAGGTCGGCGATATGCACGATGAGCGGGTCGTTCAACGGGCGCTGTTTGGCTGCGAAGATGCGGCCGACGGCGCGCGCGTCCAGCGCGTTGGCCCCCAAGCCGTATACGGTCTCGGTGGGGAAGGCCACGAGGCCGCCGGCGCGGATCACCGCGGCGGCCTCGTGGATCGCCGCGCGCCCGCCCGGCGATTCCACGTCGCACACGCGCATCACTCGCGTCGTCGAATCCTTCATCATGACCTTGAGATCGCTCCTTCGGCCGTTAGCCTGAGCAGCCGCTCGTTCATCGGATACACGCCGGAGACGAAGGTCCGGCCTGTGATTCGCTTATAGGCCTGAATGCGGCGCCGACGGGTCGCACTGATGAGCGCATCGCTCACCGGCGGCGACTCACGCTCGCCGGGGACGCCGTAGAGTTCGCGCTCACCGCGCGCGCAGAGCGTCCACAGGACGATCTCCACCGGCCATGGCTTGCAGTGATTCAGCACGATGTCGCGCGTGCACTCGAACCAGAAAGACGACAAACCGTTAAGCACCTGTTCGGTGATTGTAGTGCTTCGCTGCCCACAGCCGTCGCGATTCCCACCTTCCCCATTCGCCCATCAGCGCATGGCGTTCTCCGGATATTCTCCGTACAATGGTGCACGGCAGGCGGACGGCCGAAGCGCGATCGGCGGCCACACCTTTGCCCGCCATAAACGGCCATAACCCTACTACGCGAAGCAAACTGAATGACCACATCTCTGAGCTTTGACCTAAGCAGTAAAGTCGTCGTCGTCACCGGCGCCGGCAAAGGCATCGGCAAATCCATCGCCCTTATCTGCGCGCAGCACGGGGCAGATCTCGCGCTGGGCAGCCGTACGGTCGAAGATTGCGAGGCCGTAGCGGCCGAGTGCCGGGCGCTGGGCCGCCGCGCGGCAGCATGGCGCCTGGACGTCACCGACCTAAACAGCATCCGCACGTTCGTGGATGCGACGCTGGCGCACTTCGGCCGGATTGACGTGCTGGTGAACAACGCCGGCTACAACACGCCGAAAGCGGCCCTGGACTACACCGAAGAAGACTTCGACCGCATCTGCGACGTGAACTTCAAAGGGGCGTTCTTCATGACCACAACCGTAGTTCGCAGCATGATCGAGCGCAGCATTCCCGGCCACGTCATCAACATCACCTCGCAGGTGGGCGTCGTCGGCGGCCCGTTGCGCTCGATCTACGCCGGGGCCAAAGGCGCGGTCGGGCAGCTCACGCGCTCGCTGGCCGCCGAGTTCGCCCCGCATCGCATCACGGTGAATGCCGTCGCGCCGACCTTCACGCGCACCGAGATGCTAGAGAAGGCGCTGCAGAACCCCGCCTTCGCCAAAAATCTGGAGAAGATCCCGATGGGGCGCATCGCCGAGCCGGAGGAGATCGCCGGCGCGGTGGTCTTCCTCGCTTCAGACGCGGCGCGCATGGTCACCGGCCAGGTGCTATGCGTGGACGGGGGTTACACGGCAATTTGAGCGGCGCCGCACGCTTTTACCTTGATCTTCACCGATATCCTAGTATCACCTCACCATGCCTAGCCTACATCGCGTCGCAGTGATCGGTTGCGGCATGATCGGACGCAACCACGTGCGCGGCTATCTGGACTGTGGCCGCTTCGAGATCGTTGCGCTGGCCGATCTGAACCCATCGGCGATGCACGAGATAGACCAACAGTTTCGCATTCTGCCCCGGCATTACACCGACCCGCGCGAGATGCTGAGGCGCGAGAAGCCCGACGTCGTTTCGGTCTGCACCTGGCACATCGGCCATGCCACCTGGACGATTGCCGCAGCCGCGCACCGACCGAAAGCTATCCTGTGCGAGAAGCCGATGGCCGACACGCTGGGACGCGCCGAGCAGATGATGATCGCCTGCCGACGCAACGGGGTGAAGCTGGCCATCGCGCATCAGCGCCGCTTCCTGCCGGCATACACCCTCGCCCGCGATCTCATTGCCCGGGGTGCCATCGGCGAGGTGCAGTTGATTCAGTTGCTGGGGGGCGACGGGTTGCCGAACTACAGTTCCCACCACACAGACCTATGCCGCTATCTGCTGGGCGACGATGAGTGCGTCTGGGTGATGGGCAACGTCGAGCGCAAGAGCGACCGCTACGAACGCAACACGCGCATCGAGGACTGCGCGGTGGGCGTGTTTCAGTTCCGCAGCGGCGCGCGGGCGCTGCTGTTAAGCGACCTCACCCCTCACTACTACCAAGGCGCGTTCATCGTCGGCAGCGTCGGCATGATCCAGTTGACCACGGAGCAGGTGCAGCTGCTCAACGCGGAGACGAACGGCCGCTGGCAAACTCACACACCCGACGGCAAGTTCTTTAAGGTGGCCGAGCAGGGCGCGCAGTTCGAGATGCGCGAAGGGGGCGCGGCGCAGGCGAATGCGCTGGCGGACTGGATCGAGGGCAAAATTGAATCCTATCCCGGCGAGGCGACCCACGGCTACAAAGCGCTGGAGATGATCCACGCGGTATATGAATCGGCGCGCTGCCACGAGAAGGTGGTGCTGCCCTTGCAGACGCGCGTCAACCCGCTCGATCTGATGGTCGAATCGGGCCACCTCGCGCCCCAGCGCCCAGGGCGCTACGATATCCGCGCCTTTCTGTTGCGCGGCGAGCGCATGGTCAGCGACGACGAGCCGGACGTTCATAGCTCACCATGAGCAAGCTTCGCATGGCGCAATACGGCACCAAGCATGGCCATGCCGAGGGCAAGCTGCTGGCCATGCAAAACAACCCACAGGTCGAGCTGGCCGGAGTCTACGAGCCTGACCCTGCGCAACGTGAGCGCCTGCAGCGCGAGCGCGAGCCATTCCGGCGCGTCCACTGGTTCGATGACCCGCACGAGATGCTCGACGATCCGACCATCGTCGCCGTCGCCTCCGAGGGGCTGAACGCGGAGAGCTTAGCACACACCGAGCAGATCGTGCGCGCAGGGAAGCACGTGTGGTACGACAAGCCGGCGGGCGATGATTGGGCGCGCTGGCAGCGCGTCGTCCGCCTAGCGGAACATCAGGGCCTGCACATCCAGGTGGGCTACATGTTCCGCTATCACCACGGCTTCCGGCAGATCGCCGAGTGGGTCAAGAACGGTGTGTTGGGCGAGGTCTTTGCCGTGCGCGCGCATATGTCCACCTGGCTCGTGCCGGCGGCGCGCGAGGTGATCAGCGCGCACGCCGGAGGCATCTTCTATGACCTGGCCGGCCACATGCTCGATCAGATCGTCTGGCTGTTAGGCCGACCGCAGCGCGTCACGGCGTTCTTGCGCAACGACAGCGGCATCGTGCCGGCCTTCAAGGACAACACGTTGGGCGTGTTTGAGTTCGAGCGCGCGATCGCCTTCGTGGACATCGCGGCCATGGAGCCGCGCCCCATGGCCCGCCGCTTCGAGGTCTACGGCGTCAAGGGCAGCGCGATCCTGCTCGAGCCGTTCGAGCCGGCGCACGGGTTGCGCTTGTGCCTAGAAGAGCCGGGCGAGGGCTTCGCCGCAGGTGCGCACGTCATCCCGGTTCAACCGCAGACTCGTCAACAACTCTACGAGTTGGAGCTGGAGGCTTTCATTCGCACCATCACCGGCGCGCAAGCGCCCGATCGCCCGCTGTCGCACGAGTTGCTGGTGCAGGAGACGCTGCTGCGCGCGACGGGCGGCATCCCCGAACCGGCTTGCACACCACGCTAGCGCGCGCCAGTATTAAACTTTTTGCCATGGCAATCTGCAGCACACCACTGGGTAGGCATGCTTTGCTCCTCGTCGCCTGCGCAGCCCTGACGTGCGCCGGAGCACAGGTCGGCGGCGGCGCCATCGGCAGGACGGCGCGCGCTCAATCCACCCTAGCCTTGGCCGGTGCGCTGCCCAACGGGGGCCTGTTTCACCTCGGCGAGCCGATCCGTGTGCCTGTCACGCCGGCGCCGACTTCGGTGACCTATCGCCTCACGGATGCGTATGGCCCGGCTTACTGGACGGTAAACGGCGACGTTTTCGAGGGCGTAGGCAGCGTGCAACAGGACGCCGGCAACACCTGGCTGCACCTGCCCACGGATTGCCTGACGCGCTATGGCTTTTATCGCCTCGACCTCTTCACGGATCGCGGCAACCTGACCGAGCTGTACGTCGGCCTCGTGGACCCGATCATCCCGCTGGGTCCGCATAACCGCTCGCCGGTCGGCTTCATCATCGAGGTTGACCCGTATGCGGAGTTTGCGGCGCAGATCGGCCATCTGGGGATCAAGTGGGTGCACTTCGACGTGCCGGTGAGCCAGAGCGATGCCGCCAGCGTGCTGTGGGCGCTTTCGCCGAGCGTTCAGGCATTCGTGGACGGCGCGCTGGCCAACGACGTGACGCCGATCTTTAAGCTGATCGGCGGCGCGCCGCCGGGCGTGGCCAATTACAACAGCGCCTTCTACCAGAACCTGCGCAGCGTAGCGCTGGCCTATCGCGACCGCGTGGACTACTGGATCGTGGGCAACGAAATTGACGGCTGCGGCTGGTGGGATCCGTGCGATCCGGCGGTCTTCGTGACCTTTCTGCGTGGCGTCGCCCAGACCGTGCGCAGCGCCAACCCCGATGCGCGCATCCTCGCTGCCGACCTCTACAAGGGCGATTCGCCGACGCTGCGCGCGCTCCTGCAGGCGCAGCAACAGGATCCGGGCTTCACGCTCTTCGACGTGCTGACGGTGCATTACCTCGAAGAAGGCGATGGCGAAGGGCTCTCGCCAGACGGCTGTTGTGGCAGCATGAACGCCTATCGCCAGGTGATGCAGAGCTACGGCATCACCCGGCCGGTCTGGAACACGGAGGCGCTCTCGCCGTTGCGCGGCGGCATCCACTGGCATAGCGGTGAGACGAGTTACTTCCGCGGCGGGCTGCTCGCGCCGCTGCTCTCGCCGGCCAAGACCCTGGTCGGCAATCGGGCCGTCGGCGCAGAGAAAGTGTTCTTCTACAGTTACAACTACGACCAACGCCTGCTCGACCAGGAAGGAAGCCCGGGGCGCACGTTGACCGAGCGCGCGCTGGCCGTGCGCGCCTGGGCCGACCAGCTCCAGACGGCGACCTATCACAGCCGCCTGAGCGGCGCGCCCTCGTTCGTCGAAGGCCACTTCTTCAAGAACGGCGACGAGACCATCCTCGTCATCTGGAGCAACGACGCAAATCAGGATGTGGAGGCGACGATCACCGGCGCGAACGCCCCGCCGCATCTGTTCGACCCGCTGGGCAACGTGCATCCGCTCGCTACGACCGGCGGACAAGCGCGCTTCCGCGTCCACTACGAGCCGCAATACGTGCGCGGCTTCACCAATTTGCCTATGCTGACCTTCGGCGCTGCGGCGAATGACGCGCCATACTTCACGACTCAGCCGATCACGACGGCCAAGGTCGGCCATGGCTACTTCTATAACGCCGACGCATACGACCCTGATCCCACCGGCCAGTTGCACGCATTGGTGAATGCCTCTTTCGCGCTTGTTCAAGGACCAGCGGGCATGCAGGTAGACGTCGGCAGCGGCGTAGTCACTTGGCAGCCGACGCACGCCGGCCAGTTCGGCGTGCGGCTGCGCGTGCGCGACGGGCAAGGGTTAACGGCGACACAGACGTTTACGATTTCGGTCGCCGATGCGGCCCAGAACGCCCGGCCGCAGATCCTCTCCCGGCCGCGCACGACCTTCGGCGTCGTCGGCGCGCCGTTCGCCTACAACGTGAACGCCACCGATCCGGACGATGCCGCGCTGGGCTACCAACTCGCACATGGGCCGGACTGGCTGACCATCCACCCGACCTCAGGGTTCCTCTACGGCGTGCCGCCGGTGACCGGCACCTTTCCCGTGCGCGTGCGCGTGGTGGACGGGCAGGGCGCGCAGGCCGAGCAGGCCTTCACGCTGGTCATCGCGCCCGAGCCAGCCGGCGGCGCACCGCCGGCGATCCTCTCCGGCCCACAGGCGACGCCGCTGGCAAGCATGGCCATCGTCGGCTGGCAGACCTCGCTGCCGGCCAACAGCCGGGTGCGCTTGGGCCTCACTTGCGGCAGTTGGGCGCGGACGATCACGCGCGAGGGTTGGCGCACCGCCCATCAAGTCGTCGTGGACGGCTTGGTGCCGAACACGAGTTACTGCTACGAGGTGCAGTCGGTCGGCGCGACCGGCGCCTCGGATTGGCGCGGCGGCACGTTTGTGACGCGGGGTCAAGAAGCGCGCCGTTATCTGCCCACCGTGCTGCGCTAGCGCAGCGGCGATCCATCTGCATGGTGGCGCCGGCTTGCGGGCTATCCACCCAGCTCATTTTTGATCGCCTCGGCCACCGATCGCGGCACCACGCGGGCCAGCTCTTCGACGCTGGCCGCTCGGATCGCTTCGATCGAGCCGAAGGTCATGAGGAGTTTCCTTCGGCGCGCCGGGCCAACGCCGGTGAGCGCGTCCAGCTGCGAGGCCAAGCCGATCTTCTCGCGCTGCCGACGATGTCCGGCGAGGCCGAAGCGATGGGCTTCGTCGCGGATGCGCTGCACCAAGAAGAAGCTCTGGGAAGTGCGCGGGAGCAAGATCGAGTCGGCGCGACCCGGCACGAAGATCTCTTCGCGCTGCTTGGCCAGCGATACGACCGGCACGATGTGCGCCAGGTCGAACTCGCGCAGCACTTCAACCGCGACGCCGAGCTGACCCTTGCCGCCGTCAATGATGACCAGGTCGGGCAGCAACGCCCAGCTCGCGTCTTCCTTTCGGCCCGGAGCCGGCCGATGGATTGCGTCGGCGGGTGCGGCAACGGCGGCCCCGTTCGCTCGCCCCTCGCCGGCCGGCCGGGCGGCATCTCGCCAGCGCTGAAAACGCCGGCGCAGCGTCTGGCGGAGGCTCTCGAAGTCATTCGGTCCGATGATGCCCTTGATGTTGAAGCGGCGATAGTCGCCTTTCTTCGGCACGCCGTGCACGAAGACCACCATGCTGCCGACGATGGCTGTGCCCTGGGTGTTGCTGATGTCGTAGCATTCGATGCGCACCGGCAAGCGCGGCAGGTCAAGGGCCTCTTGCAACTCCTTCAGGACAGCTTCTTGACGCACGCTGTCTTCGCGCCACTGTGCCTTCAACATCGCCAGCTGCTGCTGCGCGTTCTGCCGCGCCAGCTCGATCAAGCCCACATCGGTATCGGCCTGCGGCGTGCGAATCCTCACCGCCGTGCCGCGCTTCTGCTTCAGCCAGTTCTCAATGATGTTGGCTTCCTCTACCTGCGCCGGCAGCAAGACCTCCGGCGGCACGTAGGCGGCCTCGTCGTAGAAGCGTTTGAGGAAGGCGTCCAGCACACTGTGATCGTCCTCGCCCTCCGCGCCGTCTAAGACGAAATACTCTTGACCCAGCAGCTTGCCGCTTCGGATGAACAACACTTGCACGCACGTCTCGCCCTCGTCGCGGGCGAAAGCGATCACGTCTTGATCGGAGCCGGCGGAACTGACGATGCGCTGCTTTTCGACCACATGCTCAAGCGCCCTAAGCTGATCGCGGTACTCGGCAGCCTTCTCGAATTGGTAGGCGTTGGCCGCGCGCTCCATGCGCATGCGCACGTCGGCGATGACCTGTTCGCTCTTGCCCTCGAGAAAGTCGCACAGGCGCTGGATGTTGGCGCGATACTCGGCGCGACTGATGGCGCCGATGCACGGGCCGCTGCACAACTTGATGTCGTAATACATGCAGGCGCGCGTGTCGTGGCCGGTGATTACTCGGTCGCAGTTGAGGAAGGGGAACATCTTGCGCAGGGCGTCGCGCGTGGCATACACCGCCTTGGCGCTGGAATACGGCCCGTAGTAGCGCGCCCCGTCGCGCTCGATCCGCCGCGTCACGGTTACCGTCGGAAAGTCGTCCTGCCAGGTCACCTTCAGATAGGGATAGCGCTTGTCATCCTTGAGCCGGATGTTGTAGCGCGGGCGGTGCTTCTTGATCAGCTCGGCTTCCTGGATCAGCGCCTCCAGCTCGCTGCCGCGCACCACGACCTCGATGCGCGCGATCTCCTTGACCATGCGAGCCGTCTTAGGATAGGCTGCCCAGGTGTTGGGATTGAAATAGGAGCGCACGCGACTGCGCAGATTCACGGCCTTGCCGACGTAGATCACCTCGCCTCGGCTATCGTAGAAGAGATAACAGCCCGGCAAAGTCGGCAAATTCTTGACGGTCGCTTCGAGATGCTCAGGCACGGACATTTGTTCTAAATTTTAGCTTCCTCGACCTATTGCTAAAGCCATAGCACAATCTCCGCCATGAAGATCACCGACCTGCGCTGCGCCGTGATCGGCGATAACCCGGTCGTGCGCATCCTGACCGACGAAGGCATAGACGGCCTCGGCCAAGCCGAAGACAGCAAGCCATATCTCAAGCCCTACGTGCTGTTCTACAAGAAGTATCTCATCGGGGAAGACCCTACCGATGTTGAGCGCTGCATGCTCAAGATTCGCCGGCTGGGTGGCTTTAAGCCCTGGGGCGCGGCAGTCAGCGCCATCGAGTTCGCGCTGTGGGATATCGCCGGCAAAGCCGCCGGCGTGCCGGTCTACAAATTGCTCGGCGGCAAGGTGCGCGACCAGGTGCGCGTCTATAACGGCGGCGTGCGCTTCCCCATGGACGGCAGCGAACCGGAACATTACGCCAAGGTGATGCGGCAGATGAAGGAGCGGCCGGAAGGGTTCTCGATCATCAAACAGGGCATCGCTTTCCACAGCCCAATGCCGGTCGAGGTGCCCGGCTTCAGCTACGGCACACTACAGTCGGGGCCGCCCCACCCCAACCGCGGCCCGCTCACCGAGAAGGGAATCAAGCACATCATCGCCTGTGTGGAGGCGATGAAAGCGGTGACCGGGGACGAAGTCGGCCTGGCGCTTGATTGCGGCCCCGGCTTTACCGTGCCAGACGCCATCCGGCTGGCCAAGGCGCTGGAGCCTTACAACCTGATGTGGCTGGAAGACATGATCACCGGCGATTACACCCCCTACGTCATGGCCGACTTGTACCGTGAGGTCACGCGCGCAACCTCGACGCCCATCCACACCGGCGAGCAAATCTACCTGCGCCAGAACTTTCGAGAACTCATCGAGACCAAAGCCGTGAACATCATCGGCCCCGACCCGGCCGACATTGGCGGGATCGCCGAGCTGAAATGGGTGGCCGAGTACGCAGACCTGCACGGCATCCTGATCGCGCCTCATGGCACGCTCGACGGCGTGATCGGCCTAGCCGCGCATGTACACTGCGCCGCCGCGCTCCCGCACAACTACATCGCGTTGGAATACCCTTACGCGAGGCAGGCCTGGTGGTATGAGATCGTAGAGGGGCTGCCAAATCCCATCGTCAAGAACAGCATGATTGACGTCGCGGCGTTCAACCGGCCCGGGCTAGGCGTGACATTCAACGTGGACAAGGCAGAGAAGTATCTGCGAGAGGAAGACAAAGGCTTCTTCGACGATTGACGGCTGCGCGCAAAAGTTCGCGGGCAGCCTGGGATTGTCTCTCCTACTCCGCATGACCATCGTCAAGATCTGTGGCATTACCAACCCGGACGATGCGCGCTGCGCCGTTGACGCAGGCGCAGACCTGCTCGGCTTCATCTTTTATCCCAAGAGCCCGCGCGCAGTGACGCCGGCGGCGGCCCGTGAGATCGTCGCCGTCGTTCGACGTTCGGCGCACCCCAGGGCATCGCGGGTCAGGTGCGTCGGGGTGTTCGTGAACGAGTCGCCGGCCGACATGCTGCGCGTGCTGGACGACGCCGGACTGGACTACGCGCAGTTGAGCGGCGACGAGTCGCCGGCCGACCTGGCTGCCCTAGCCGGTCGCGCCTACAAAGCAGTTCGATCATGGCACGATGCCTGGGAGGCATTCATCGGCCCCGGCCTCAATCAGGATCTGCCTGCTCTCTTGCTGGACGCCAACCACGCCACGCTGTACGGCGGCAGCGGCCAACGCGCCGATGAGTCGTTGGCGGCCTACCTGGCTCGGCGCTGCCGGCTGTTGCTTGCGGGCGGCCTGACGCCGGACAACGTGGCCGAGGTCGTTCGCACCATTCGGCCATGGGGTGTGGACGTCGCCAGCGGCGTCGAGGCGTCGCCGGGCAAGAAAGACCCCGCCAAAGTGCGCGCGTTCGTCTCTGCCGCAAAAGCAGCGCTCGGCACCGAGTAGCGGCATGGACTGCACGCACCTACTTTGGGATGAGCGCGTTCAGGATCGGCTCATTCCACTGTCGCCGGTCGCGGTCATATACGCCGAAGCCGGCGCCGAACTCCCAGTATGCCCACGAGATGCCGCGCGCCTCGGCGGCGCGGGCCACGTAGCGCGTCCACCGCTCGCGCGACGTAATGTCGGCATATTTACCATAGCTGCCGAACTCGCCCATCCACAACGGGATGTTGTTCTCTTTCGCCCAGCGCGCCACCCGGTCGAAGTCATAGTCTATGCTGGCCTTCTGGTTGCCGTTACCCTCCCACTTTGTGCCGATCCAAGCATGGCTGCCTTCCACCCATTCTGCGCCTTGATGGGTGAAGGCGAATGGATGGTAGTAGTGGAAGGTGGCGATCAAGTGTGGATCGTCGGGGCGCTTCATGCCGCGCAGGCTGTCCGGCCCACCCCAATTCGCGCCGGTGAAGATCACGTTGCGCTGCGGGTTGGTCTTGCGAATGACGGCCAGGACATCCTCGAACAAGCGCTGCCACACGCCGGGGGTGAGCGCGCCATGCGGCTCGTTCAGCGGCTCGAACAGCACGTCGGCCGGCAGGTTGCGGTAGCGCGCCGCGATCTGATCCCACAGCGCCAGAAACCGCTCGCGCTCGCCGCCGACATCCTGGAACAGTTCCTCGTAGTGGTGCATGTTGATCACTACGTTGAGGCCGTGCTTGAGCGCATGCTCGATCACCCAGTCCACGCGCTGGAAGAAAGCCGGCGCGATGGTATAGGGCGGCTCACGCAACGCATGCGCCGACCAACGAATCGGCACGCGCACAGTGTCGAAGCCGGCGCTGCGGATGAGCGGGAAGAACTCCGCTTGCAAGACCACGCCCCATTCACCCTCGCGCGGCGCTTCCAGCGCGTTGCCCAGATTCACGCCGCGCCCGAGCCGGCGATTCTGCTCGAAGGGATCGAGCGGCACGAAGGAACGTCCGGGAACCTCAAAAGTAGTCGGTGAAGTCATCGGAATCGGCTGAGCCGGAGCTGCGACGCGAGGCGGCGGCGCCGGCGGCAAGCTGCATGCGCTCACCGCGGCGGCGCAGCACAGCACCCACAAACGCTTGAGCATCACGGGTGGTTTTAGCACAAGCGGCGATTTTTGCCGCATGCTACATTAGGCGTCATGTTAAGTGACCATTTCATCCAGGCCAACGGCCTACGCTTGCACTACTATCGCCGCCCGTCCGACAAGCCCACCCTGCTGCTCCTGCACGGCTTGACGGACAACGGCCTATGCTGGGCGCCGGTTATCGAGGCGCTCGGCGATGCGTTCGACATCGTCGCGCCCGACGCGCGAGGCCACGGCCTCTCCGATGCGCCGGAGCAGGGATATTCGGCTGGCGACCACGCAGCCGACGTCGCCGCGCTCATCGGCGCGCTCGAACTCGAGCGCCCGATCTTGATAGGACACTCGATGGGTGGCATGGTTGCAACGCTGGTCGCCGCGCAACATCCGCACCTAGTCCGCGCGGCGATCTTCGAGGATCCGGCCTGGTTTGATGCAGCACAGCAGCCGCCCGAGACGCGCCGACAGCGCGCCGCCGAATGGCGTGCCGATCTGCTGGCCAGTCAGCTCCTTGCGCATGACGCGCTCATCGCCAAAGGGCGCGCCAATAATCCGAACTGGTCGGACGCAGAACTGCGCCCTTGGGCAGTCGCTAAGCAACAAGCGCGCCCGCAGGTGTTGGAATATATCGAGCACGAAGCGCCGGATTGGCGCGCAGCGGTGCGCAACCTGCGCGTGCCGTCGCTGCTGATCATCGGCGATGTGAGGCGCGGGGTGATCGTCTCGCCGGAACAGGCCCACCAGGCGCAAATGCTCAACGCGCGGCTTTCAGTTGCACAGGTTGCCGATGCCGGGCACAGCATCCGCCGCGACCAATTCAGCAGTTACATGGCCGCAGTGCGCGACTTCCTCGCGGGAATTGCGCCATAGGTTGTGCCACGCCGTCCGGGCGAAGCGTCAGGCCTATTCATCCAAGCGCGTCTCGTAGAGCGCGCTGATGCCACCGTCAATCAGAATCGGCACGCCGTTCAAGAAACCGTTCTCGCCGCTCAGGATGTGCACGATGGTCGCGGCGATCTCTTCGGGGCGGCAACCGCGCTTGAGCGGATAGATGCCTTCGCTGCGATAACGCGCCGCTGCGGGATCGGGGAACTTGTTGAAGTATTCGATCGCCAGGTTGGTCAGGGTCAAGCCGGGCTGGATGGCCACCGAACGGATGTTGTCTTTGCCCCATTCCAACGCGATGGACTTGGTGAGCGCGACCAGCATGGCCTTGGCGACGTTGTAGGGGAAGACACCCGGCATGGTGCGCTCGGCGTTGATCGAGGATAGATTGACGATGACCCCGCCGCCGGCTGCCTTGAGGTGCGGATACGCCTCCTGGCTCAGCGCCCAAGCGTGATAGAAGTTGACCCGAAAGCAATTATCCAGATCCTCGAACGTTGAGGTCAGCACTCCGTGCCAGTTATTCGCGCCGGCGTTGTTGACCAACCCATCTAGACCGCCGAGGAACGCAATCGCTTCGCGGGCAAACTGGCGCGCGGCATCCAAGTCGCGCAGGTCTACGACTTTGAAGAACGCCCGACGGCCGGCTGCTTCGATCGCGCGAATCGTCTCGTCCGCGCCCTGTTCGGTCAATCCACAGAACGCCACGTCGGCGCCTTCCCTGGCCGCGCGCATCGCGACGGCCTGTCCGATGCCCATCGTTGCACCGGTAACGATGATGCGTTTATCCGTCAGCATCCCCATAGCGTCATCCCTTGTTTAACGTTTTATGGCTTAATGATCGCCTTGATGTCGCCGCCATGAGCGACCAGCATCCGCCGAAAAGCTTCAACGCCGCGCTCGAGCGGGAAGACTTCCGGCCAACTGCTTACGTCCACCTTGCCTGCGGCCATGAGTTCGAGCGCGGTTTGCATGTCTTCGAGCTTGGCGGCGTAGGTGCCAAACACCCGCTTCTCGGGCAGAGTCACGTCGTAAGTGTCGAATGCGGCGATCGTGTTCTCGTGCAAGCCGATCCACACCGCCGCGCCGCCCGGTCGCGCCGCCTGCACCGCCTGCTTCTTGGTGAGCCCGGTGCCCACCGCGTCAATCACCACGTCCACCCCCTCGCCATCGGTCAGGTCGCGCACTGCCTGAACGAGGTCCACGTCTCGCGGGTTGAACACCTGCGCCGCGCCCAAGCGACGCGCTACGGCCAGGCGCTCGGCGCTCAGGTCGGCCGCGTAGGTCGTGACGCCCAAGAGCGTCTGAAACGCCTGCTGCGCCAATAGACCGATCGGCCCGGCGCCGATGACCAACACCGTGCGCGGCCGCAGGTGGCTCACCAGGTTCACCATGTGGACGCCATTGCCGAGCGGCTCGGCCAGCGCAGCATGTTCCGCCGGCATGCCGGCCGGCCATGCGATTAACGCGCGCAGCGGCACGTTGACGTATTCGGCGAAGGCGCCGGGTCGGTGCATGCCGAAGATTTGGCGCTGGGCGCACAGATGCGGATCGCCGCGCTTGCACCGAACGCACTGACCGCACGGCACGAGCGCGTTGCAGACGACTCGATCGCCGACGCGCCAGCCGGCGCCGGCTACGCCCGGATGCAGCGCCACGATCTCACCGCAGAATTCATGCCCCATGATGAGCGGCGGAGTGCGTCGCGGACTATGATGTCGGAAGGCTTCTAGCTCGCTACCGCAGATGCCCACGGCGGCCACTTTCACCAGCGCCTCTCCTTCGGCCAACACCGGCATCGGCTGCTCGGCAACCTCCAATTCATCCCAGGCAGGATAGAGAAGACATTTCATAACTTTATTCGACAAAGCGCCTGCGCCACTGTCGCCTACCATCGCAACGCGACGGCGTGATACTGCTCCTTGTTGTTGAGCAGCCCGTCATACATCGCCTTCGCCTCGCTGCCGGCCACGAAGTGCGAGACGATTTCGTCAAGTTTCAGCCGCCCGCTCTCCAAGAGCGCGATGAGCAAGCGCATCGCGCGCGGCACGGTGTAGGGGAAGTGCTCGCGCGGCGCCCAGCCGATGGCGCTGCCATGTGCGCCGATCAACGTGAGCGAGCGGCCGTGCAGATCCCAGTAGAAATCCACATCGCCGGCGATGCCGCGCGGACTGCCCACCATAACTACCCGCCCGCCATCGGTAGCAAGGCTCATGGCCGTCTTCACGGCGTTCGGGAAGCCGGTTGCATCCACGACGATGTCGGGCAACTGGCCGTAGTTGAGCGCGCGCAGATTCTCTTTGAGCTGCGGATCGTCCGGCGCCAGAGTAGCCACGCCCGGCACGCGCTCTGCCAGCATGCGCCGATTGGCGACGCTATCTATACCGATGAGCGGGTGCGCGCCGGCAGCGGCATACAGTCGCAGCGCGATCTGACCGATCGTGCCTAGACCCATGACTGCGACGCAGCGGCCGATGATCTGATCGCTCTGCACGAGCGCGGTCAGCGGGAAACGCGCCAGCACGGCAAAGGCAGCCACCTGCGCCGGCACATGCTCGGCGATCGGGAAGACTAACGCATCGGGCTGCTCCACGTCTACGACGGCGTAGGTCTCGTGCCGGCTCGGCCAAACGACGCGATCGCCGACCCTGACGCGCGTCACGCCCTCCCCGATGGCGAGAACCCGCCCTACCCCGCTGTAGCCGGGCGTGAACGGCCATTTCGGCCAAGAGCGCGTTGGATCGCCGAGCCACTGATGCACGCCGGTATAAACGGCCAACTCGGTGCCGGCGCTGATCGCGCTGGCCTCGCAGGCAACCAGCGCCTGACCCGGCCCAGGCGGTGGCGCATCGTAGGTCTCGATAGTAATCGTGTAAGGCGCGGGCATGACCACCCGGACGCCTTCAAGGGTGCGCGGAGCCATAGCAAACCTTCACCTCACACTCACCAAGTCGGCCAGCTCGGTCTTGAGGTAGCGCACTGTGCGCTCGAGCTGATCGCGCTCGTACTGCTCGCACTCCTCGGCCGGCGCGCCGCGCTCCCAAGGCGTCTGCCACGGCGCATCGGCCGGCTGCATATGACGCGCGAGGAAGCGGAAGAGCGGCAGCATAGCGCGGATGTCGCGCGGCGGGTAGCCCCGCCACCACTGGTCTTCATACAGCCGGATGTGCCGCGCGTTCATCGCTGCCAGCTCGATGTGCCACATCGCATGCGGGGCGATCTCGCGCAGCAGCGTCAACATAGCACGCCAGTCAATACACCCCTCACCGATGCTGGCCCGCGCTAGGTTGTAGCCGCTGAGCGTCGGATGAAGGGTGTAGTCTTTGATATGGACGTTGAAGATACGCGCGCCCAGCCGACGGGCGAACTCATACGGCTCCTCGGCTACCGCCAGCGGGTTCACCACGTCCAGCGTGACCCCAACGCGCGGGCCGCCGGCCTGGCACAGCGCAAGCAGATCATCCGAATTCACATCCTGGTGGTTTTCGATCGCAAGCACCATGTCCAGCTCGTCGAGCAACGGACGCACGGCGAGCAGTTTGGCGATCATCTCGCGCATGTGGGCATTCCAGTCCGGCACATGCGCACCGCGCGCGCCCTCGAGGAAGTTGCTGACCATGCAGCGCGCCACTCGCGCACCGGCGCGCTTGGCCAGCGGCAGCCACACGCGCGCTTGCTCGACGTCCAACACCGGCAGGTCGAGCACGTAGCTCATCCCCTTCGAGCGGAGCAGCGCACCGAAGTGCTCCACGCCGGCTTCGGTTTGATCGGGCAGGATGCTGAGCGGGAACTCAACGCTGGTCATGCCGTGCCGCGCGGCTAGCTCAACGAGTTCTAGGCCATTCATCGGACGCGGACAAGCCGGACGGCCGTCGCGCTGCAAGAATCCACAGGTAAAGGGGAAGGTGTAGCAAGAGAGTCCAAATGCAACTTTGTCGTTCACAGTAAGGCACTATATTAGTCGGGCACAGACGAAAGTCAAAACGATTGCCTACAATATCGCGATGATGAAGCTTGCACCCTCGATCTACACGGCTGACTTCGCCCGGCTGGGCGAACAGGTCAAAGCAGCCGAGGCCGCCGGTGCCGACTGGATGCATCTCGATGTGATGGACGGCATGTTCGTGCCGAACATCACATTTGGGCCGGCCGTATGCGAAGCCGTGCGTCGCAGCACGTCGCTCCCCTGCGAGGTTCATCTCATGGTGCAAGCGCCGGAACGCTTCTTTCAAGACTACAAGGCCGCCGGCATGCAGCGCGTCATCGTACACGTTGAGGCTTGCCCCCACCTGTATTCGACGATTGAGGCATTGCGCAAGCTCGATCTCGAGGTCGGCATCACCCTCAATCCGCTCACCCCGCTCAGCGCGCTTGAAGAGGCGCTGCCGATGGTGGATTTGGTGCTGATCATGTCGGTCGAGCCGGGCTTTGGCGGACAAGCCTACATCCCCACTGCGACCCAGCGCATCCGGCGCGCTCGTGAGATGTTGAACGCGATCAACCCTAATGCCGAACTCGAAGTGGATGGCGGGGTAAACGTGCATACCATTCGCGCCGTGCGCGACGCCGGCGCCAGCATCGCCGTCGTCGGCTCGGCGGTGTATTCGGCCAACCACAGCGTGGCCGAAGGCATTGCCGCGCTGCGCAAGGCAATCGGTGACGGACTTTGAGCTACGAGCCTGCGCCTGCAGCGGCGACTCGCGCCGCGCCCAACAAGCCGGCCTTCGCATTCATAATCACGCGCACCGGAATTCGTTCCATCAACCCTGACAAGCGCCCCTTGTGGCGGAAGGTGTTCATGAACGATGCGCGTTGCAGCAGCGGCAAGATGCGCGGTGGTATACCGCCGCCCAGATAGATGCCGCCGGTCGCAATCACCGTCAGCGCCAAGTTGCCGGCCTCGGCGGCCAGCACGGAGGCGAAGATGTCCATGACGCGCGCGCACAGCGGATCCGGCGTCTCGGCCAGCGCGTTGGCCACGATGACCGGCGTAGGATCCTTAGCAGCGGCCAATTGCTCGGCAACGCGGGGAGATTCCTGAATGTAGGCGCAATCCCGCAAGAATTGATAGATGTTGGGGATGCCAATGCCGGAGCACACCCGCTCGTAGCTCGCGCGACCGAATTTGCGCTGCAGGTAGCGCAAGAGCTCGCTCTCGAGTTCGTTGCTGGGTGCAAAGTCATTGTGGCCGCCTTCTGAGGGGAAGGCATAGTAGCGCCCGTTTACCCACAGCAGAAAGGCCTCGCCTAATCCGGTGCCGGGGGCAATCACGCCGATGGCGCCTCGGGGCGTCGGCTGCACGTCGTTCAAAGGTGCCAGGTCGCCGGCTTCCAAAATCGGCACTGCGTTTGCGATCGCTTCCAGATCGTTGATCAGTTTCACATAGGGCAGGCCCAACGCTGCGCCCAGCTTCGCTTCGTCCATCTCCCAGGGCAGGTTGGTGATGCGCGCAGTGCCGTCGAGCACCGGGCCGGCTACGCCGAACGCCGCGCGTTCGACCTTTAGGCTGGTGCTGGCCAGAAATTGCTTGACGATGGACTCGAGGTTGGGGTAGTCGGCGCTGGGGAACGTCGCTTCGACGACCGGATCATGCAAGCCATGCGCAGGCGAAAAGATCGCCAAGATCGTCTTGGTTCCGCCGACGTCGCCTGCCAGGATGTTCATCGCCTCACCAATTCGCCCGCCCATACTACACACGGCTGCCACATTCGGCAAGTCTCCGACAAGCCTGCGTTATACTCCCTGACGTATGCCCGAACTTCATCCCATCGCTCGGCTGTTGATCTTCGGTGGAATCGGCCTGGTTGTGCTTGGGATACTCGTGCAGGTCGCAGTCGGCCTGCTGCCGGGCATCGGTCGGCTACCGGGCGACATCGTCATCGAGCGCGAGAACTTTAAGCTCTACATCCCCCTCGGCACGATGATTCTGCTCAGCGTCGTGCTCTCGATCGCCCTGAACCTGATCGCGCGGCTGTTCAACGGCGGCGGAAGGTAGCCTGCCGTTTCATTGTTGCAGCGACCGCTCACACCAGCAGCAGCTCGGCTTTCACCACACCCTCATCGTGTTGATATTTGCATGTGAAGCCGACCTGCTCGCTCACGCGGATCATGCCGATGTTATCCGGCAAGATCTCGGCCACGATGCGCTTGACGCCCTCTTGTCGGCCGATCTCCACCAATCGCCGGAGCAGCTCGCGCCCCAGACCCTGGTGCTGATACTCATCGCTGATGAGGATGGCGAACTCCGCCTCTTTGCCGCCGCGCAATTTGATCAAGCGACCTACGCCGATGATGTGCGGCCTGAGCGCCGCATCGCGCATTTCGGCCACCAGCGCCATCTCTCGTTCATAGCTCACGAATGCGATGCGCGTCAGGCGCTCATGGGCGATGCGCTCGCTGAGCGGGATCAAGTGGAAGTAGCGCTGATAGACGGTCTGCTCCGAGAGCGTGTGATGGAACTCGACCAGCAGCGGTTCATCCTCGGGGCGGATCGGACGAATCGTCACCGGTGTGCCGTCGCGCAGCGTCCACGGCCCGACGTATTGCACCGGATAGGGTTTAATCGCCGTGCGCGGCAGATCCGCTTCGGTCAATCGTGGATCATGCAACACGACGCGCGCGTCCAGGGCAATCAAACGCTCCTCGGATGCCAACAACGGGTTAATATCTATTTCCTTGATCCAACGCTGCTCCGCCGCTAGATAGCTGAAGCGCACCATGAGCTGCTCTAGCTCATCCAGCGGCACGGGACCGCGCCCGCGCACCCCTTTCAACGCCGTATAAATCTTGGTCTGCTCCATCATGCGCCGCGCCAGGGTCGTGTTCAGCGGGGGCAAGCCGAGCGCGCGATCTCTGAACACCTCCACCAACTGACCGCCGGCGCCGAAGAGCAGCACCGGCCCGAGTTGGGCATCCGTCGTGCTGCCCAAGATCAGCTCGTAGCCGTCTAGTTTGATCATGGGTTGCACCGTCACGCCAAGGAAGTCAGCCGGCTTGGCGCGTGCCGACACCGCCGCTTTGATCAGGCGATAGGCATTTCGCACGTCAGCTGCGCTGCATAGGTTCAAGTGAACGCCGCCCACATCGGTTTTGTGGGTGATCGTCTCCGAGTGGAGTTTGAGTACGACGGGGTAGCCGATTTGGTCGGCGTGCGCAACAGCCTCGTCTTCGCTCTCCGCGACGAACGTCGGCACCGTAGGGATGCCGTAGGCCGTTAACAGGCGCTTGGACTCGTACTCGGTCAGCAGCGTGCGACCTGTGGCGCGCACTTGCGCGATAATTGCCTCAGCCTCGTCACGATGAATGGCGCGGTCATCGCCCGGCATCGGCGTCTCGTAGAGCGCGCGCAGATTGTCGCTATAGCGCCACATGTAGGTGAACATGCGCGCTGCCGTGTCAGGATAGGCGAACGTTGGGATGCCGGCCTCGTTCAAGATGCGCTCACCAGCCGCCACCGAATCGCCGCCCATCCAGCTCGCCAACACCGGCTTGCCGCGCAGCCGCGCATAGGGGCGCAGGAACTCCGCCGTCGTCGTGGCATCGGTCATCGCCTGCGGCGTCAGGATGACCAACAACCCGTCGCTGTTCGGATCGGCGGCGGCGACTTCGAGGGCCTTAGCGTAACGCTCCGGTGTGGCGTCGCCGAGCACGTCAATCGGGTTGTTGTGGCTCCACGCGGGCGGCAGAAAGGCATTCAGCTTCTCCATGGTCTCAGGTGAGAGCGGCGCCAGCTCGCCACCGTTCTGCACCAGAGCATCGGTCGTCAACACGCCCGGCCCACCGGCGTTCGTCACTATGGTCAGGCGCGGGCCTTTCGGGCGCGGCTGCTTGGCCAACACTTCGGCCATGTAGAACAAGTCGGCGATGGTGTTCACGCGCAGCACACCGCAGCGCCGAAAGGCAGCTTCCAGCGCATCATCGCTGCCGGCCATCGAGCCGGTATGCGACGCAGCCGCTTGCGCTGCAGCCGCCGTGCGCCCGGCCTTAATAAGGATGATCGGCTTATTGAGCGCCACCTCGCGCGCCGCAGAGATGAACGAGCGTGCATCACCGATGGTCTCCATGTACATGACGATGCTGTCGGTGTCGGGATCATCTCCGAGGTAGTCAATCAGGTCACCCCACCCCACGTCGAGCATTGAACCGACCGAGATGAAGTAACTGAAGCCGACCTTCTCGCGAAAGCTCCAATCGAGCACTGCGGTGCACAACGCTCCGCTCTGGCTGATGAAGGCCACATGACCGGGGTTAGCGATTGCGTCGGCAAAAGTCGCATTCAGGCCGATCGCCGTGTTCATAATGCCCAGGCAGTTCGGCCCGACGATGCGCATGTGCGCCTCGTGCGCTTGGGCCAGGATCTGGCGCTCTAGCTCCGCGCCCTGGGGGCCAACCTCCTTGAAGCCGGCGGAGATGATCAGCGCCGATTTAGCGCCTGCAGCGATGCACTCGCCGATGATGCCGGGCACCGTCGGCGCCGGCGTCACGATCACTGCCAAATCCACCCTAGCCGGCACCGCAGCGATGTTGGGATAGGCCGGCAGGCCGAGGACTTCATCGCGTTTGGGGTTGACGGGAAAGACCTGGCCGCGAAAGACCTTCAAGTTCCTCATGATCGCCAAGCCGACGCTGCCTTCCTTGTCGGTCGCGCCGATCACGGCAACAGTCTTGGGCTTGAACAGCGCGTCGAACGACTCGCGCTCACGTTGCAAAGCTTCTATTGAAGTGATGACCTTTCCGGTTGGGGTTCGCGCCATCGGCGCATGTTGTACAGAGGCCATGACACCTTCCGAGAACCTAATTTGCGGCCTTCACAGAACCGTAGGCCTGTGAAAGCTACTTTACATCGGCCTGAGTTGTACGCAGAATCGCCGACGCTCAATATAGCCGTTCAGCCAGTGCGCACCTACACGACCGGTCAGCCAGACAACTTCTTTAAGCCGCTCAATACCGCAGAGAGCCGCTTGCCGCCGGCGTCTTCAAAGAACACCTCCACTTCCTCATCATCCCGCACGCGCGTGCTGCGCAGAACCAGGCCGCGACCGAAGCTCGGGTGCACCACGCGATCACCCGGCTTGAACTGCGTGTCGGCAGGGCGGCCGACCAGTTTGTTGCCCTGCCAGGTCGCTGCGTCCTGCATGATTTCACTGTTCTTGCGCGGTTTACGGTCCACGACCTCATCGGGCAGGTCGGCTAAGAAGCGAGAGGGCTCGGTGACGTCGCTGATGCCCCACTGAGACCGGCGAAAGGGCCGCAACAGGTACAGGCGTTCTTTCGCCCGCGTGATGCCCACGTACATCAGCCGACGTTCCTCGGCCATGCGCTCGGGGTCGTCCATGCTCCGGCTGTGGGGTAACACGCCCTCCACCAATCCGACGATAAATACGACTCTGAATTCCAAGCCCTTGGCCGCGTGCAGCGTGAGCAACGTCGGAGCGTTGGCGTTCTCGTCGTAGTTGTCCACATCGCTCACTAGCGCGATGTCACTGAGGAACTCGCTGAGCGGCGCATCACCGCCTTCGGCCGCGACGTTGCGCAGCTCCATCACGTTGGCCCAGCGCTCCTCGCCTTCTTCGGTGCCGTCCTTCAGGTAATCCTTGTAGCCGCTGGTCTGGATGACGTGGTCGAACAACTGGCCGACGCTCAGCTCGCTGCGCAGGCGCACCCACTGCGCCCAGAGCGCGCCGAACTCTTTCAGCGCGCGCCCGCCGCGGCCCGGGAATTCGCTGCCGGAGATGACCTCCAGACAAGTGACCCCGGCAGCGCGCGCGGCAGCCTCAAGTTGGGCAAAAGTTTTGTCGCCAATGCCGCGAGGCGGAGTGTTGATCACGCGCTGCAGGCTCACCACATCGGCTGGGTTATTCACGATGCGCAAGTAAGCCAGCACATCTTTAATCTCTTTGCGCGCGTAGAAGCGCGTCGCGCCCACTAAGCGGTAGGGCATGCCGGCGCGCACGAAGGCATCTTCGATCGCACGCGACTGGGCATTGGTGCGATACATCACGGCGATCTCACCGGGCTCAGCCGCCTTGAGGCGCACTAGCTCGGCGATGGTGTCCACGACGTACTGCGCTTCGTCGTCTTCGTTGAACATCTCGCGCACGGCGATCTTCGGCCCGTAGCCGCGCTGCGTGAACAGGTTGATGTGGATGCGATTGGGGTTCTTCTTGATCACCGCCATCGCCGCATCTAGGATGGTCTGCGTCGAGCGATAGTTCTGCTCTAGGGCGATAATCCTCAGGTCGGGATAGTCTTCGCGCAAGCGCAATACGTTGCGATGATCCGCGCCGCGCCAGGCATAGATGCCCTGATCCACGTCGCCGACGCAGAACAAGCTGCAGTGCTTACCGGCGATCAGCTTAATCAGCTCGTATTGCGCCATATTCGTGTCCTGAAATTCGTCCACCAAGACATGCAGGTAGCGGTCTTGCACCTTCTCGCGCACGGCCGGATCGCGCCGAAGCAACAGCACGGCCTCCATCAATAGATCGTCGAAGTCCAGCGCGTTGTTAGCGCGCAGGATAGCGTTGTAGCGCGCGTAGACGCGGCCGGCGATCTCGCTAAAGTACGAATCCGGCTGATAGCGCTCCGGCGTGATCAGCTCATTTTTGGCAGCGCTGATGGCCGCATGGATGGACGAGGGCTTGTATTTCTTCTCGTCAAGGTTAAGCTCGGCCAGCGCTGCTTTGACGACGTTGATTTGGTCATCGCTGTCGTAGATGGTGAAGTCCCGATCCAGGCCGGCACGCTGGGCTTCGCGCCGCAGCAGGCGCGCGCAGATGCTGTGAAACGTGCCCAACGATAGATCGGCAGTCTTGTCCGCGCCGACCATGCGCGTCAGCCGATCGCGCATCTCGCGCGCTGCCTTGTTAGTGAACGTCACTGCCATGATGCGATAGGGGTAGATGTTTCGTGCGCTGATGAGATAGGCGACTCGGCTAGTTAGGACGCGCGTCTTTCCGCTGCCCGGCCCGGCCAGGATCAAGGCCGGCCCATTCGGCGCTTCGACCGCGCTGCGCTGTTGGGGATTCAAGCCGTCGAGGATCGAAACCATACCGGAATTTTCTCATGAGCCGAAGGCCGGTCGCGCCGCACAGGGTAGTTAGCTCTCGGTTGACCCGGGCTGGAAGGTGACATGCCTGCATCGCCCTCTGCTGCGGACTGTCGTAGCGCTACGGCGTAGGTGTAGGCGTATCAGTGGGGGTGGGCGTCGGCGTATCGGTCGGCGTGGAGGTGGGCGTCGGTGTCGCTGTTGCGGTCGGAGTAGGCGTCGGTGTCGCTGTTGCGGTCGGAGTAGGCGTCGGTGTAGCGGTTGGCGTCGCAGTCGGTGTGCGAGTGGGCGTCGGCGTTGCAGTTGGCGTGCGGGTGGGCGTCGGTGTTGCGGTCGGCGTCGCAGTCGGTGTGCGAGTGAGCGTCGGCGTAGGTGTCGCAGTCGGCGTCGCAGTTGGTGTGCGAGTGGGCGTCGGCGACAGCGTTGTAGTTGGCGTATGAGTTGGGGTTGGGGTCGGCGTCGGTGTAGGTGTCGTAGTTGGCATTGGCGTGGGCGTCGCAGTCGGCGTCGGAGAGGCTGTTGGCGTAGGTGATGGTGTGACCGGTGCCGGTGTGATCGTAGGAGGAACGACGACGACTACAGTTGGCAAGTACGGGAGCGCGGCGGGATTGAGCACTTCCAGAACCCCCGCGAACATGTAG
>JANWVF010000047.1 GCA_025056965.1 Thermoflexales bacterium | reverse complement strand
TGTTGGTCAGCCGGCCTTGGTAGGTGAAGGCCGTGCCCATGTTGGTCAGGGTTGCCTCTGCGGCTTGCGGCTCGATTTGCGCGCGGCTGTTGCCGAGCGTCAGTGCCAGCGTCAGGCTCAGCGCCAGCGCCGCGGATGTCGTGTAGCTCACGTTGCGGTTCATGGGTGAATCTCCTGATTGGTATCAATATCTTCAAGCTGGGATTGTCCGTTCACGCTCGGGTTCGAGGCCGAGAGGTCTGCCTGTCGCCCGAAGCGAAGCGCCGCCGGACAATCGCTGTGCGTGTCCGCATCAGGCGACAAGCAACCGTTGCGGTTCATACGCTGTGCCTCATGCGAACTACCTCCTCTTTTTGCCGCGACGCAAGTGGCTTTTATCTGCCGACGGCAGTGCGTTCGGCTATCCGCCATCCCCTCTGCACTGCTACGCTCTTCATGGTATCACCTCTGTCAATAGGGGGAACCGACGCCCGCCGGAATAACACCCTCTCCCCGCCGTGCGGGGAGAGGGCCGGGGTGAGGGGCCTCACGGCCTGCGCGCGATCGGCACGTGCGCCAAATGTCCGGGCGGCGACCAGAAGCCGCCTTGCAGCGCATACGTCCCGCCGCTCATCTGCGGTTGGGCGTCGGCCTGGCCGACCGTCCCGCCCAGGCTATACGTCCCGCCCGTGCTGAACGTCGCCCCGCCGCCGTCCACCGTGTTCCAGGTCAGGTTGTAGCCGCCGCCGGTCTGGGCGACCGCCAGACTCGCGCTCAATAGCAGGGTCGCCGCAATCATGAGGAAGGATCGGCTGCGTTTCATCGCGTCCCTCCTGCGGCCTGCCGCTCCAGCGCCGCCAAACGCGCCTCGAGGGCGGCCAGTTGCGCCCGCAGCACGGCGATCTGCGCGTCCTTCTCCTGCTGCGCCGCTGCATCGGCCGGCGAGACGTAGTGACCCGGCTGCACCAGCATCAACACCTTGCCGGGCGCGTCCGCCGCCTCCATCGCATACCCAATGATCTTGCCGCTGCGCGTCGCCTTCATCGCCACCCCCGGCTGCGAGGCGCTAGTCAACGGATCGCCGACCGCGATCGGACCGTTCTCCAGCGAGACCTTCACCAGTACCCGCCCGACCAGCGCCACCACCGTCTTGTTCGCCGTGATCAGCCGCGAGTTATCTCCTGCCAGGTAGGTCTTGCCGTTGTCGAACACCAACCCCGGGTTGGTCGAAACCACGCCGACCAGCATTTGCTCGTGAGCCTGCGACGACTTGCGCACTGTGGGCGTGCGCGCGCCCGGCGCCAGCGCCACCACATCGCCAGGTTCGGTCGGTTCGAGGCTGGCGAAGGCTTCGGCCACGTCCATATTGCAGGCGTTGCCGGCCGTGGTGTTGAAGTTGCCCGAACTCAGGCACTGGCCGCTGAAGCCGCCCGTGGCGGTAAGCTTGCCCACGTTGTTGACCGTTACGCGGTCGGCGCCGTTCCAGAGGCGAAGCGTGCCGCCTTGGGGGAAGATCACCCAGCGCGGGTTCGACGCGCCGGCGCGGTCATTCATGCTGATGCCGGAGTCTGGCCCCACTGAGATGAACGGTTCGCCGCCTGGGGTTGAGGTGATGGCGCCGCCGGCGACGACTTGCCCGTTGACGGTGAGCGTGTTGGTGAGCGTGGTGTTGGTGTTGATGCCGACGCCGCGCCCGGCGCGGATGAGGAACTGGTTGGGGGCGGTGGAGGTGAAATCGCTGCCTACTGAGTCGGCGAAGATGAAGACGCCGTCGTGGTCGGGGTTGGTGTTTCTGGCGCGCCGCCCGACCACGAAGCTGTAATCGCCTGCAGCGGTGTTGTTGCCCCCTCCGCCGACGGTGGCATAGCCGCCGCTGGCGCTGTTGCTGCTCCCTCCGCCGACGGTGGCATAGCTGCCGCTGGCGGTGTTTTGAAATCCCCCGCCTACGGTGGCATGGGTGCCGGACAAGGTAACAACGTTGCCAACTCCACCTCCAATCGTGGAAGCATTGCCAAAAGCCTTGTTGCCGATGCCGGTAGAGCCGTCATAGCCACCACCGCCGACAAATGCGCCTGTGCCGTCGGCGGTGTTGTACATGCCACCCCCAATGGTGGCGGCGTAGCCATCGGCGCTGTTCTGCGTGCCTCCGCCGATAGTAGCGTAGTCGTTGCTGGCGGTGTTGGTCTTGCCTCCACCAACGGTGGCGAAAAGCTTGTCGTTGGCGGTGCCAGCGGCATCGCCCGCCTGATTGTTCGCTCCACCACCTACTGTGCCGTAGCTATCGGTCACCCAGTTCAGGCCGAAGGTATTGTCGCCACCGCCGCCGATCGTCGCGCCGACCGCACCCACCGTCACCGCGTTGCCATGAAAGCCGCCGATCAGGTTCGGGCTGGTCGCGTTCTGCTGCGTCCACAGCCCCGGCAGCGCCAGCGCATGCGGCGCCGGCGTCAGCGCCTGGCGCGGACTCAGCGCGGTGTAGCTCCCGCTCCCCGTCGGGCAGCGCACACTAATCGCCAGCCAGCGCGCCCGCCCGTTGAACGCCCCCGACCCGAAGTCCAGGCTTGCGATCGTGAAGTAGCCGGCCGTCACACTCACGCCGGTGTGAGTTTGCGTGCTGCCGATCTGCGTCCCGCCGCTGGCGCTGTCCCACAGGCTGAACTCAAAGTCGCACGTCCCGTTCACCGGCGCGCCGCTGCTGGTCAGCCGGCCCTGGTAAGTAAAGGCCGTGCCCAGGTTGGTCAGGGCTGCTTCTGCGCCCAGCGGCTGCATCTGCGCGCGGGTGCTGCTCAACGTCACCGCCAGCGTCAGGCTCAGCCCCAGCGCTGCCATCGTAAACCGTATCCCTTTATGACTTGTTACGCGATTCATCGTTTGGTCTCCTGATTAACTCCTTGAGATTGCCTGTTCCCGCCAAACCTCTAACTTCTGTATTGATTAATGTCGCCCAAAATGGTGCGCCGCCAGGCAATCGCTTTGCGTGTCCATATCAGGAGACATAATCTTTCTGCTTATCGGTTGCGCTCTGCGTGAATCACCTCCTTAGAAGTTGCATCTGAATCTCTGCCAATGTCCTTCGATGAATCTACGGCTTCGACGGCATCTGGCAAGCTTGGCATCGCATCATAAGCAGCCGGCGTCCACATATCTTTGCTTTCGGGTTGCGGCCTGCCGCTCTAGCACCGGCGGCCGCACCTCGAGTTCGGCGACGCGCGATCGCAACCGCCGACGCAAACGAGGGTGGCCGACGGCAGTGCCGTCGGCTACCCCGGCGCACTGCTATCGCTCTTCATGGTATCACCGCCGTCATCAGGAGCGAAACCGGCGCGCGAAGACGCAAAAGGCGGCCCCTCGCATCGCAACACCTCCACTCCTCGGCGGATGAGCCGCGCAGCTCGCCTCACTGCCGACTTTCTCGCCCCCAACACCGGGAGGGCAGTCAGAGGCGAGCATCCCTCCTGAGGATGAAGACAGCAGTAGTATATGCCGGCACGCGAAACGCGCCGCTTGCTGCGTCGAAGCGCGCTTGTTTCACGGTCGCATCCGCGCCGGCCGCCTGAACCGGGTGCAACTCCAGCTGCAGGCCGCGCAGCGATTCCAGCGTCAAGCTCACGTCCTGCGGCGCTGCGTTGAACAGCACCACGATGCGCGCAAACTGCGGGTCGAGCCGCTCTGCCTGCTCCTGGTCGGAGATTTCCATCACGATTAATCCTGGAATCTGATCCAGGTCGGCGTTGTGAAAGCGGACGCGGCGCTTAATCTGATCGGCGGTGCGCAGGCGGAACAGCGGCGAGCTGCGTCGGATGCGCAGCAAGTCGCGGAATACGTCGCGCGCGAAGGCGATATCGGCGGGCGAGGCGCGCAAGGCCGGGTTGGCCAGCAACGGCCTCATCAATCCCCAGCGCTCGCGGTTGGGGCCGGCCGGCGGCAGGCCGATGCCCCAGTTGTTGGTGCGATACGTCCAATCAATAGCGTTGAACCAGTCGCCGGAGTTGTAGCTATCGCGGTCGAGCGACTTTGAGCGCAGCAGGTCATCCCCGGCGTGGAAGAACGGGATGCCCTGCCCCAGCATGACCAAGCTGTTGCCCAGGTTGTTCATGCGGACGCGCTCACGCATCGTCGCGCTGATCGGGGCAGCCCATTGGATTTTGTCGAACAGCGTCTCGTTATCGTGCGCCGAAACGTAGTTCACCGTCTCCTGCGGGTCGGCGGCATAGGCGGCCGGCCTGCCGTTGTAGATCACCGCATCCCCGCGCGTGCGGCGGCTGCCCTCCACCAGCTCGTAATCGCGCAAGTTGCCGGCCAGCCCCAGCCGAATCCAGCGCGCCTGGCCGATCAGCTTGCTGCGCTGCGACTCCAGGCCACCTTGGCCCGGCGCGCCATTGGGTCTGGTGCCCAGGCCAGTGATGAAGCCCTGCAGCCGGCGGTCGTCGAATGGGTTGCCGCCGCGTGCCGCGTCGCGCAATCGGTCGTTGAACGAGCCGATGCCGGTGCCGGCTAGGTTGAGCTGGCTGGCGTTGACGCCGCGCCGATTGTTGGCCACCTCGCCGAAGTCCCAGCCTTCGCCGTAGAGCAACAGGGCGCGCCCGTTCACGCCGTCGCGCTCCGGGGTCAGCGCGTCCAACATCGCGCGCGCCGCTCGCATGTTGCGCAGCATATGGTGGCCCATCAGGTCCACGCGAAAGCCGTCCACCTTATACGCCGTGGCCCACAGGCGCATCGAGTCGAGCATCAACTTCTCCATCATGGCGTGCTCGGTGGCCGTGTTCTCGCAGCACGTGCTGCGCTCCACCGCGCCGTCGCGGTTCAGGCGGTGGTAATAACCGGGCACTACCTTGTCCAGCACCGACTTCTCGCGCTGACCGGATTGGCTGGTGTGGTTGTAGACGACGTCCATCACCACGCGCAGGCCGGCTTGATTGAGTGCCTGCACCATCTGCCGAAACTCCAGAATGCGCCGCGCGCCGTTCGGCTCGGTGGCGTAGCTGCCTTCGGGCACGTTGTAGTGAAACGGGTCGTAACACCAGTTGAACGGGTCAGCATCGGCGATGGGCACAATGGCGGCCTGTTGCCGATCGGAGTCGGGCGGCAACCGGCGCAACGCCTCGAAGTCCGGCTGCTTCCATTCGGCTTTGTTCTCGTTGATGGTGGCGCAATCGAAGGCCGGCAACAGGTGAATATGGGTCAAGCCGGCCTGCGCCAGCGCGCGCACATGCTTCATGCCGTTGCCGTCGGCGACGGTGAAGGCGGCGAACGTGCCGCGCAGGTGCTCCGGCACCGTTTCATCGCGGGCGCTGAAGTCGCGCACGTGCAGCTCGTAGATCACGGCGTCCTCCGGCGCATCCAGCGGAGGCTTGCGCAGGTCGTCCCAGCCGGCCGGCTTCAGCGCCGGGTCGTTCAAGTCCACGATCTGGCTGCGCTGGCTGTTGGTGGACAGGCTGAGCGAATACGGGTCGGTGACCTCGTTCTTCTCGATGCGCCCACTGGCTGGCGCGAACACCTCGACCTCGTAGAGGTAGAACTTGTTCTTCCAGCTCGGCGGGCCGGAGACCGACCACACGCCGCTGTCCGGGTCGCGCCGCATCGGGATGATCTGTTTCGCAGGGGTAGTAGCGTCATCGAACAGCAGCAGCGCCACGTTGAGGGCGGTGGGCGCCCACACGGCCAGCGTGACCCGATCGCCGGCGAAGGTCGGGCCAAGCGCGGCGCTGCGGGCGCGCTCGGCGTATAGATCGTCGAGGACGCCGGCGATTTGCAGGCCGGCGCTGTCAATCATGCGCCCGGCGCCGTCGCGTGCTTCGATGGCCACTTGTCCGCGCAGCATCTCGGCGACTTTAGGCACATCCGCCGGCGCAATTTGCAGCGCCGTCAGCCCGATCAGGTGGGGGAAACGCTCGAACACGGCGCGATCGGGAGTCGTTGCGCGCGTGAGGGTGATGGTCTGGGTTGCTCCGGCGATCCCGCGCGGCGTCAGACGTAAGGCGGCGGTCGGGCTGGCATGGAGCAAGTAGGTTGCGCCGGCCACAGCCCGCACGTCCCACAGCACCAGATCGCGGCTGACCCAGTGGGCGCGCTGCCGGCTGATGTTGCCTTTCGGTGCGCCCTCGGTGCTCACGCTCAGCGCGCCGATGGCGGGGTCAAAGCCGAAGAACACCTCCTCCCCGTCGGCGCGCACGGTGAACGCGATTGGGTTGCCCTGTGCGTCACCCAGGCGGCGATCCGGCGCGCCGTCAATGACCACCTGCGCGCGGTAGCGGCCGGCCGGCAGCCGGCGCGTGAGATAGCCATACGTGCCGTCAAATTCCGGATCTAGCATAAAAGCGACGCGGCACGCCGGATCGTTATCTTGTGGACACCCCAGTTCGCTCTGGAAGTCGCCCACCAGCACTGGCAACATCCCGTCCACGCTGTTGATGACGAGATGGGTTTTGTGATCGTAGTAAAAGCGCACGCGCGTCGTCTCTTTCAACACCAGCGGCACGTTCGGGCCGTCGCGGTCGGCCTTGCCGCCGTAGTTCTCATCCCACGAACCGTTGAGCGCCACTTTGTACTCGTAGCGGCCGGGCGGAATCTCGAATTCGCCGATCCACAGGCCGGAGAGCGGATCGAGCGCCAGAGCCGTCTCGGAACAGGCGGGCTGCCAATCGCCGGGACAGCCCAGCCTGCTCTGGATTGTGCCGGGGATGGTCACCATGCGAGGCTGACTGGCTTGCGCCTGCGCGCGCAGGGCGTCCCACGGCTGCGCCGAGATGTGCGCGACCAGGGCCGCCAAGATCAAATGTATCCACCTTCTCATGGCCTGGGCTAGAGCAGCGCGCTCATTGGCGGCTGCGGCGCCTTACGGTCTGCGCGCCAGCGGCACAAAGGCGCGCCACGGCGCGACCGCAATGCCGGACGCACTGCGCGAGATGACGCCACTGCCGACGCCGACCTGCGCTGTGTTGGTGACGACGTAGCCGGCCGGCAGCGGACCACTTCCCGCGCGCACGGTGATGGTTAGCGCCACCGTGCCATAGGGCGGCACACTCAGCCCGCTCCAGCTCAGCGTCGTCCCGCTCAGCACATAGCCGGGCGTGGCGCTCAGCAACGTCAGACTGACCGGCAGGGCATCGGTCACGTGAGCGGTGACGGTGACAGGCGCACTGCTGCTCAGCGTAAGGGTATAGGTCAGCACGTCGCCCATCAACGCAGCCGTCGGCGTGACCGCTTTAGTCGTGCCGGCGTTGTCCAGATCGGCGATGCCGGCGAGATGGTAGGCGAACACTGCTGTCAGGACGCGATTCGCCGTGACCGGGAAGGTGTAGACCGGCGTCGTGGCAACCGTGCCGGTGGCATCTTCCCAGCGCACGAAGAAGTAGCCCAGGCCCGGCGTTGCGGTCACCACGGCCATCTGGCCGTAGGTGTATGTGCCGCTACCGCTGACGCTGCCGCCGGCGGCTGGCACGGCGTTCAGGCTCACCTCATGCCGGCTGGCGGCGACATGGACGGCGAAGGCATCCATCGCGTTGAGCGTCCAGTTCTGGATCGTGCCGTCGTCGTGCACGCGAATCCACTGTGTTAGGCTCAGCGGAGCGCCGCTTAAGTAGTTCACGCACCAGCCGTTGACGAAGGCATACTGCGTCACGTCGCAGTAGTAGCCGGAGGGCAGCGAGGTGGTGTAGGTGCGCGTGTTGTTGGTGTTCGTGCGGTTGATGGCCACGTAGCCCTTGTTGCCGCGCCCGAAGGCGATGTGGTTGGGCGACACGTTCACCCAGCGCGTGATCGGTTCGCCATGT
>JANWVF010000033.1 GCA_025056965.1 Thermoflexales bacterium | reverse complement strand
CATACCACAACGGGTAGCGCTTGCCGAGGTCGCGGCGGAAGTCCTGGATTTGCTTAGCGTGCTCCGCGAGCAGCTTGATAGCCAAAGGAGTCTCGTCACTCATGCCCTAATTATCACCTTATGTGATGCGTAAGCCCTGGGCTAGGGTGTGAGAAACATTGACAATCGAACATCAGACTTGTATGATTCAATCAAATACGATCATGGATGTTAGCCTGCGACAGCAGTCCATCCTTCAGTTGCTCGAAGCGCAAGGCGCCGTGAGGGTTGCAGAGCTATGCGAGCGGTTCGGCGTCTCAGAGATGACCGTGCGCCGGGACTTGAGTGAGCTTGAGCAGGCAGGGCTAGTTCGTCGCACGCATGGTGGCGCGGTGAGCGCACGCGGCAGAAGCTTCGAGCCACCCTATCTGGTGCGGGAAACTACAAATCGGCATCAGAAGGAACGCATCGGGCGGCTAGCTGCCTCTCTGGTTCAGGATGGCGACAGTGTTGCATTGGATGTCGGCACGACGACGCTCGAAGTAGCTCGCGCCTTGCGCGATAAAAACAACCTCACGGTAATCACGCACAGCCTGCACATCGCCTATGCGCTGTCCAGCCACCCGCTCATCCGCCTCATCGTAGTGGGCGGCGTGCTGCGCGCAGGCGAATTGTCGCTGGTCGGTCACTTGGCGGAGCGCGCTTACCGCGAATTTCATGTAGATAAGCTGTTCCTCGGCGTCGGCGGCCTGAGCATCGAGGCCGGGTTGACCGAGTTCAACCTGGAGGATGCGCTGGTCAAGCAGGCGATGTTGCAGTCGGCCAAAGAACGGATCGTCGTTGCGGATGCCAGCAAGCTGGAGCGCACGGCGTTCGCGCGCGTCGGCTCGCTCTCCAGCGTCAACACACTGGTCACCAGCACCGAAGCCGACCCCAACATTCTCAAACGCATCGAGGAAGCTGGCGTGCGCGTATTGACCGCCTGAACCTGAACATGCTGCTCACCATGGAGTGCCTGAATCATGACTTCTCTGCTCAACGACCTCTTCAACGTTTCTAAACCTGTCATCGCAATGGTGCACTTCCCACCGTTGCCTGGAACACCGCTCTACGACGAGAAGCGCGGCATGGATGGCATTCTCGAGAGCGTCCAGCGCGACGTTCACATCCTGCTTGCGGGCGGCGTAGACGGCTTGCTGTTCTGCAACGAAGGAGACCGCCCTTATGCGTTGCAGGCAGACTTCGAGGCGATCGCGGCGATGACCCGCGTGATCACGGAAACCGCCCCTAAAGATCGCCCCTTCGGTGTGGACTTCCTCTGGGATGCGAAAGCGCCGCTGGCGATCGCTATGGCGACGGGTGGCGCATTCGTGCGCGAGGTGTTCACTGGGGTATACGAAAGCGACATGGGGCTGTGGAACACCAACCCGGCCGCGATGCTGCGCTACCGCCGCGCGATCGGGGCAGCTAGCGTGAAAGTCTTCTACAACATCACGCCGGAGTTTGCTTCGCCGCTTGGGCGCCGCTCCATCGGACAAGTCGCGCGCAGCGCCGTTGTCTCCTCGCTGGCAGACGCGCTGCTGGTCTCTGGACCGATGGCAGGCGCCGAGCCCGACTTGAATTCGCTGCGCGAAGCCAAGGACGCCGTCGGCGATCAAGTGCCTGTGCTGCTCAATACTGGCGCGCGCGCAGAGAACATTCGGCAGTTCCTCACTGTTGCCGACGGCGTCATCGTCGGCTCGAGCCTCAAGGTGAACGGCTACACCTGGAATCCTGTTGATCCGGAGCGCGTAAAAGCGTTCATGGAAGCCGTGCGCGAGGTTCGACAGAGCACACGCAGCTGACCTATGGCGCGCTCCTTGCTGCTCGGCATTGACATCGGCACTACCGCCACGAAGGCCATCCTCTGTGACCTCGACGGGCACATCGTCGCGGAAGGGGAAGCGGAGACGACGCTGTATTCCCCTCACGCGGGATGGGCGGAGGAACATCCGGAGTCCTGGTGGGAGAACATACCGGGGCTAGTGCGCGCGTGCCTCGGACGAGCACACGCCGCGCCCGCGGACGTTGCTGCGGTGGGCGTAAGCGGCATGGTGCCGACCGTGATCCTCGTGGACGCGCAGGGGCGCGTTTTACGACCTTCCATTCAGCAAAACGACGCGCGCGCATACCGCGAGATAGCCGACTTCAAAGCTGCGCTCGACGAGAGCCAGGTCTTGCAACGTACGGGCAGCGCCATTACCCAACAAAGCGTTGGTCCGAAGCTGCTCTGGCTGCGCCGGCACGAACCTGAGGCGATGCGCCAGGTGCGTTACGTCATGGGGTCTTATGATTTCATCGTATACCGCCTGACGGGCATCCCCTCCATAGAGCGGAACTGGGCGCTGGAAAGCGGCCTGTTCGACCTGTATCGTGAAAGTTGGGATGAGGCCATCCTCGCGCTCGCCACCGTCGGCCGCGAACAGTTCGGTGAGGTGCGCTTCCCGGCAGAGATCGTCGGCACGGTGACCCGCCAGGCAGCTGCGTTTACCGGCCTGGCAGAAGGCACTCCTGTAGTCGCCGGCAGCGCCGACCATATTGCCTCAGCGTTCTCGGCCGGCGTGCATAGCCAAGGTGACCTGCTGGTCAAACTAGGTGGAGCAGGCGACATCCTCTACTGCCTCGACCATCTGGTCGTTGATCCACGGCTCTTCCTGGATTACCACGTGATTCCGGGACAGTTCCTGCTCAACGGCTGCATGGCTGCCAGCGGCAGCATCATCAAGTGGTTTCGTCAGGAGTTCGCCCCCCAACTTTCCTACGCCGAGCTGGACGCGGAGGCGTCGGCTGTGCCCGCAGGCTCGGAGGGGTTAATTGTTCTGCCTTACTTTCTAGGCGAGAAGACGCCGATCTTCGACCCACAGGCCAGAGGCTTATTCCTGGGCTTGACGTTGACGCATCGGCGAGCGCACCTTTACCGCGCCATTCTGGAAGGGATCGCGTTTGGCTTCTACCACCATCTGCAAGTGCTTGCCGAACGCGGCTTGACGGCGGCGCGGGCGCGAGTGACCAACGGCGGGGCGAAATCATTGCTTTGGAAGCAGATCACCGCCGATGTGCTGGGATTGCCTCTGGAACAGATCGCCCACCACCCCGGCTCGTCGCTCGGCGCGGCGTTCATCGCCGGCAAGGGCATCGGGGTGTTCGAGGACTGGAAGGAGATCGAGCGATTCATCACGGTTGAAAGCGTCGTCCAGCCTGACGCTGCGCGTCACGCGGCGTATCGCGCTCGATTCGAGCTATATCGCCAAGCCTACGAGCAGCTCAAGCCACTTTTGCCGCGCCTGTCGGCCGACGCAGACGACGCATAGCGCTTAGCTACACCCGGAGGCACACCATGAGGTTGAAGGACAAAACCGCAGTGATCACCGGAGCGGCCATGGGCATTGGCCGCGCAATCGCCGAGCGCCTGGCAGCCGAAGGCGCATGGGTCGCGGTCACCGACCGCGACGAGGCAGGCGCAGCGCAAACCGCGAAGGCGATTCGGCAGCAGGGCGGCCAGGCATGCGCCGCATTTCTAGATGTCACGCGCCCCGACAGCATCGCCGCCGCGATTGAGGCAATCGTCGCAGATCGGGGGCGGGTTGACCTGTGGGTCAACAACGCGGGCGTGAGCACGATGAATCGCTTCGTAGAGCTCACCGAGCGCGACTGGGACTTGAACATGAACGTTAACGCCAAGGGCGTGTTCTTGTGCGCTCAGCGCGCCGCGCGCCAGATGTTGACGCAGTCGCCGGATGCGGAGGGCGTGCGCGGCAAGATCATCAACATCGCCAGCATGGCCGGCAAGCGCGGCAACGCGCCCTTCCTCGCCCACTACGTCGCCTCGAAGTTCGCCGTCGTCGGCTTGACCCAAGCGATGGCCGGCGAGCTGGCCGCGCACGGCATTCTGGTGAACGCCGTGTGCCCGGGCTACGTGCAGACATCTATGCAAGCGCGCGAGCTGGAGTGGGAAGCGCAACTGCGCGGCACGACCCCAGAGGCCGTGCGCAAGCTCTACATTGCCGATACGCCGCTAGGCCGCTTGGAACAGCCGGAGGATGTCGCGCGCGTGGTGTTCTTCCTGGCATCGTCAGATGCCAACTTCATTACCGGCGCGGCTATCAACGTGAACGGAGGCGCGTGGATGGATTGAGCACCTGTGGACTTCGTCCGCATAACGTCAAACCCAGGTTCCACTTCATTTATTAGGAGGTAAGACCCGATGAAAGCTGTCCGTTTGTTGTCTCTTCTAGCAGTTGGCATGCTGCTCATGTCTTGCGCAGCGCCGCCCACACCGCGCACAAGCCCAGCCCAGCCGGCTGCGCCCGCAGCGTCGGTCACGCTCACGATCGTCATGGAGCAGGTGCCGGACTACGACATCGTCGCCAAGCTCACCCAGCAGTTCGAGGCGGAGCACCCGAACATCAAGATCGCTTTTGATGCCATGCCCTACGACGCTATGAGGGACAAGATCCTCACCTCATTCTTGGCGCCCTCGGCAACCTACGATGTGATCATCGTGGACAACCCATGGATGGACGAGTTTGCCCGCGCGGGCTTCTTGCTCCCACTGGATGATTACATCGCTAAGACGCCAGACTACGATTTCGGAGACTTCGTCGGTCCGCTGCGCGAAATCGGCGTCGTGGATGGCAAAGTGTATGGCGTGCCTTACTACAACTATGCTCTTGGGCTAATCGTCCGCCAGGACCTGTTCGACAACCCGGATTACCAGGCGAAATTCCAACAGGCGTTTAGCAAGCCGCTCACCATCCCCGCCACCTTGGAGGACTACGTGGAAGTGGGCAAATTCTTCAAGGCGCAAGGCGTATTCGGGGCCGCCATGCAACCTCAGCGCGGCTACAAGATCTTCGAGGAGTGGAAGAACTGGTTGTATGCCGCCGGTGGCAATCTCATCGGCGAGGACGGCAGCGTAATTATTGACAACGCGGCCGGGCAGCGGGCGCTGGAGATGTATATAGACATGCACCGGAGCGCGGCCCCGCCCAACTCGCTGAACTGGGGATTCGACGAGGCACTGCGCTCGATGGCGTCGGGCGAATCAGCCACGATGCTGTCCTATAACTGGATGCTGCCCACGCTAAACAAGCCCGATGGTCCGGCAGGCACACTTGCCGGCAAGTTCGCACTCTACGAGGCGCCAGGTGGCAAGGCAGTACTGGGTGCATGGCACTGGGCTATCCCTAAGAACACGGCAAACGCAGACGCGGCCTGGACCTACATCGCTTGGCTAACATCCAAATCGGTGGACAAGCAGCGCGTGATCGCTGGCGGCGCGCCTACGCGCGTCAGCGTGATGCAGGATCCGGAGGTGTGGGAGAAGGGCTTCGGGCGACAGTACTACGAAACTGTGCTGCGCATCCTGGAGGATGCCGAACCGCTTGCCCGTGGCGCGCGCGCCGAAGAGATCATCAACGAGGTCGGCACGGAACTGAACAGCGCAGTTGCAGGCGAGAAGAGCGTTGCCGAGGCGTTGAAAGCAGCTGCCGAAAAGACGCGCGCCATCCTGGCTCGTCCTTAGACAGGCCTATCCTCAACCGCGGCGCAGGGCGTGACCCACCCCTCTCGCCCTGCGCCGACCTTCCCGTTCAAATGCTCAGGTCGCTCTTTGCCTTCAAGTATCGGCTGCTCTTCCCTCTGCTGCTGGTCATTGCGCTCATCCTCGGCTACCCACTCGCCTATTCCTTCTGGGTCTCGCTCCATGATTACCGCTTGACTGCCATCGCCCAAGCACGTTGGGTCGGGTTGGAGCAGTACTTCACCATCCTAGCCCAGAACGCCTCTTTCTGGAACGCACTACGCAACACTGTGATTTTCGTGGGAGTCGCCGTTGGCTTGGAGTTGGGGTTAGGCCTGTGGCTCGCCTTGTTGCTGCATCGCAAAACGACTTTATTCCGCAACTTCTTCCGGTCGGCGCTGCTCGTGCCGATGTTCGTCACGCCGATCGCGGTCGGATTGATGTTCCGCTTCCTGCTGAACTCCCAGCTAGGCGTCGTGCCGGCTGTGCTGCGCGCGTTTGGGATCGAGGTGGACTGGTTTAGCGCCAGGAACGCTCTGCTCACTCTGGCATTGATAGACGTGTGGCAGTGGACTCCCTTCATGGTGCTGCTGTTGTTGGCCGGCTTGGAGTCTCTGCCCGAAGAGCCGTTTGAGGCAGCGAAGGTTGACGGCGCTTCGTCGCTGCAAACATTCTGGCATCTCACCTTGCCGATGCTGCGACCGACGATCATGGCCGCAGTCATAATTCGCATGTTGGACGCGTTCAAGGTGTATGAGTATGTATACGCGATCACCCGCGGCGGCCCAGGAGAGAGCACCGAGACGATCCAGTATCACATCTATCGTGTTGGGTTTCTATACTTCCGACTTGGCGAAGCCTCGGCAATGTCGTACGTGCTGATCGCGGTCATCCTCGTGCTGGTCATCATGCTGTTCTACGCGCTGCGGCGCGAATCACTGGCACAACGATGAGGCGGCTTCAACGCGAATTGCCCGTCTTGTTCGCTTTGAGCCTGGCGCTCGGCTTGGTGGCCTTTCCGTATGCATGGACGCTGCTGACCTCGCTCAAAACGGAGGCCGCCATCAATCGAGCCCTGGCGCTGGACTTCACACCGACCTTGTTGAACTGGCGCGCCGTGCTATTCGAGTCAAACATCCCGCTGCAGATGCGCAACAGCTTGCTCGTTGGGCTGCTTACCGTCAGCTTGGCATTGCTCGTCGGCGCGCCGGCGGCCTACGCGTTTTCGCGCTTCGGCGTAGGGGGATCAGGTCTGCGATTTGCAATCCTGGCCGCGCAGATGCTCCCCCCGGCGACCCTGATCGTGCCGCTCTTTCTGATCATGTACTCGCTGCAACTGCTGGATAGCCTGTGGGCGGTGGTCGCAGCCCACCTCACGTTCATCCTGCCGTTGGCCACATGGTTTCTGATCGGCTTTTTCGACGATGTGCCGCGCGACCTAGAAGAGCAGGCGATGGTAGATGGGTGCACTCCCTGGCAGGCGTTCTACAAGGTCGTACTGCCCGGCATTCGCCCAGGCCTGGCGGCAACCGGATTGTTCGGCTTCGTCCTCTCCTGGAACGACCTGTTTTACGCGCTGCTGCTCACGGGCAAAAACAGCGCCACCTTGCCGGTAGGCGTTGCCGGCTTCTGGACCTTTCGCGGAATCGAAATGGGGCGCATGTCGGCAGCGATCATCCTCGCCGTTGTGCCGATGGTCTTCGCGTCGTTCTTCGTGCAGAAATACCTCGTCCGTGGAATTGGTGGCGGCGCAATTAAGGGATGACGGCTGCGCGTCGCCGTGACGCACATCGGGACAGCCCGGCCGAAGTTGGGCATGCCGCCTGTAGTTCTGCCCCCTGCGCGATAATGCCCGCATGCGCGCGCCCATCGTCGCGCCTTACGGCGCCTGGAAGTCGCCCATCACCGCCGACCTGATCGCCGCTAAAACCATCGGCCTCGGCCAGATCGCCCTGGACGGCGACGACGTTTACTGGATCGAGAGCCGCCCGACGGAAGGCGGCCGTTCCACCCTCGTCCGCCTGCGCGGCGGCGCCATCGCGGACGTCATCCCCGCCCCTTTCAACGTCCGCACCCGGGTGCACGAATACGGCGGCGGGGCTTATCTCGTTCATCGGGGGACGGTCTACTTCGCCAACGACGATGACCAGCACCTATATCGCCTAGGCGAGGGCGGCGCGCCCGCGCCCATCACGCCCGCGAGCGACCGCGCGCTGCGCTACGCCGACGCGGTGATGGACGCCCAGCGCAACCGCTTGATCTGCGTGCGCGAAGACCACCGCTCGGCCGGCCGCGAGCCGTTCAACGCCGTCGTCGCGGTCGCGGCAGACGGCGACGATGGTGGCGGGCGCGTGCTCGTCTGCGGCCACGATTTCTACGCCGCGCCGCGCCTAAGCCCGGATGGGGCGCGCCTGGCCTGGCTGGCCTGGAACCACCCCAACATGCCCTGGGACGGCACGGAGCTTTGGCTGGCCGACCTGGACGCCGACGGCGCGCCGGTGAACGCCCGACGGATCGCCGGCGGGCTGCGCGAGTCCATCTTCCAGCCGGAGTGGTCGCCGGACGGCGCGTTGTACTTCGTCTCCGACCGCACCGGCTGGTGGAATCTGTATCAATGGCGCGACGGCGCGATCCGGGCGCTGCGCCCGATGGAGGCCGAGTTCGGCGAGCCGCAGTGGACCTTCGGCCGGCGCACCTATGCCTTCGTTGGGCCGGCGCGCCTCGCCTGCACCTACAGCCGGGACGGGGTCGCGCACATGGCGCTGCTGGACGCCGATTCCGGCGACTGGCGCGAGGTCGCCTCGCCCTACACCGCCATCGGCGGGCTGTGCGCGGACGCGCGGCAGGTCGTCTTCCACGCCGGCGCGCCCGACCGCTTCGCCGCCGTCGTCCGGCTCGACTTGGCGTCCGGCGCGTTCACCGTCCTCAGGCGATCGAGCGACCTGGAGATTGACCCAAGCTACCTCTCCGTCGCGCAGCCAGTCGCCTTCCCTAGCGAGGGCGGGCAGACGGCCTACGGCTTCTTCTACCCGCCGCGCAACTGCGACTTCGTCGCGCCCGCGGGCGAGCGCCCGCCGCTGCTAGTGATGAGCCACGGCGGCCCGACCGGCGCGACAAGCAGCGCGCTCAACTTGAGAGTCCAGTTCTGGACCAGCCGCGGCATCGCCGTGCTGGACGTGAACTACGGCGGCAGCACCGGCTATGGGCGCGCCTACCGCGAGCGGCTCAACGGGCAGTGGGGCGTCGTAGACGTGGACGACTGCGTCAACGGCGCGCGCTACCTGGCGCAGCAGGGGCTGGTGGACGGCGCGCGGATGATGATCAGCGGCAGCAGCGCCGGCGGCTTCACCGTGCTGTGCGCGCTGACCTTCCGCGACGCCTTCAAGGCCGGCACTAGCTACTACGGCGTGAGCGACGCCGAGGCGCTGGCGCGCGACACGCACAAGTTCGAGTCGCGCTATCTGGACAACCTGATCGGCCCGTATCCGGCGCGGCGCGACCTCTACATCCAGCGCTCGCCGCTGCGCTTCGCCGACCGGCTCGGTGCGCCGTTGCTCCTGCTGCAGGGGCTGGAGGACGTAATCGTGCCGCCCGGCCAATCCGAAGCCATGTTCGCCGCCGCGCGCGCCAAGGGGTTGCCGACGGCCTACGTCGCCTTCGCGGGCGAGCAACACGGCTTCCGCCGCGCCGAGACGATCAAGCGCGCGCTGGAAGCCGAGCTATATTTCTACGGGCGGGTGCTTGGCTTCACCCCCGCCGACGCGCTTGAGCCGATCAAGATCGAGAACCTAGATTGAGCGATCCAACGAGCCATGCTGAGCGCCGAGCGGGTGCGCGAGCGCGCCGTTGAGATGGGCTTCGACCTAGTGGGGTTTGCCCCGGCCGGGCCGGCCCCGGGCGCGGAGCGCTTCTTGGCCTGGCTGAGCGCCGGCCATCACGGCCAAATGGCCTATATGGCGCGCGAGCCGGAGCGCCGCCTGGATCCGCGCCGCGTGATGCCCGGCGCGCGCACCGTCGTCATCGTCGGCGTCAGCTACGAGACGCTGGCCGTGCCGCGCGAGATCCTTCAAGACCCTTCGCGCGGGCGCATCGCGCGCTACGCCTGGGGCGCAGATTACCACGACGTGATCACGCCGGCGCTGCGCGCCTTCGGCGAGTGGCTGGCCAAGGAGTCGCGCGCCTATGTGGACACCGGGCCGGTGCTGGAGCGGGCCTGGGCCGAGCGCTGCGGCCTGGGCTTCATCGGCAAGAACACCTGTCTGATCCATCGCAAGCGCGGCAGCTATCTCTTCTTAGGCGCCGTGCTGGTCGGCGAAGAGTTGCACGATGCCGACGAAGCACAACCTGCGCCGGCGGCGCACTTTCAAGGCTGCGGGCGCTGCACGCGTTGCCTGGATGCCTGCCCGACCGGCGCGCTGCCCGCGCCCGGCGTGCTGGACGCGCGGCGCTGCATCTCCTATCTCACCATCGAGCTAAAGGACAGCATTCCGGTCGCGCTGCGACCGCTCATGGGCAACTGGGTGTTCGGCTGCGACATCTGCCAGGACGTTTGCCCTTACGTCCGACGATTCTCCCGCCCGTCCGATTCGCGCCTAGCGCAGGCTTTTCGCCCACTAAACGTCGAGCAAGCCGCGCCGAAGCTGCTAGATTTATTAGGGCTAGATCGGCCGGCGTTTAACCGGCGCTTCAAAGGCACGGCTATCGTGCGGGCAAAGCGGCGCGGCCTGGTGCGCAACGCCTGCGTGGCCGCCGGCAACTGGGGCAGCGACGAGGCGCTGCCAGCCTTGCGCCGCCTGCTCGATGATGAGGAACCGCTGGTACGTGAGCATGCCGCCTGGGCGATCGCCAAGATCAGCGCAGGTGGATCGGAGAGGTAAACGCATATGGAAAGGACATCTTTACTGCTCCCGATAGCGACGGTCGCGATGCTACTGACCGGCGCGATCGGTGCGCCGACTTCATTGGTTCGCGCCCAAGACGGGAACGACGCTGCCGTGCGACGCGCCGTCGCGCCGGTTGAGCCGCCTCCCACCGACGAGCTGATCGTCAAATACAGGCAACCGGAGAAGTTCCGCGTGCTGGATGCCGAAGCGACTCACAAAGCGATTCAGGCCGCCGGCCGCGACGTGCCGCCGGCCCACATCTTGACCGCCGAGGCGATGCAGGCGCTCAGCGCCCAAGCCGGCCTGGCGCTGACCCACGTGCGCGAGATGTCCGGCGAGGCGCACGTCCTGCGGCTGCCGCAGCCCCTGCCTTATGACGACGTAGCGCGCATCGCCAAGCAGCTCGAACAGCTCCCCGAAGTGGAATACGCCTCGCCTTCGGGAAGACGCTTCATCGCGCTTACGCCCAACGATCCGCAGTACGGCCAACAATGGCACTACTTCGCGCCCGCGCCCGGCAACTATGGAGCCAACTTGCCGACGGCTTGGGACATCACCACCGGCTCGGCGGGCATCGTCGTGGCCGTGCTGGACACCGGCATCCTCTTCGGACATCCCGATCTGGCCGGGCGCACCGTGCCGGGCTACGACTTCATCACTAGCGCCTACACCGCCAACGACGGCAACGGGCGCGACAGCGATGCCAGCGACCCGGGCGACTGGACGACGATGAGCGACACCTGCGACCCATATCGGCCGAGGAACAGCTCATGGCACGGCACGCACGTGGCCGGCACGATCGGCGCGGCCAGCAACAACAGCACCGGCGTGGCCGGGGTCAACTGGGTCTCCCAGATCCTGCCGGTGCGCGTGCTGGGCCGCTGCGGTGGCACCGACGCCGACATCATTGATGGCCTGCGCTGGGCGGCCGGCCTCAGCGTGTCCGGCGTGCCTGCCAACGCCAACCCTGCCCGCGTGCTTAACCTCAGCCTAGGCGGATTCGGCAGCTGCACGTCGGCTTGGCAGAACGCGATCAACCAGGTCGTGGCGGCCGGCGCCGTCGTAGTGGTCGCCGCCGGCAACAGCAACCTGAACGCTAGCGGGTTCGTCCCTGCTAACTGCAACAACGTGATCACCGTCGCCGCCACCAACCGGCAGGGCAGCAAGGCGTCCTACAGCAACTTCGGAACCAACGTCGAGATCAGCGCGCCGGGCGGCGAGAGCGGCAGCGATGGCGTGCTATCCACGCTGAACGCCGGCACGACGACGCCCGGGACACACACATATGCCTTTTACAAAGGCACGAGCATGGCCACGCCGCATGTAGCCGGCGTCGCCTCGTTGATGCTCTCGGTCAAGCCCTCGCTCACGCCGGCGCAGGTGCTCAACCTGCTGCAATCCACGGCGACGCCCTTCCCTACCGGCAGCACGTGCGACACGACTATCTGCGGCGCCGGCATCGTCAACGCTGCGGCCGCCGTCCAGGCCGCGCAGAACAGCGCGCCCATGAATAAGCGCGCCTACTTCCCTATCGTGAGGCGGCAGACGGCCTCGGCCGGCGGCTTGGTCAACGGCGGCTTTGAGCAAGGGCCGAACGTGGGCTGGACGATCACCTCCAACTATCCCCCCGACTTCTGCCTGATCTGCAATCAGTCCGAGCTGCCCCCGGCTGGGCCGCGCAGCGGCAGTTGGGCGGCCTGGTTCGGCGGCTTCAACAACGCCGATGCATCGCTCAAGCAGACCGTGACCGTGCCAACAAGCGCGCCTTACCTCGGCTTCTGGCACAACATTAGCTCAAACGATTTGTGTAACTACGACTTCGCGTACGTCAAAGTGAACAACATCGTCGTGCAGACGATCCAGCTCTGCTCAAGCACGGCCACCTACCCTACCTGGGTGCAGACCTCGGTCAACCTGAGCGCCTACGCCGGCCAGTCGGTGCTGCTGGAGTTGGCAGCTACGACGGACTTCTCGAGCATCAGTAGCTGGCTGGTGGACGACGTCGCCTTCCAGGCTGGGCCATAGCGCTTCGGCGCGCGAACAGGGTTCGCTTCATCGCCGGATGCCCGCGCCATCACGCGCTCGACTGCAAGCGCGCGATGGCGCGGTCGAGGCGAAGCAGGCAGGTCTCGCGGCCGAGGATGGCCATCGTCGCGAACAGCGGCGGCGTGACCGATTTGCCGGTGACGGCGTTGCGCACCACGCCGAACAGCTGCGTCGGCTTCAGTTGGAGCTCCTCACACAGCGCGCGCATGGCCTGCTCCAGCGGGGCGTCCTCAAACGGCGCTACTGTTTCCACCACGCGACATGTTTCGCGCAGCGCGCGCAGCGCGAGATGCCAATCCATCTTGGGGCCGATCAGCATCTCGGCCGGCGGCGCCGGGATGTCGCTGAAGAAGAAGTCCACCAGCGGCGCGGCGTCGGTCAGCTTCTTGATGCGCTCCTGAATGTGCGGGACGATGCGCAGCAGCAGCGCGCGCTGCTCCGGCGTGTCTACGGCGATGCCGGCGCGGGCGAGGAAGGGGATCAGCCGCTCGGCCAGGTCTTCCGGCGTCAACCGCCGGATGTGCACGCCGTTCAACCAGTCCAGCTTGTTGTAGTCGAACACGGCCGGCGAGCTGCCCACACCCGCCATCGAGAACTTGGCGATCAGCTCTTCACGGGTGAAGACGTTTTGCTCGTCGCCGCCGCCGGGCGCCCAGCCCAGCAGCGCCAGGAAGTTGATCAGCGCCTCGGGGATGTAGCCCTGATCGCGGAACTCGAACACGCTCTGCGCGCCATGGCGCTTGCTCAGCTTCTTGCCGTCGGTGCCCAGCACGTTGGGCACGTGCGCCCACTGCGGCTGCGGCCAGCCAAAGTAGCGATAGAGCAGCACGTGCTTGGGGGCGCTGGGCAGCCAGTCGTCACCGCGCAACACGTGCGTCACCCCTTGCAGATGGTCGTCCACCACCACCGCCAGGTGGTAAGTCGGGAAGCCGTCCATCTTCAGCAGCACCTGGTCGTCCACCTGAGCGTTGTCGAAGCTCACGCGGCCTTTGATCAGGTCGTCGAACTCGGTGCGCCCGTCGCGCGGCAGGACACGCATGCGGATGACGTGGGGCTCATCCGGCCGCACGTCGGTGCGCAGGCGCATCTCCTCGCGAAAGATGAAGGTCTGTTTGCGCGCTTGGGCCGCCTCGCGCATGCGCTGCAGCTCCTCCGGCGTCTCGTTAGCGCGGTAGGCGTAGCCGTGCGCGACCAGCCACTCGGCCCACTCTTTGTATAGGTGCAGGCGATGCGACTGCACGAACGGCCCCGGCACGCCCTTGTATTCGCCGTCCTCCAGCGCGCCGGGGTAGTCCTCGTCCGTCTTCATCGTCCGCAGCTCTTCGTGGTCCGGCCCGCCGTCCAGGGTGATGCCCAGCCAGTCGAACGATTCCAGGATGCGCCGCGTGGAGCCGGGGACGTAGCGATCCTGGTCGGTGTCCTCGATGCGCACGTAGAACTCGCCACCGGTGTGCTTGGCCAGCAGCCAACTGAAGATGGCGGTGCGGACGCCGCCGATATGCAGCTCTCCCGTCGGCGAGGGCGCGAAGCGCGTGCGAGCCTTCAAGCTCACTCCTTCAACCAAACGTCCCCGGCGCGTTGGTAGCTGATCAGCTCTTCCGGCTTGAAGTAAAGCGCGATCTCGCGCGCGGCGGTCTCCGGGCCGTCGCTGCCGTGCACGATGTTGCGCGAGATGTCCAGGCCGAAGTCGGCGCGGATGCTGCCGGGCGCCGCCTCGCTGGGGCGCGTCGCGCCCATGGTCTGGCGCGCGGCGGCGATGGCGTTTGGCCCTTCTAGGCACATCACGACGACCGGCGCGGAGGTGATGAACTTCACCGTGCCCTCGAAGAACGGCTTGCCTTTGTGTTCGGCGTAGTGCGCTTCGGCCAGCTCGCGCGAGATCTGCATGAGCTTCAGGCCGGCGATGCGCAGGCCGCGGGCTTCAAATCGTTTGATGACTTCGCCGACCAGCGCGCGCTGCACGCCGTCGGGTTTGATGATGATCAGTGTGCGTTCCATGGTGTCGTCCTAAGGTGTTTGTAAGTGCCAGGCAAAAACAAGCTGAGAGGGCTTACGCACTCTCGAGTAATTTCATCGCGCGGTGGTAGGCGTCCAGCGCGGCGTCCACGTCGCCCCTGCGGGCATAGGCCAGGCCAAGCAGCTCGTGCACGGCGCGCGTCGCCGGCTGGAGCGCGCGCACGGCCTCCAGGTCGGCGATGATCTCGTCCAGCGCCTTCCCGCGGCGCGACGCGATGACCTTCTCGTAAAGGCCGACCGCCTCTTGCCAGCGCCCCTGTTGGATCGCCCGGCGCGCCGCCGCGACTTTGTCGGCCGCCGAGGGCAGCGATTCAAACGCCGGCGCGGCGGTGGGCGATTCACCCGCCTCCCACTCCAGCGGCTCAACGCGCGTCGGCGCGCCCTCGTCGGCGTTCGTCGCGCGAAGCGGGGAGCGGGTCGGCACGAAGCCGGCCGGCTGATCCGCGAGCCACGCCGGCGCCACCTCGCCGCGCTCTTCGGGCCAATCCTCGGCTTCTTCCCACTCCAAGGGGATGAGCGATTCGGCGAAGGCATCCGCCTCGCCGATTGCCTCGGCGTCGTCCGCCTGAGGTGCGTCGTCGCCGACGTCGGCCTCGGCCGGGCCGATCGAGGCCGACGCGATGAGCACATCGTCGCGCTCTAGCGGCCGTGGGGCGGACGAAGCGGCAGCGATCAAATCGTCCACCCAATCCTCGCGATCGAGCGCCTCGGATGCCCGGGGCGCCGGTCGAATGGGCGACGGGGGGAAAGCCGGCACGCTCACCACTTCCAAGGGCGAATCATCGCCGAGCAAAGCCTTCACGTGGCTGTGATCGGGGTCGAGGCGCGCGATGGCGCTCAGGTGCGCTTGATCTAATCCGGGCGGGCCGATCGGCCTCCAGAGCGCCAGCAGCAGCGCGTGCGCGTTTAGGCAATCCGGCTGTATGTCCAAGAGGGACTGGCATGTCTCGGCGGCGGCGACGCGCAGTCCGGCCCGCCAGAGCGCATGCGCCAGCAACGCTAACACGTCCGCGCGATCCGGGCAGTGCGCCGCGACCTGTTTCAACCGCGCGATGCCGCGATCGAGCAGCCCGGCCTGCACGTCGTTCATGCCGTCGCGCAGGCGCGCACCGATGTCCGACCTGCCGGAGTCGCCGCCATCAGATGGCGCAGCGATCGCCAGCAGCGCTTTGTCTCCCGGCTCGTAATCCAGCGCCTGTTGGGCGACCAGCTTGGCTTCGGTGCGTTTGCCCATGGCGCTCAACGCCAATGCCAAACCCTTCATCGCGTTGACGTCGGCCGGCGCGATGTCCAGCACGCGCTGATACGCCTCGGACGCCTGGAAAGGCCGCCCGGACGCGCTGAAGGCCTGCGCGCGCGCGCGCCAAACGCTGAGCGCGTCGGGGTAGGCAAGCAACAGCTTGTCGGTGAGCGCGATCGCGCGGTCGTAGTTGCCCGCGGCAATCGCGCCCTGCACCTCGGACAGCACATCGCCGAAGGTGGGCTCGGCGGTCATGGCTGAGATTTTAACCCTCGTCGCAGGCAGGCGAAGGCAGTGTTCGCCTACCCCTCTGCTGTCCAGCGCGCAGCCGGCCGGCAACAGCCCGATGCTCTTGACGTTGAACGCCAACACCGCCCTCGTCGCTTGCGCGCCGCAAGAGACGTCCCCCGTCTTGAAAGCGAAGGAGCGGCTTTAAGAGCCGCTCCTTGTCCGAGATCAGGCGCTGCGCCGTTTAGAAGTCGTCGTAGTAGTCGTCGCGGCGGCGGTCGCGATCGCGGACGCGATCAGCGTTGCGGCGGTCTCGGTCGCGGTCGCGCCCGCGCGCGTTGCCGCGGTTTTCGCTGACGCTGCTGGAGCGGTTCGGACGTTCCTGCGCGTAGCCGCCTACACTGCGCGGGCGTTCTTCCTTAGGCTTGGCGAAGTCTATGCGCACCGGGCGTCGGTCGAGCAGCTTGCCGTTGAGCGTGGTGATCGCTCTCTGCGCCCCTTCTTCGGTGGCCATCTCGACGAAGCCGAAGCCTTTAGAGCGCCCGCTGTCGCGCTCAAGCACGATCTCCGCTGATTTCACTTCGCCGGCAGCTGCGAAGAAGCTGCGCAACCCTTCGTCAGTTGTGGAATAGGCAAGGTTGCCTACGTAGAGTCTGCTAGCCATAGCTTGTTGTCGGTCTACTGGGTCTTGTCAAGGTTTAAAAAGCACTCGGGACGAACGGTGGACGCTCCACTTGGGAGCCTGAACGGGAATGGCAGATGATCAGGGCAAACTTTTCTCTCTTGCGCGTCACTCTCTCCTACATCCGCGCGCCGGACGCGCGCGTACTGGGGTGCGGGTCGTGCTTCAGCCGATGAGTCCTCAGCGCAGCGATGCGTCAGAGACAGAGAGCCGGGGAAGGAAGACGGACGGGAGCGTGCGAGACGGAAGATGCCGCGTTGGGGGAAGATTCTGAGCGAATCATGCGGTGAAACGATGCCTACACCTTTACTGAACCTCATCCGGCTTCGTCGCCGGACGGCGCTAATATAGCATGCCGATCGAGGTTTGCAAGCCGCGCGCGCGGCGCAGCCTAGGCGGCTGCGCTCCGGCGCTTCCGTCCGCCACCTCCACGCGGGGCAGCGCGGGCATCGCCGGCCGCGCCGAAGACCTGGAGCAGCTCCGAGACGACGCGCTCGCGTTCGCGCAGGTCTTCGCTGCGAATGGCCGTTGTGACGCACGTGTTCAAGTGCTCCGCCAGCAGCGCCGCGTTGAAGCGCTCTAGCGCCTGCTGGATGGCTTTCACCTGATGGATGACGTCAATGCAGTAGGCGTCTTCCTCGACCATGCGCTGCACGCCGCGCACATGGCCCTCGATCGTCTTCAGGCGGTTGAGCAGGTCTCTTTTGGTCGTCCGGTTGGCCATGGCGTATAATCCCTTGCACAACCCCCTCCCCGGGGGGAGGGATAGGCACAGTATAACGCCTGTGAGAGAAACATGCACACGATAACCATTCGCGTTCCCAACATCGGCTGCGACGGCTGCGTCCGCGCCATCCGAAGCGAACTGGGAGAGATCCCCGGCGTGGCCGCCGTGCAGGCCGACCTGGCCACTAAGACGGTCACCGTCACATGGGCCGAACCGGCGGACTGGCGCGCCATCCGAGAGAAACTCATCGAGATCAACTATCCACCCGAGGAGCCGATCGCGCCCTAGAAGCATGAACGCGGTCGAACTGCCCATCGCGGGCATGACGTGCGTCAACTGCGCCGGCGCGGTCGAGCGCGCGCTGCGCAAGACGCCCGGCGTCGCCGAGGCCAGTGTGAACTTTGCCACCGAACGCGCCGCGGTGACGTTTGACCCGGCGCAGGTCTCGCCCGCGCAACTCGTCGCGCGCGTGCGCGCTGCCGGCTACGACGTGCCGCTGGCGCATGTGACGCTGCCGGTCGCCGGCATGACGTGCGCCAACTGCGCCGCGACGATCGAGCGCGTCGTGCGAAAGCTGCCCGGCGTGGTCGAGGCATCGGCCAATTTTGCCGCCGAGCGCCTCGCAGTGGGCTACCTGCCGGGTGCAGCTGGCATCGCCGAGATCGTCGCCGCCGTCCGCCGAGCCGGCTACGATGTGCCGACTCATTCCCTCGCGACGGACTCCGTTTCGTCGCCGGAGGCCGAGCGTGCCGCGCGCCGCGCCGAGATCGCCGACCGCCGACGCCGCATGCTGGCCGGCCTGCTCCTCGCCCTGCCTGCCTTCGCGCTGAGCATGAGCCGCGACCTCGGCGTGTTAGCCGCGCTGTTCGGGCCGCGCTTCGCTCCCATGACCGGTGCGCTGGACGGCCATAGCATGCCGGAGCACGTCGCGATCAACTGGGCGCTGTTCGCGCTGGCCCTGCCCGTGCAGCTCTACGTCGGTTGGCCTTATTACCGGCGTGGTTACCAGGCGCTGCGCAACGGCGCGCCCAACATGGACGTCCTGATCGCGCTTGGCTCCACCGTCGCCTTCGCCTATTCCGTCGTCATGTTGCTCGGCGGCAGCGGCGAGCATGTCTACTTTGAGACCTCGGCAATGATCCTGGCGCTGATCAGCGTGGGCAAATACCTGGAGGCGCGCGCCAAAGGCCGCGCTGGCGCAGCGATTGAGCGTCTGCTCGGCTTGGCGCCCAAGACGGCGCGCGTGTTGCGCCGCAGCGATCCCGCCGGGGGTGATGCCTACGAAGAGGTCGAAGTGCCGATCGAGCAGATCGCCATCGGCGACGTCATCGTGGCCCGGCCGGGTGAGCGCATCGCCGCCGACGGCATCGTGGTGGCCGGCTGCTCCGCCGTGGACGAGAGCATGCTCACCGGCGAAAGCACGCCGCGCGACAAACAGCCGGGCGACCCGGTGACCGCCGGCACGCTGAACATGGAGGGTGCGCTGCGCTACGAAGCGTCGCGCGTCGGCAAAGACACGACGTTGGCACAAATCGTCCGCTTGGTCGAAGGGGCGCAAGCCGGCAAAGCGCCCATTCAAACCCTGGCCGACCGCATCGCAGCGATCTTCGTCCCGGCCGTGCTGGCGATCGCCGCGCTCACCTTCGCCGCGTGGCTGCTGCTGGGCGGCGACTTCCAGCGCGCCGTGATCAACGCCGTGGCCGTGCTGGTCATCGCCTGCCCCTGCGCGCTCGGCTTGGCGACGCCCACCGCACTCATGGTCGGCATGGGCAAGGGCGCGGAGCTGGGCATCCTCTTCAAGCATGGCGCAGCCCTGGAACAAACGGCGCGCATCGCCGTCGTCGCGCTGGACAAAACCGGCACGCTCACCCAGGGCAAGCCTACGGTCACCGAAGTGATCGCTTTGGGCGGCGGCGCACCCGAATCCGCGCTGGCGCTGGCTGCGGCCGCCGAGCGGCACAGCGAGCACCCGCTGGCGCGCGCCGTCATCGAGGCCGCTGAAGCGCGCCGACTGCCGCTCGCCCACGTTGACCGCTTCCAGGCGCTGCCCGGCCGCGGCGTCACCGCGCTCGTGGTCAACGGTGCGACGCCGAGCGGGGCACAGCACCTCGTCGCGGTTGGCAACTTGCGGCTGATGCAAACGCAGGGCGTCCCCATAGATGCCGAAGCCGCCCAAACCGTCGCCGAGCTACAGGCGAAGGGCCGAACGGTGATGCTGGTCGCCGTGGACGGCGCGCTGGCCGGCGTGATCGGGTTGACGGATGCACCGCGGCCGGAGGCACAGGCCGGCATCGCCGAGCTCAAGCGACGCGGCATCCGCACCATTATGCTGACCGGCGACCACATGGCCGCGGCGCAGGCAGTCGCTCATGCCCTCAGCGTAGACGAGTTCGTCGCCGAGGTGCTGCCCGCCGACAAGGCGGCACGCATCGCCGCGCTGCAGGCCGCCGGGCGCGGCAACGTCGCCATGGTCGGCGACGGCATCAACGACGCGCCGGCCCTCGCTCAGGCCGACGTCGGCATCGCCATCGGCGCCGGCGCGGATGTAGCCATCGAAGCCGCCGACGTCACCCTGATGCGCAGCGATCTACGCGGCCTGGTCCAGGCGCTCGACCTGGCCCGGCTGACCGTGCGCGGCATCCGGCAGAATCTGTTCTGGGCCTTCTTCTACAACGTCTTGCTGATCCCCGCGGCGGCGCTCGGCATCTTCCAGCAGTATGGGCCGATCCTGGCAGCCGGCGCCATGGCCTTCAGCTCGCTCTTCGTGATCGGCAACAGCCTGCGCCTGCGACGAGCGCGGATCTAGCACCCGATAGGCCGCGCATCGAGTAGACTTCCATTTGCCTATGACAACCCGCCACGCCGTCATCGCCGCCATCTTCCAGAAGCTCGGGCTGCGCGAGGTCAACTACGGCGCGTGCGGCAACGGCTGCTGGATCAACGATCGCGACGGCGGCGAGTTGATCTCTTACGATCCGACTACCGGAGCGCCGCTGGCTCGCGTGATCCAGGCGACGACGGCCAGCTATGACGTAGTGGTGCGCCAGGCGCAAAACGCCTTCATGGACTGGCGGCTGCGCCCGGCCCCCAAGCGCGGCGAGCTGATCCGCGACCTGGGGAGCGCCCTGCGCGCGCTGAAAGAGCCGCTGGGTGACTTGATCACGCTGGAAGTGGGCAAGATCCGCGTCGAGGGGCATGGCGAGGTTCAGGAGATGATTGACATCTGCGACTTCGCCGTCGGCCTCTCGCGCCAGCTCTACGGCCTGACCATGCACTCGGAGCGGCCGGCACATCGCATGTATGAGCAGTGGCACCCGCTCGGGCCGGTCGGCGTGATCACCGCGTTCAACTTCCCGGTGGCTGTGTGGTCGTGGAACGCTGCCATAGCCGTCGTCTGCGGCGACACGGTGGTCTGGAAGCCCTCGCCACTGGCTCCGCTGTGCGCGATCGCCGTGCAGCACATCTGCAACCGCGTGGCGGCCGACCATCACGCCCTCGGCGTCTTCAACCTGGTCATCGGGCCGAACGAGACGGTGGGCGAAGCGATGCTGGACGACGCGCGGCTGCCGCTGATCTCATTCACCGGCTCGACGGCAGTAGGTCGCCACGCGGCAGCGCGCATCGCGCGCCGCCTGGGGCGCAGCATCCTCGAGCTGGGCGGCAACAACGCCATCATCGTGGCCGAAGACGCCGATCTCGACCTGGCCGTGCGCGCCATCGTGTTCGGCGCGATCGGCACGGCCGGCCAACGGTGCACCACCACCCGTCGGCTGATCGTCCACAAGTCCATCGCGCCGGAGCTGATCCACCGGCTGCAAGCCGCCTACGCGCAAGCGGCCCGGCGACTGGGCGATCCGCTGGCAGCGGATACGTTGGTCGGCCCGCTGATCACGCCGCAGGCAGTACAGCGCTACTGCGACGCGCTGCAGGAAGCGCTGGCGCAAGGCGGCGAGATTCTGGCCGGCGGGCGCGCGCGGCCGGACGTCGGCCCGAACTTCGTCGAACCGACCCTGATCAAGATGCCCTGGCAGACGGCAGTGGTGCGCCGCGAGACCTTCGCGCCGATCCTATACCTAGTGGAATACGAATCGTTGGAGCACGCCATCTACTTGAACAACGAAGTGGCACAAGGCCTGTCATCGGCCATCTTCACCGACAGCTTGCGCACCGCCGAGCGCTTCCTCTCGGCGGCCGGCTCGGACTGCGGCATCGCTAACGTCAACATCGGCACATCCGGCGCGGAGATCGGCGGGGCGTTCGGCGGCGAGAAGGACACCGGCGGCGGGCGCGAGGCCGGCTCGGACGCCTGGAAGGCCTACATGCGCCGACAGACCAACACCATCAACTACTCGCGCGAGTTGCCTCTGGCTCAGGGCATCCGTTTTGAAGCGTAAGTATCTGTGCCATGACCCAACCCATCAGCATCGGCATCGTCGGACTTGGCCAGTTCGGCGTGCACTTCGTCGAGCTGTTCCAGAAGCATCCGCTGGTGAAGCGCGTGGCGCTATGCGACATCGCGCCGGACAGGCTGCGGCGCGCCGCGCAACGATTCGGCATCGGCGAGACTTACGCCAGCCTGGACGAAATCTGCAAGAGCGACCTGGACGCGCTGGCCATCTTCACCCAGCCCTGGTTACACGCGCCACAGGCGATCCAGGCGATGGAAGCCGGCAAGCACGTCTACACCGCGGTGCCGGTCATCATGCCTCTCAGCGGCAACGGCGACGAGATCCTCGAATGGTGCGATCGGCTCATCGCCTGTTGCCGGCGCACAGGCCAACACTACATGATGGGCGAGACGACCTACTATCGTCCAGAAACGGTGATGTGTCGCAAGCGCGCCGCTGAATTCGGCCGCTTTATCCATTTGGAGGCGGAATACCTGCACGATACCTGGCTGCCCGCGTGCAACCTGATCGAAGTGCAAATGGCGCGTACCGGCTTGAGCGAAGCCGAGGTGATCCGCATGGGCGGTGATGCACCGATGCACTACCCTACCCACTCCACTTCCGCGCCGATCTCGATCATGGGCGCGCATGCCGTGGAAGTTGCAGCCTTCGGCTACGTTTATCCCGACGATCCCTACTTTCGCGCCGATTCACAGACCGGCAACACCTTCAGCCACGAGGTGGGCATGTTCCGCATGAGCAACGGCGCCCTCGCGGTCATCACCGAATCGCGGCGCAACGGCCACACCGGCCACGAAGGCATCGTCCGCATCATCGGCAGCGAAGCATCGTATGCGCGCGACACCAGCGATGAGCACAGCGGCCTGTGGTTCACCAAGACCGGCGCGCAGCCGGTTGACCCGCGCACTTACCGCGATCCACTGCCGAAAGCGCTGATGGACGACCTCGGCGGGCACGGCGGATCGCACGCCTATCTCGTCCATGAGTTCGTCAGCGCGTGCGCCGAAGGACGCAGCCCGGCCATCAACGCTTGGGAGGCCGTGCGCTACATGGCGGCCGGCGTCATGGCCCACAAGTCCGCGCTGCGCGGTGGCGAACTGCTGAAGGTGCCGGACTGGGGCGACGCACCGGGCGCTTCTCGGTGAGGTCGGTCGGGCATGGCCGATAATCACGACATGGAGTATCGCAAACTGGGCAGAACCGGCCTCAAAGTCAGCGAATTGTGCCTCGGCACGATGACCTTCCTGTGGACCTCTGATGAGAAGACCTCGTTCGACGTGCTCTCGGCCTTTCGCGACGCCGGCGGCAACTTCCTCGACACCGCCGACATCTACTCGCGTTGGGCGCCCGGCAACCCCGGCGGCACCGCCGAGATGGTGATCGGCAAGTGGATCAAGTCTCATAACATCCCGCGCGACCAGGTCATCATCGCTACCAAAGGGCGCTCGCCGATGGGCAACGCGCCAAACGATCAGGGCGCATCGCGCGCGCACCTCACCAAGGCGCTCGAAGATAGCCTGATTCGCCTGCAGACCGATTACGTGGACCTGTATCAAATTCACTGGCCGGACTACGACACGCCGCACGAAGAGACGCTGCGCGCGTTGGACGATTTCGTCTCGGCGGGCAAGGTGCGCTACATCGGCGCCAGCAACTATCCGGCCTGGTGGCTGATGAAGTCGTTGTGGGTGAGCGACGTGCGCAACCTGGTGCGCTTCGAGTCGCTTCAGCCCCACTACAACTTGATGCACCGCGCCGAGTTCGAGCGCGAGCTGATGCCGCTGTGCCAAGACCAGCAGATCGGCGTGATCCCATACAGCCCGCTGGCTGGCGGCTTCCTCACCGGCAAGTATCGCAAAGGGCAGCCCATCCCGGCCGGCTCCCGTGGCCAAGGCAGCGAGCGCATCCGGCAATATGCCGAGAGCGAGATGGGCCAACGGGTAATCGAGAAGCTGGAGGAGATCGGCCGAGCGCACGGCAAGACCATCGCGCAGACGGCGCTGGCCTGGTTGCTGAGCAACCCGGTCATCACCGCGCCGATCATCGGCGCGAACACCGTGCAGCAGCTTCAGGAAGGGCTGGGGGCAGCCGGCTATCGTCTGAGCGCCGAAGAGATGCAGGCGCTGAACGAGGTGACGGCCTGGGAGTGAGGCGCGTGACGTGCGCCCGGCGCGCTCACATGGAGTTTCCCCCTGACCTGCTCGCCACGCTGCGCGCAGCCCACTACATTGCCGCGCTCACCGGCGCCGGCGTGAGCGCCGAGAGCGGCGTGCCGACCTTTCGCGACGCACAAACCGGCCTGTGGGCACAATTCGATCCGCACGAGTTGGCGACGCCACAGGCCTTCCGCCGCAACCCAAAGCTGGTGTGGGACTGGTACGCCTGGCGGCGGGGGCTGGTCGAGCGCGCGCGGCCTAACCCCGGTCACTTCGCCCTGGCCGAGATGGAGCGCCGCGCGCCGCGGTTCACCTTGATCACGCAAAACGTGGACGGCCTGCACCAACGAGCCGGCAGCCGCGCCGTGATCGAGCTGCACGGCAACCTGCGGCGCTTCAAGTGCTTCGTGTGCGAAGCGCCGCACCCTGTCCTGACCGCCGAGAGCACAGACGCGATCCCGACCTGCGGATGTTGCGGCGGCCTGCTGCGCCCCGACGTGGTGTGGTTCGGCGAGCCGCTGCCGGCGGAGGCCTATCGTGCCGCGCTCGCAGCGGCGCAGACGTGCGACGTCTTCCTCTCTATCGGCACATCAGGGCTGGTTGAGCCGGCCGCGTCACTGCCGCGCATCGCCCGGCGCGCGGGGGCAGTGGTCGTCATCGTTAACCCCGACGCGCAAATCGAGTCACCGCCCGATGCTTATATGGTTTGCGGCAAAGCCGGAGAGGCCTTGCCGGCTTTGGTGAAAGCCGTCTGGGGATGAGGCGCCGCTCACGTCGGCGAGGCGTGTGGCTCAATGATGCGCCAGCCGCATTTGACCGCCTCGGCGCGCAGGGCAGCGTCAGGACATACGGCGACCGGTTGTGCCGCCAAGCGCAGCATGGGGATATCGCCCTCGGTGTCGCCGTAGGCCGCCAGCAACTCGTCGTTGCCTAGCCAAGCGCGTACGCGCACCGCCTTCACCTCGCCGGTGGAAACGACGCCGTCGAGCCGGCCGGTCGCGCGGCCTGCATCGTCGAATTGGATCGGCGTAGCGATGGCTTCGCCGCCGATGCGCGCCGCGAAGGCCTCGGCCGCCTGCTGATATGTGCCCGAGGCGATGAGCACACGCGCGCCGGCCGCGCGATGCCGCTCCAACTCGGCGACCACATGCGCGCGCCGCGCGCGCCAGAGTTCCTCGGCAACGATGCCCATGAGTTCTTCGACCTGCGCGCGAGAGAAGCCGGCCAGCAGTGCCGTCATGTCCTCGAACCAGCGCTCGCGGTAACGCTGCGCGTTGATCAGGCCGGCGCGCGCGGCCATCGCGCCGGGCAGATGCGAATAGAAAAATAACCGATAGCGCCAGCCGCGCCCATGCGCCGCCAAATACTCGCCGACGATCCGCCACGTCTCGCCGGTCGTCAGCGTGCCTTCCAAATCCGATACCACTGCGCTCATCTCAATCGTGCCAATTGCCGTATCAATCACGAACCGTGATGCGCCGGAGGACGTCGGGCAGCAGGGTCGTCAAGTCGCCCGCCAGCATCCCGGCGTCGCCGTGCGCGCCGCGCCAGTGTTCGCCCGCTGCGCCGTGTAAATACGCACCGCATACCGCCGCCTCGAACGGCGCTAGGCCTTGCGCCATCAGCCCGGCAATGCAACCAGCCAGCACGTCGCCCGTCCCGGCCGTCGCCATGGCCGGGTTAGCAAACGGCAACACGGCGCCGCGCCGCTCGGGCGCGGCGATCACCGTGTGCGCCCCCTTCAACACGACGACGTGCCCCCAGGCATCGGCGCACTGCAGGGCATGGCCGATTCGGTCCGCTTGCACGTCGTCAATCGTCATGCCGGCCAGCCGCGCCATCTCGCCGGCGTGCGGTGTAAGCACCGTCATGCGCGGCAGGCGCGCGGGCCAATTCGGCATCTGCGCCAGCACGTTCAGCGCGTCGGCGTCGCACACCAGTCCCTTTAATTCAACTTGCCTGGCTACCCAGGCCTCAAGCAGGCCGGCGACGAACTCGGCCGTCTCGCCCGCTTGGCCAATGCCCGGACCCAGCGCCACTGCCGCGCCGCCTTTGATGCCCGCCAGCCAAGCGTTAATTCGCGATGCACCGGCCGGCGTGTGCCGATCGCTTGTGCCAGGCAGCGAGACGAAAATCGCCTCGCTGCAGACGGCTGCCAGGCTCGGCTTCAGCGCCTCAGGCACGGCCAACGCCACCAGGCCGGCACCGACGCGATAGGCAGCCCGCGCCGCCAGGCCGGGCGCGCCAACATAATCGCCGCAGCCGCCGATCACCAATGCGCGGCCGAACGTGCCTTTGTTCGCGTCCGCGCGACGCGCCGGCAGCAGGTCGCGCACCAGCGCCTCATCGGCCAATTGGATATGAGAAATCGGCATCGCGGAATCGGCGAGCGATCGCCAGTCCCCGATCCCTGCTTCCGCGACGCCGATCGGCGCGACCACCAACTCGCCGCGCGCGCCGGCGGCCGGGAAGCAGTAATGCCCACGCTTCGGCGCGTGGAAGGTGATGGTCAGATCGGCGAACGGCGTGACCGGATCGAGCGCGCCGGTGTCGTAGTTCATGCCGGTCGGGCCATCCAGGGCAACTAGAAAGGGGCGGGCGGTAGCTGCCTCGCGCCGACGCACGCTTACGGCGCGCAAAATGTCGCGCAGCGTGCCCTCGATCGGCCGCGATACGCCGGTGCCGAGCAAGGCATCCACGATGACGTTGGCATGTGCCAACATTTGGTGGAATACGCGCAGGCGCATGTCGTTCTGCGCATCGGCCATGAAGATGCCCTGCGCTCGCGCCGTGGCGTATACCGCGTCGTCGTCGCTGCGCGGCTTGAGCAGATAGCACTGCACGGTCAGGCCAGCTTCGGCCAGCGCCGTCGCGCACACCAAGCCATCGCCGCCGTTGTTGCCCGGCCCGACCAGTATTAGGGCGCGCGGGCGGGGGATTTGCAGCACATTCAAACGCTGCCGAATGATCGCCGCGGCGCCGCGCCCGGCGTTCTGCATCATCTGCGCATAGCTCAGGCCGCGCGCGTCGGCCAGGCGCTCGACCTCGCGCATCTCCGCGACCGACAGAATCTCCATACGCAGGAGGACGATCCAACCTAGCGGGTGATGGGCATCAGCTCAACAGCGCCATCGCTTGTTCCACCACGCGCTCGACGGTGAAGCCGAGGTTCCTGTAAACATCTTTGAAAGGCGCTGACGCGCCAAAGCGATTGTCGAGTGCGACGAAGCGCACCAGCGGGCCGGTGTAGCGCTCCCAGCCTTGCGACACGCCGGCCTCGATCACCACCTTCGGCAGCTCGAACGGCAGCACCGACTGGCGATAGGCTGGATCTTGCAGGTCAAACAGCTCCCACGACGGGAAGGACACGACGCGCGCCCGCACACCTTTCTCGGCCAGCGCCTTCGCCGCGTCCAGGGCCAAGCTCACTTCGGAGCCGCTGGCCACCAGCGCAATCTGCGGATCGTCCACATCGTGGATCACGTATGCGCCGCGCTCAAAACCCATCTTCTTCGGCAAAACCGGCACGGCCTGGCGCGTCAGCAACAGTGCCACCGGCCCATGCTTCCACTCGACGGCCACCTTCCACGCAGCAGACGTCTCGTTGGCGTCGGCCGGTCGCAAGGTCAGCAGGTTCGGCATAGCGCGCAAGCTGGCCAACTGCTCGATTGGCTGGTGGGTCGGCCCATCCTCGCCCAAGCCGATGCTGTCGTGCGTAAAGACGAAGATCGAGTGCGCCCCGCTCAACGCCGCCAAGCGGATGGCCGGACGCATGAAGTCGCTGAAGCAGAAGAATGTGCCGCCATAGGGGAGGATCGCCCCGTGCAGCGCCATGCCGTTCATGATGCCGGCCATGCCGTGCTCGCGCACGCCGTAGTGAATGTAGCGCCCGCCCAAGTCGCCTTTGCGCAGAGGTCTGGCTTCCTTCGGCTGGGTGTTGTTCGACGGCGTGAGATCCGCCGAGCCACCGAGCAAGGTCGGCAACTTGCCGACGATCGCGTTGATCACCGCGCCGCTGGCGGCGCGCGTCGCCATTGGCTTGGCCGAGGGGTCGAATTCCGGCAGTACGTTGGCCCAGTCATCAGGCAGTCGGCCGGCGATGGCGTCTTCCAACTCGCGGGCGCAGTCGGGGTATGCGCGGCGATACGCCTCAAACTTGGCTTGCCATTCGGCTTCAGCTCGCGCGGCGCGCTCGCCGATCGCGCGCCATGCCTGCAACACGTCGTCGGGGATGTAGAACGTCTTATCGGGATCTGCGCCGTAGGCCAGCTTGGCCGCCCGCACTTCGTCCCAGCCGGGGGCATCGCTGTGCGCCTCGCGCGTCCCCTGGCGGTGGGGCATGCCCTTCCCGATGATGCTCTTACAGGAGATCAACGTCGGCTTGTCGGTCACGGCCCGCGCCTCGTGAATCGCAGCCTCGACCTCGGCCATGTTGTGCGCGTCAACGGTGATGGTGTGCCACCCGTAAGCCTCGAATCGCTTCGGCACATCGTCGCTGTAGGCCAGCGACGTTGGGCCGTCAATGGTGACCGCGTTGTCATCGTAGAACCAAATCAATTTGCCTAGGCCGAGGTGGCCGGCCAGCGAGGCCGCCTCATGGCTCACACCTTCCATCAGGTCGCCGTCGCTGACGATCGCATAGGTGTAGTGATCCACGATGTTGAACCCATCGCGGTTGTATTTGGCCGCCAGCCACGCCTCGGCCAGCGCCATGCCCACGCTGTTGGCCGTGCCGCTGCCCAGCGGGCCGGTGGTCACTTCGATGCCCGGCGTCAGGTGATTCTCCGGATGGCCGGGCGTGATGCTGCCATACTGTCGAAAGCGCTTGATCTCGTCTAGGGTCATCGCTTCGTAGCCGGTGAGATGCAAAATGGCATACGGCAGCATCGAGCCGTGGCCCGCCGAGACGATGAAGCGATCGCGGTCGAACCACTTCGGGTTGCGGGGGTTGAAGCGCATGAACTTGGCGTAGAGCACATACGCGACGTCGGCCATGCCCAACGGCATGCCGGGGTGGCCGGAATTTGCCGTCTGCACGGCATCGAGCGTCAGCGTGCGGATGACGTTGGCACAGGCTTGATCGAAGGATGTGTAGTTGCTCATGGCGAGGTTCCCGTCGGACGCCCGATGCATCAGGGCGTCGTAGGTCGCTTATTGCAATGGTTGAACGACGGCGAGATTATAGCCACGCCGCCGGCACAAAAATCAGTCGCGGGGATGCTCAAGCCAAAGATACAGCGGTCGGCCGATCGCGCCGTCGAAAGCCGCCTCACAGCGGCGCAGCTCACTGCGACTGACGCTATGATTGCCCGCTATGGCGAACGTTCTTCCTACACCTAAGCAGCCCCGATTTGCTCTCTACATGCAGGATAAGCACCCCCTAGGCTACGAGCTGGAGATGGCCGAATACGCCGAAGCCCAGGGTTTCTCGGAGATCTGGCAGGCCGATACCCGCTTGGCGCGCGATTGCATCGTGATGATGAGTGCGTTCCTGACGCGCACGAAGAAGCTGCGCATCGGCAGCGGCGTGTTGCCGATTTGGACGCGCAACCCGGCCGTCATTGCCGCCACGTGGAGCACGATGTGGGAGCTGGGCAAGCAGGTCAGCGGCGATCCTGATGCGCCGAGCCGCGTCATGCTCGGTTTGGGCGCGTGGTGGGAGCCGATCGCCGGGCGCGTCGGCGTCAAGCGCGAGCGCCCACTGCAGGCGATGCGCGAGTATGTCGAAGCCATTCGGCAGCTCTTCACGATGGAAGAGGTGACCTATCAAGGCGACTTCGTCAAGCTCGACCGGGTCAAGCTCGACGTAGTGTTCGGCGACACCCGGCCGCGCGACATCCCGATCTACATCGGCGCGACCGGCGACAAGATGCTCGAACTAAGCGGGGAAATCTGCGACGGCGTCGTGCTGAACTACGTCGTGAGCGTGGACTACATCAAGCGCGCCGTTGAACTGGTGGCCAAAGGTGCGGCCAAGGCGGGCAAGACGATTGATCAAATTGATCGGCCGGAATTGCTGGTGTGTTCGCTCAGCGATGACAACCCGCAGGCCGCCTATTTCGAGGCCAAGAAGCTGGTCGCCTATTACCTCGCCACCGAGCCCCACATCATGAAGGCCAGCGGCGTGCCGGAGGACCTCATCGCCAAGGTGCAAAGCGTGATGGGCTGGCCGGCCACCGAAGCGGAATACATCGCCGCGGCCAAAGTCATCCCCGACGACGTGCCGCGCATGTTGATGGCCGTGGGCACCAGCGAGGAGTGCGTGGCGAAGGTGCGCGAGTATGTCGCCGCCGGCGTCACCTGTCCTATCCTCTACCCGCTGATGGACGATATCAAGCCGGTGGTAGATGCGTTTGCGCAGTTCACGTTGTGATGGCGTGAATGGAATGTCTTAATTACCGGGGAGGTGACGACTTTGGCGCTCGTTGAAGCCGTCATGATCGGCGCAGGCAACCGCGCGATTTGGTCCTACGGGCCATACGCCCTGCAGCATCCAGACGAGATCCGCTTCATCGCCGTCGCCGAGCCGGATGCTGCGCGGCGCGCGCGTTTCGCAACGCAGCATAACATCCCGGCCGAGATGCAGTTCGCCTCGTGGGAGGAGCTGGTGGCGCGCCCGCAGTTGGCACGCGCCGCAGTGAATTGCACCCAGGATCGCATGCACCACGCCAGCACCCTGGCGCTGCTGCGCGCCGGCTACGATGTGTTGCTGGAGAAGCCCATCGCGCCCTCTCGCGACGAATGCATCGCGCTGGTGGAAGCCGCCGAGCAGCTGGGGCGCATGCTGCAGATCTGTCACGTGCTTCGCTATACCGCCTTCTTCACCGCGCTCTACGACATCGTGAACAGCGGACGCCTGGGGCGCATCGTGACGATTGACCACCGCGAGAACGTGAGCTACTGGCACATGAGCCACAGCTTTGTGCGCGGCAACTGGCGCAACGAGGCGCATTCATCTCCGATGATCCTCGCCAAGTGCTGTCATGACCTGGACATCTTGGTCTGGGTGATGGGTCGGCGCGTGACGCGGCTCTCGTCGTTCGGCTCGCTGATGCACTACCGCATCGAGCGCGTCGCCGAGCTGAGCGATCGCCCGATCCCGCCGCGCTGCACCGATGGCTGCCCGATCGAAGCAACCTGCCCCTGGTATGCGCCGCGCCTATACGACGCCGACATCTACCGCCGCTCGAAGCTCGAGCCATTCGAGACGCTTGGCTTCATGCTCACCGCTGCGGACATGTCTCACACCTCCCCGGAGGAGCGCTGGGAGAAGTTAAAGACCAGCCCCTACGGCCGCTGCGTGTATCACTGCGACAACGACGTAGTGGATCACCAGACGCTCAACCTGGAGTTCGAGGGCGGCGCGACCTGCACGTTCACCATGCACGGCCACAGCGATCGTGAAGGCCGGACGATGCGCTGGGATGGCACCCGCGCGACGCTCTACGGCGACTTCAGCGAAGGCCGGCCGCACACCTTGCGCATCGTGGATCACGGCAGCTTGAGGGAAGAGGTCATCCACCCTAGCACCGGCGCCGGCGGCCACGGCGGCGGCGACTTCGGCCTAATGCGCGACTTCGTAAAAGCGCTGAACGGCGAGCACACGAAGCATCAAACCACCGCCCGCGTCTCGCTGGAGAGCCACCTACTCGCGTTCGCAGCGGAAGAAGCACGCAAGCACGGGTGCGTGGTCACGATGGCGTAAATCGCGCCGAAGCACGCTGCACTACCTCTTCCCAAAGCGCGTCCGCAGCAGCGCCCGGCGCAGATAGCCGCGCGCTTGTGCCCAGGCCGACAACGCTTCTACGTCGTCGTCCCGATGGTGGGCTTCCTGGGGTGGTGCGAACCGCTTGCGCACATACAGCTCGGTGATGCGCTGCACCGGCGCCTGCGCTTGCGGCGCGCGCTGCGCCAGTGCCTGAGCCTGCTCATACGGCGTGAAGTGTCCCTGCCTACCGATGCCGAGCCATCCGGCGTAACGGCTGACCAGGGCATAGGCACGCTCGACCGCCGGCAGCTTGCCGAGCCCTGCACCCTCGATGTAGCGCAGCGCGCCCAGCCCTGCGGCGATCAGCAGCGGGATCAGCAGCAGATAGGGCAGCCCGCTGTTGCGCAGCCGGTCGAGGACTTCGGGAGGGCTGCTGGGTGCCGGGCCAGAACTTGCCGCAGGGGACGGCGTAGGCGGCATTTGAGATTGTGTGGGTTGTGGCTCCGGCGTAGGCGTGGCGACCGACGCTGCGGCTTCCTCCGTCGCTTCCGGCTGTGGCGTGGGGGTCGGCGGCGGCAACGTCGGCATGGGGGTAGGCGTGGCTTCGGCCTGCGGCGCGAACCGTTCGATGGGCGGTTGGCCGGCCGTCGGCTCGAACTCGACCCAGCCGTATTCGGGGAAGAACACCTCCACCCACATGTGGCTATCGTCACCCTTGACGCGATAGAGCGCGCGATCGGCGGCGTTAGGGTCGAGCGACATTTCGCCCTGGGCATAGCCCACGGCCACGCGCGAGGGGATGCCGAGCGAGCGCAGCATCGTCACCATCGCCGTCGCATAGTAGTTGCAGTATGCGCGCCGCACATCGAAGAGCACATAGTCGCTGGCCTCCACGCCCGACGGCGGCGCAGGCAGCTGTTCGTCGTAGGCGATGTTGTCCCTCAGCCAGCTCTCGATGGCGGCCGCTTTGTCGAACGCCGTGGGCGCGCGCGCGGTGATGTTGCGCGCTAGGTCGAACACGCGCTCGGGCACTTGGGGCGGCAACTGCAGATAGCGCGCGACCCAAGTCGGGTAATCCGTCGAGGCGGCGCGCAGTTGCTCAACGTTGGCAGTGCTCACCGAGCCGATCGCCGTGTAGCGGTTTCCATCCAACAGCGGCACGGGCAACCGGAGTTGAACCAGGTCCACGGCGCTTCTGCTCACCTGCTCGAAGACGGCCTGGGCGCCGACGCTGGCGCGCAGCGGCTGCGACGGGGCGTAAATGCTATCGGTTCCGCGGTAGAGGGTAAAGTCGGCCTGCACCGGCGTGCGCTCGGCATAGCGGGCCAACGGAAGATTGACGTCGAACGGCTGGGCGTTGGTCGTCGTCTCGATGGTGTTCCGCCAGGTCAAGCCGTCGTAGTAGTCGTAGCTAGCGGCGCGCCAGTAGTAGCGCGCGGGCGGCGCGATCACATCCATGACCGGCTCGGGCGTTAGGTTGCGCGGACCGCCGAGCGTGACCGACGCAGCGTAACTATCCACTTGCCGCGAGACGTTGTTGTTCAAGTCGGCGAATAGCCGATTCCAGCGCGCGAGCAGCTCTCGATAGGGCCGGTCGAGCTGTTCGAGGAAGTCGCGCCCGGCTGTTGAGGGCGTCGTCTCGCCCACGCGCCACCCGAACAGGCCGGCGACCACTGCGATCAGCAGGCCGCCGGCAACGAACCACCGCCTGAGCATCGGCGAGAAACGCACGTGCGCCCGCAGCCAGCCGGCCTCGCGCTCGGCCAAATGCGAAAGCGCCAACAGCGTCACCGCGCACATCAAGTAGATGAGCAAGAACGGCGCCATCGAGTTCCGGCCCGCGTAGTAATACACGTCGGAGAACATCACGACGCCGGTCGGCAGGATGACGTGCCAGATGCGCCGTTGACGGAAGGAGTACCAAGCTGCCGTGTAGGCCAGCGTCCAGAACAGCCCGCTCAGCAGGAGGATGAAGATCACCGGCTCACGGCTGGCGCCGTTGTTCAGCGCCTCGCCGACCCAGGCGAAGATCTTTTGGAAGAGCAGCGCGGTGCGCAGGCGCCAGTCGTCGGTCTCTCCGGCAATGCTGGGATGCGTCGTGCCGATGACACCGAGCGCGAACAGCCCATAAACCGTGCTAGTCAGGTGCGCCGTCCAGCCCGGGAAGCTGCTGTAGGACAGTGCAGCGCCGGCCACCAGCCCCAGCCCTGCCGCCCAGGCGATCACGCCCAGTCCCGGCATCCACTCCGCCGCCACGACGCTGCCCACCGCGGCGAACAGCATGGCGACGAGGACGCCGAAGATGATTAGGTCACTTCTCCTCATTTGTGCTGCGGGCTACGAGCCGTCCCGGGCCATCGCCGCTGCATGCAGCAAACGTGCTCGCGCTGGCCCTTAGATATGTATCGGCATCCCCACAACGCCCTCGGCGGCTTCCATCAGCGACTCGCTCAGCGTAGGGTGAGCATGCACGGCGCGGGCAATTTCCTCCGGCGTCAGCTCGGCGTTTTTGGCGAGCACGAATTCCGGCAGCAGCTCGGTCACGTCCGGCCCGATGCAGTGCACGCCGAGGATCTCACCGTACTTCGCGTCGGCCACGACTTTGATAAAGCCTTCGGTGTTGTTCAACGCCAGCGACTTGCCGTTGGCGCGCAGCGGAAACTTGCCCACTCTGACCTCATATCCCCTCTCCTTGGCCTGCGCCTCCGAGAGACCCATGCTCGCCACTTGCGGGATGGTGTAGGTGCAGCGCGGGATCGCCTCGTAGTCGAGCTTGGGGATGTGACCGTGATACTTGCCCATCTTGGCGGCGATGGACTCGGCGGCCACCACGCCCTGGGCTTGAGCGACGTGCGCAAGCCGCAGTTTGCCGGTCACGTCACCGATGGCGTAGATGCCGGCTACGTTTGTCGCCATGTGATCGTCCACTTCGACGTAACCGGCCTGGTTCATCCGAACGCCGACCTTGTCCAGGCCGATGCCCGCGGTGTTCGGCGTCACGCTCACGGCGACTAGCACCCACTCTGACCTGATGGACTGCCTGCCCTTGTCGGTTTCAAAGAATACCTCTACGCCATCCATGCCGACCTTAGCGTCGGTCACCTTCGCACCGGCGATCGTCTTAATGCCTCTGCGGTTGAACGAGCGCGTGATTTCGGCGCTGATCTCCTCGTCCTCTAACGGCATGATGCGCGGCAGCGCTTCCAGCACGGTTACCTCCGAGCCATAGGCATGGAAAACGTAAGCAAATTCCATGCCGATCGCGCCGGAGCCGATCACCACCATGCTCTTAGGGACATGCTGCACTTCGAGCAGTTGTCTATAGGTGAATACCCGCACGCCGTCGGGCCTGAGGAAGGGCAACACCAGCGGCTTTGCGCCGGTCGCGATGATCAGATGATCGGCCGTGATCGTGCGTTCTTCGCCGCGATGCTCGACAAGGATGGCATTCGGGGCGATGAGCGTCCCCTCGCCGATGAACACCTTGACATCGTTCTTCTTCATCAGGAACTCGATGCCGCGCACCAGACGATTGCTCACCTCGCGGCTGCGCTTGTAGGCCTTGGCATAGTCCACGCGCAGGTTGTCATAGCTGATGCCATAGGCCTCGCCGTCCTTGATCAGCTCAACAACCTCGGCGTTGCGCAACAGCACCTTCGTAGGGATGCACCCCCAGTTCAAACAAACGCCACCCAGCTGATCGCGTTCGATCAAGGCGACCTTCAACCCGAGTTGCGCAGCGCGGATGGCGGCGACGTATCCACCAGGGCCTGCACCGAGCACTGCGACGTCGAACATCGGAGCGGCGTTGGAGGATGTGACAGAGACGGTTGCCATAGGCGCGATTATCTCACCCTCACCTGAGGCAACTTCACCGACCGCAGCAGTGCAAATCGGCCGAGATTGCGTCCACCCCATCCCTGTGCCATACAAGCCCGGCTGCTCCGTCGTTAGTTACTCCTGCAAGAGTAAGAGAAGCGCAGCCGACCCGACGCTGATCGCAGCGACGAAAGCTGACCGGCGGCTCGATGCGGGGCAAGATGGACGGAAGCCTTCTGAGCGCCGGCACGCATGCCGCGTCGCCCGCGCAACGGCGACGCGGCTGCGCGATCCAACCTGCCAGCGGAGAAAACTCTCAGCCCGTCGTCAAGTGAGCCGTACCGCTCGCAAATACACTGAGGGCGTGCCAAACCAGCCTGAGGTATTGGCCAAGCTCAGTGATCCAAAAAGGAGGTTCTTTACATATGTCAGTCGCAACCAAAACCCGTTCTCTAGTCCTTTCGCTCTTAACCATCATCTCCATAGCATTTGCCGCTCGGCCTGGCGAGGCTCAAAGCCCAGCAGCGGACTTTCAATCGGTGGACTTGCAGGGGCGAGCCGTCCAACTCAGCAACTTGAAGGGTTGCGGGGTTGTGCTTTACTTCTTCGCCAGCTGGTGCCCATACTGTGAGCGCCAAACGCCAGCGATTGTGTCAGCGCACAAGCAGCTGCGCAAGCGGGGCGTAGTCTTCATCGGTGTGAACTTGTATGACGACTCAGAGGAGGCAGTGCGCGAGTTTATGGCGCGACACGGCATTAGCTTCTCGACCATCATGGATCGCGAAGCAGCCATCGCCAATCTATATCGCGTCGAAGGCGTGCCTCAGACGGTGCTGATCTCGCCGCAAGGGACGGTGAGTCGTGAAATCTACGGCTGGTCACCGCAAACGAATCTCGCCCGCCTCGGACGATCTATCGCCGGTGGACGGAACTGCAAAGTCTCACTCGAGCAACTGCCCTAAGGTTCGGCTCGTGGAATTCACTCGCACGTGCCTGCCTCGTCTGTGAGGCAGGCGCGTGCGCCTTAGTCAGGGAATGCCTAAATCCAAGTACCTGCGTAGTCCCGCGGATAGCTCGCATAACCCAGATGCGCACGCTTTAACAGCTGCTGCTGATTCCAGCATGGCACAAAGGACGCAACCGACCGCCGCAACGCTTCCACACACCGCGAAAGGCACCGCGTCCGTCGGGCTAAGCGTGCCAGATCGTGTTGCAACTCGGCGAGACCTGCCTCAACCGAACAGGGCTGCGACTTGCCCGGCGCAACTCGATGCTGCCCGCTGCGTCGGAAGCTTTGGTCATGTTGGATTTGTTCACTTCCTGCGGGGTGAAGGCATGGTAGCATTAAGATGAGAAGGAGTTCGGGGGAAGTGACGCAGAGCGGATTAGAACTTCACGACCGTTTTACGCGCGGCGAGAGTCTGACACCAGAAGAGCAAGCAGCCCTACAAGCATGGTATGTGCAGGAGCAACAAGAGGAGCTCCATGCGCTGAATTTGAGCCCCCTGCCCGACATCGTCGCGTTGCAGGACCAAGTGCGCCGGACTTTGAAGCAGCTGGCGGAGCTGCTGACAACGATTGAGCGGCTAGAGGCAGAGAACGCAGCGCTGCGGCAGGAGAACGCGCACTTGCGTGCGCAACTCGCCAAACGCATTGCTCAGCAGCAAACTGCATGAAGTTCACCGGGGCTGGGCCTATCCAGCCTCTGAACGTGCATGGCGTTGACAGCATCGCAGCGAGAGTTTGTTCGCCGTCGCGCCGCCTTTCGGTGTGAGTATTGTGGTGTCAGCGAACTCGAAGCAGGTGGAAACCTCACGATTGACCACTTCGTTCCGCAAAGCAAGGGCGGGACAGACGATCCAGAAAACTTGGTCTACTCCTGCTCATGTTGCAATCGTTACAAGGGCGACTATGCTCCTATCAGCCCTAATGACCCCCATCTATGGAACCCACGCGCCGAGCTCGCCGGGCATCACTTCCTCGAAGGAGAAGACGGTCTGCTGTATCCGCTGACCCCAACCGGAGCGTTCACCATCAGCCGTCTACAACTCAATCGTCCTGCGTTGGTGCAGCGGCGTCTGCAGCAGCAGCAACAACGGGCGGCTGAAGCGCTGCTGAGGGAATACCAGCTAATCTTGCAGAGCTATGACCGGCTCGCCAGGCTGCAGCAGGTACTGATTCAAGAACAGCAGGCGCTCCTTGCAGAGCAAGGCAGGCTGCTTAGGCAGTTGCTAGGCGATTAAAGAATGTAGCGCTAGCGAATCCAGTCCTCGCTCTTCCCGAGTGCTTGACGGTCCACCGGTGTGGAAGCGTTGCCGCGAGCGGTTGCGCTGCTGGAACCGACGGCAGCGCCTCAACTAAGCGCATCCGAGTTATCCGAGCTACCTGCGGGACTAGGCACATATTTGGATTTAGGCACTCCCCTTAGTCACCCCAAGCGCCAAAAACAGCTATAATCGCGCCCGCGACTCACTGGGGAGATCACTCAGCAGACGACACGGAGACGCGATGAAAGTCTTACTTTTGCAAGATGTGTATAACCTCGGCTTAGCCGGCGAGGTGAAAACCGTTGCCGACGGCTACGGCCGAAACTACCTGTTGCCGCGCGGCCTCGCCGTGCTTGCGACGCCGTCCGCGGTCAAGCGGGCCGAGCGCATCAAACAGGCGGCCATCGAGAAGCGCGCGCGCGAAAAGGCCGACATCGAGGCGCTGGCCCAATTGCTCGCCGGCATGACGCTCACTTTCAACGTCCGCACCGGCGAGAAGGGCAAACTCTACGGTTCGATCACATCGGCGCAAATCGCCGACGCTATCGGCAAGCGCCTGGGCAGCACGTTCGACAAGCGCAAGATCGCGTTGCGCGAGCCGATCCGCGAGATCGGCACCTACAGCGTGCCGGTGCGCCTGAGCGCAGAGGCCGCGCCGGTCGTGACCGTGATCGTCCAACAGGAAGGTATTGCCGCTGCAGCGGCAAACGTAGTTGCTCCGGCCGGACCGAGCGCACAAGAGGACGCACCCGCCGCCAAAGCATCAGAGCCTGACCGCTGAGAACTATTAGGAGGGGATAGGTGGAGCACAATCGTGAGGAGTGGCTCGATCTAGAACTCGACACCGACGGCGATTCTCAAATCATCGAACTCCTTGCGGGAGATCTGACCTGTCCCCTTTGCGGCTCACCCTACGAGCCGTCCGCTATCCACTTCGTCCGCCAGCTTCAGAGCACCGTTACGCTTGCCGTGCAATGCCACTGTTGCGGTGCCGGCAGCTTGATCACCGCCCCGCGTCAGCCTCAGCCTGTATCGCCCCCGTCTGAACTAACCCCGGTCGAGCGCGCGTTCTTCGCTTGTCTGCCGCCGCTGAGCGACGCCGACATCGCGCGCATCCGTCGCCTGCTGTGGGCGCATAACGGCGACCTGCGCGATCTCCTGTAGGCATCTACCACCGCTTGGGGGGCGCAAGCCGAAGCGTATCCTTCACCCGGTCTGAGGGATGCTGCAGCGGATTGAGGCGTACCACCCCAACCGCCCGCGAGAACACGCGCCATGCGTCGCAGATACGCATCAGGGCAGGATCGGTCGTCTTGCGGCGCTGGCGCAGCCCGGCCTTGAGCGAGACGCCGTGCGCCACGTCCTTGGCCAGCGCTTCGACGAACGGCTGCGCATCCGCCGGTAAATCCAGTCGCATCAAGGCCAGCGCCGCCTCGTCCGGCGCAAGCGACTGCAACTCGCCTGTGTGACGCGATGAAGCAATCGCCGCGCCGACCACGCGCGCCCAGCGCGTCGGTTGCGACGTTTGCAGCCAGGCTTCCACCGGACGATCCATGTCGAAGTCCCGCGCGAACAACACCGGCTGCTCGCCAAACGGCGTCAGGCCGAACACTTCGGCGCGCGGCTGCTCGATGTAATTGTCCTCAATCCACGCGAACGCCGACATCTGATCGAGCAGCGTGTTGCGCTCGGTCATCACCGCACCGACGAAGAGCGGAAACGGCGCGGTCAAGATGGGCAGGCCGAACAGGATGCGTGCCACCGTCTCCGTACAAGCGATCTTGTCATGAGCCGCGAGTTGGCGCGCCAGCGCGGGGGCACAATCGTCGAAGATCAGCAGCGCCGCGCCCTGTGCCGTCGCCAGCACGCAGCGCGCATCGAGGTGGAGCAGTTGATCGAACGACGTGAATTTCACCCTTTAATGCTACTCCAGCGCCGGGCAGCACGCCGTTATTTGAACTCCACGCGCCGGCCGGTGAACAGACCGATGGCCCAAGCAGCCAGCGTGAGGATGACGATCGCCGCAACGTCAATGAAGGCGGTGAGGGCAAATACGGCCGTCAACCAGCGCACCGCGGCTCGGACGAACGGCGCGATAGCCGTGACCAGGTCGGCGCCCCCGGCGAGCAAGAGCGCCGCCGCCAGGACGACCATCAGCCCGATCACCGGCGGCCACGACTGCGTGTCCGACGCAGACGGCATCATGCTATTCGCGATGGCGAAGACTACGTAAATCCACAGCCACGAATCGGTAGCCGTGGGCAAGGCGAGCAGGTAGTCGAGCGCAGCCTGCGCGCTGCCGCTGACCAGCGCCGACTGCATCGAAGCGAGGTCGAACACCAGCGCGCCGATCAAGAGCAGCGCCGCCAGGCCAGCCAACAGCGGCGCCGCACCGATCAGGCTGGTGCGCAGGGCGTCGCTGCGCAGCACCTCGACGTAGCCCAATCGCACTACGCCGTTGCGCTGGCGCTCTGGCCGCAGCGACAAACGCCGCACCCGCACCCCTAGCGCTGCCGCCATCGCCGCGTGACTCACCTCGTGCAGCGCCACCCCCGGCAGCAACACCAGCGAATAGAGCAACGTCGCTGCCTCGACGTGGCCGGTCAACAGCAGGAAGACCTCTTGCAGGCGACGATGCACGAACCGTTCCAGCACCAGCACCGCGCCGAAGGCGATCAGGAAGAGGAGCAGGCTGATGAGCATGGCGCGCGGCTCGTCACTCACTCGGCCCTGCGGCGCTTTATAGATTCCCTTTGGCCGCTTGGACGATGGCGATGAAATCGTCGGCCTTTAGGCTCGCGCCGCCCACCAGCGCGCCGTCCACATCGGGCTGACTCAGGATCTCGCGCGCGTTGGCCGGCGTCACGCTGCCGCCATATTGGATGCGCATCTCATCCGCCGCCGCGCCGAACAGCTCGCGCAGCTGGGCGCGCACGAAGGCGCAGCGGTGCTGTGCATCATCCGCCGTGGCCGCCCGGCCGGTGCCGATCGCCCAGACCGGTTCATAGGCGATGACGATTTGGGGCGCTTGCTCGGCAGCGACGCCGGCTAAATCGGCGCGCACCTGTCGCACAAGCACCGCTTCGGTTTCGCCGCGTTCGTTCTGCTCCAGCGTCTCCCCGATGCACAAGATCGGGCGCAGACCATGCCTCAGCGCGGCCAGCACCTTGCGGTTGATAAAAGCGTCGCTCTCGCCGAAGTGCTGGCGCCGCTCGGAGTGGCCCAGGATGACATAGTCGGCCAAACCGGCCAGCATGACCGGCGAGACTTCGCCGGTGAACGCGCCCTTATCCTGGTCGTGCATGTTCTGCGCGCCAAGCTTGATCATCGTGTTGGCAATGGCCGCCTTGACCGACGTCAACGCGACGAACGGCGGGCACAGCGCAACCTCCGTCTCGCGCACCGCGCGCAGGCCGGTGATCAGCTCGATCGCCAGATCGTAGGCCTCATCCACCGTCTTGTTCATCTTCCAATTACCGGCGATAAACTGCTTTCGCATAGAAGCTCTCTTGATCGAGAATGGGATGACCGTATTGTCCCACCGGCGCGGTCATCCGACTCTTGCTAGGCCAGCCCAGAACGGATCAGGCGCGGGGCGAGTTTGAGGTAGGCGGCGTAGGCCAGGGATGATGGCGCGTAGTCCCATGCGCCGAGGCCCTCAACGAAGCGCGCCCCGAAGCCGTCTTTGAAGCGATACACGCCCCACAGCGGATCACTTTCGTCGAGCCGGTCGGGGGCGCCCCACCAGTCATAGACGGTGCAGCCTTGTTCGCGCGCCCAGCGCAGCGCCGACCACTGCAGCAGGTAGCTCGGCATGTGCTCGCGGCCCAGCGAGCGCGACATGCCGTAGAAGTACCATGCGCGATCGCCGAATCGCAGCAGCACCAAGCCGGCCAGCGGCCGGCCCTTGTGCTGCGCGATGAAGGCGACGCCGTTTAGCGCCCGCCACACGTCGCGGTAGTAAGCCGCCTCGCGGATGGCGAAGCCATCTCGCTGGGCGGTCTCGCGATACATGTCGTATAGCAAGCAGGCATCATCGTCGCCGATCTGCTCTGCGATGCGCACCTGCACGCCGCGTTTGTGGGCCAAACGCACGTTGTAGCGCGTCTTGGGCTTCATCGCCGCTAGGAGCGCATCATCGCTCTGGCGCAGGTCGGTGTGCATGGTGTTGCGAAACTGAACCTGCACGGGCGAGTAGCGCCAGCCGCGCGCGGCGAGCGTCGCTCGGCGACGATCGAGCGCGCCTTCGTCGGCGGCCGGATCGCCGTCCACCTTCACCCAGATCGCGCGCTGGGCGCGCGCGCGCCGCTCGAGCCATGCTAGCGCCGCGTCGAACGCATCATCATCGGCGACGATAGGCCCCTTGGGCACGTACAGGACGCATACAGGCCAACGGTGGAGGCGGCGCATCAAGAGCTGCGCAGCCGCGCGAGGCCTGCCGGCGGCATCCCGCCATAGCCAGCGCTCGGCGCTCCATCCCCAGCGCGACTTGAACGCCCCCCACGCCCACGACTGGAGCAGGTGCGGGGCCGGAAGCGCGCGCAGCGCTTCGTCCCATGCGCCGGCATCTGTGACCTGCGTCCACATGCGCGCCTACACCGCGCCAAAATCAACGAGGGCGAAGCATCCTCGCGAATGCTCCGCCCTCCGCACAACGCCCGATGCGTCGGAGCCGTGCTCACCTAATGATGACCTTGGCGCCGACCTCTTCGAGCTTCTTCTTGGTCTCCTCGGCCGTCTCCTTAGAAACGCCGGACTGGATCACCGACTTAGGCGCTTCGACCAAATCCTTGGCTTCTTTCAAGCCCAGGTTGGTGATGGCACGCACCACCTTGATCACCTCGATCTTCTTCGGACCGACGTCCTCGAATACCACGTCGAATTCAGTCTTCTCCTCCACCGGAGCGGGGGCCGCGCCCGCAGCTGCCGGAGCCGCCCCTGCGACCATCACCGGCGCAGCCGCAGCCGTCACTCCCCACCTCTCCTCGAGCATCTTCTTCAACTGAGCCGCTTCGAGCAGCGTCAAGCTGTTCAACTGTTCGACAATCGCGTTCAAATCTGCCATTTTTGTTTCTCCTCCAGCGTCTGGATGATTCGTCTTTGGAACTCACTGCGCGTTCGTCGCGCACACGATTCACGCCTCCTTGGGCGTTTCTTTGTCAATCTTCGCCTGCAAGGCATACATCACACCACCGATCGCCGCATTCAGCACGCTCACCAAGCCGGCGGCCGGCGCCGAGATCGCGCCGATGATTTGGGCGCGCAGCGTCTCTAGCGAAGGCAGCGATGCCAGAGCTTCAACTTCTTCCTTCGTGATGGCCTTGCCGCTGATCACGCCGCCGACCACGGTGAGCTTCTCAAGCTCTTTGGTCAGCTCGCCCAGAGCTTTGGCCACCGCCGGAGGATCTTTGAAGCAGAAGCTCATCGCCGTGGTGCCGGTCAACCACTCGGGAGGCACGTCGTAGCCAGCATCCTTCAGCGCGCGCCTTATCAGCGTATTCTTAGTGACGTGAAATTCAGCCTGAGCGCCGCGCATCTGGCTGCGCACTTTGTCCAGCTCGGGCATCTTCAAGCCACCGTAGCGGGTGATGATCAGCGCCTGGCTTTTGCCGATCAGCTCGGCATATTTGGCGACGATTTGCTCCTTCTTCTCCCTCGAAATCGCCAAGTTCTCACCTCCTCGTAAGAAAAATCAAAAGCGCCTCGACCGGTGACAAGCCGAGGCGCACGACAGATCCACTCGTCGTTTTGATCGTTCGCTCGCGCATCCCACCTATACGGGCGCCGTTTATATTCCTGCGCAGCGCAGGAAGGCCCGTAGTCACCGGCAGTTGCTGAACGCGAATTATATCACAGGGTAGCTCTGGAGATTACGCATCGGACACCGCTTGCGATCGAGCTCGCCGGCCGAGTGGGCTACATCGTCCGTAGCTAAATGGCCGAGATAGCCTTTAGGCCGCCGCGCGCGTAGCGAGGTTCGGATCCACGCGCACCCCCGGCCCCATCGTCGAGGCCAGCGTGATGCGCTTCACATAGGTTCCCTTGGCGGCAGCAGGTTTCGCCTTGTTCACTGCATCCAGAAAGGCGATGAGGTTTTCGTTGAGCGCCTGGGGCGTGAAGCTGACCTTGCCGACCGGCACGTGCAAGTTGCCCGTCTTATCCAGGCGGAACTCAACGCGGCCGGCGCGCGCTTCCTTGATCACGCGCGGAATATCATCAGGCGGCACCACGGTGCCGGCCTTGGGGTTGGGCATCAGGCCGCGCGGACCGAGCACCTTACCCAGGCGGCCGACCTTGCCCATCATGTCGGGCGTCGCAATCGCCACATCGAAATCCGTGAAGCCGTCCTGAATCTTCTTGATCCACTCGTCGGTGTCGGCCACGATGTCGGCCCCGGCTTCCTGCGCGATGCGCGCGCCCTCGCCCTGGGCAAACACCAGGATGCGCACGGTCTTGCCCAGGCCGTTGGGCAACACAACGACGCCGCGCACCTGCTGATCGGCCTGGCGCGGATCCACGCCCAGCCGCACGTGGCATTCGACGGTCGCGTCGAACTTGGTGAAGCTGGTGTCCTTCACCAACTGCACCGCCTCGAGGGTCGAATACAGCTTACTCCGATCTACCTTCTGAGCTGCAGCCAGATACTTCTTGCCTGCCTTTGCCATTGAACTTTCTCCTTTGTGGTTCGAACGAGCGCATGCTCTCCCACGCGGCCTGCGTCACGCGACCGCCTCTAGTCCACGACCTCCACCCCCATGCTGCGAGCGGTGCCGATCACCTGCTTCATCGCACCTTCCAGGTTGATCGCGTTCAGGTCCTTCATCTTCATCTCGGCGATCTCCTTGACTTGCGCCATGGTGATCTTGCCGACCTTGTTGCGATTGGGCATGGCCGAGCCTTTCTCGATGCCGGCCGCTTTGCGGATCAGCTGCGCCGTCGGCGGCGTGCCCAGCGTGAAAGTGAACGAGTTATCGGTGTAAACGGTGATCTTGGCCGGGATGATGTAGCCGGCCATCGAGGCCGTGCGCGCGTTGTACTCCTTGCAAAACATCATCAAGTTGATGCCGTGCGGCGCGAGCGACGGTCCGATGGGCGGCGCCGGGCTGGCCTTGCCGGCCTCGATCTGAATGCTGACGACTGACTTGACTTTCTTTGCCATGCTTCACTCCTTGTGGTCAAACGAGCGTATGCCCTCCCACTTCTTACTTCGCCCCATCCGGTGCAGCCGGCGTGAAGGCGCTTACATCTTCTCGACTTGCAAAAAGTCCAGCTCGACCGGCGTCTCGCGCCCGAAGAACGAGACCAGCACGGTCACCTTGGCGCGCTCGGTGTCTATCTTGTCCACCAGGCCCATGAAGTCGGCGAAGGGCCCATCGGTGATGCGCACCTTCTGGCCGACGCGGAAGTTCACCTTGATCTTAGGCGCCTCCGCCTCCATGCGGCGCAGAATCTGGTTGACCTCTTGTTGGCTCAACGGTTGCGGCCGGTTGCCCATGCCGACGAAGCGCGTCACGCCCGGCGTGTTGCGCACCACTTGCCACGATGCCTCGCTCATCTTCATGCGCACCATGATGTAGCCGGGGAAGACGCGGCGCTCCACCGTGCGGCGCTTGCCGTCGCGCACCTCGATCTCGTCTTCGGTCGGCACAACGACCTCGAAGATCTGGTCCGCCATGCCCATCGTCTCGATGCGCTGCTCCAAGTTGTGCTTGACCTTGTTTTCGTAGCCCGAGTAGCAATGGATGGCGTACCACTGCGGTTCATCAGGCGACTCGACGCCTTCGGGCATGTAGGGCGCCTCGTAACCGGTGCCGTCACCCGGGTCGGGCAGTTGCTCGGCCTTCTTCGCCGATTTGCGCGGCGGCTTGGGTTTATCCGACTTGGCCGTCTTGCTGCGCCGCTTGGGCGATCGAATGACGAGCTCTTCCTCTTCTTCTGCTTCGGCTGCGGCGGAAGCGTCCGCTTCGATCACGGGCTGCTCAGGCATGGGCTGCTGAACGGCCTGGTCGTCCGACTCGGCCTCCGCCTCGCGGCCGGTTGCTTCGACCGCCGGCGCTGCTGAGCTCGCCGGCTCGGGCACAGCTTCGGGCGACGATGGTTCGGGATTCACCGGCAGGGGCATGCCGGTAGCTTCGCCCTGCGATGCCTCTATTGGCTCCGTCGGCCGATCGGCCTGGTGCGCATGCTCAAATTCCATCCGTATCACGCCCCTCGGGTTCGTTCATCGGTAATCCCGGCTGGCGAACACGACCAGCACGATGATCGAGAGCACGATAACCACGGCAATCGCGATCGCGATGACGTTGGACACCAGTATCTCCTCGATCAACCGACCGAAGAGGAAGTCGAACAGGCCGAGGAAGGCGGCCATGACGAGCGTCACCGCCAACACGACCGTCGTCAAGTTGCGTGCGTCGGTGCGGGTCGGCCAGTGAACTTTGCGGAGCTCGCCCAAGGTCTCGCGGATGTATTCGCGGGCCGGCTCGAGAAAGCTGAGGCCGCCGGACGACTTCTTCTCAGCGACGTCTTGATTTGCCATAGGTTTATCACACTCTTAGGGGCGCCCTGGCTGCGTCGGGGACGCCCCTAATTGCTCTCGCCCAGAACAGGGCAGGCAGGACTTGAACCCACAACCGCTCGATTTGGAGTCGAGTGCTCTACCTCTTGAGCTACTGCCCTATAAGCTGCTTGTATATATTATCCACCCAATGCCGCCCCGACGCCTCAGCGGCGTCGGGGGCGGACCGACTTATTCAAACACCTTGGTGATCGTGCCGGCGCCGACCGTCAACCCGCCTTCGCGGATCGCAAACTTCGACCCCTGCTCCAACGCCACCGGTGCGATCAGCTTCACCCGCATCGTCACGTTGTCCCCGGGCATCACCATCTCCACC
>JANWVF010000019.1 GCA_025056965.1 Thermoflexales bacterium | reverse complement strand
CCGCCGGCGCCTGGCGAGGGCATGGCGCCTCGGCCGACGCCGATCCCGCTCACACCTGCTCAGGAGGCCGGCCGCGAAGTGTATCTGGCCAAGGGCTGCGCGGCGTGCCACGCGATTCGCGGAGTCGGCGCACAGGGGGCGATCGGCCCGAACCTCAGCCGCATGGGTGCGGTGGCTGAGGAGCGCATCGCCAGCGAGAGCTACAAGAACAATCTAAAGGACCAACCGCCTGCGACGACCGGCGCCGAGTACATCCGACAATCTATCCTGTACCCGAACGCTTACATCGTGGCGCAGTGTCCACAAGGCCCCTGCCAGGCGAATCTGATGCCGCAGAACTACGGGCAGCAGATGACTCCGGAAGAGTTGAACAACCTGGTGGACTACCTCAGCGCACTCCGATAACTCGATCACAGGATTCCGGGAAGGGCGGGCGCACAACCCGCCCTTTCATTCTTTTCCGGACCGCGCATTGCCCAAATCTCGCGCGAGCGACTAGACTACGGGTCGTGCAACACTGAGCAGCGATTGGAGGGCCTAAATGCAAATCCGCAATCCGATCAAGCACACGCTGGCGGCATTCATCGTTTGGGCGCTGGGAGTGGCAGGCTGCGCAGAGGTCGCGGAGCTGCAAGTTACGCCTACGGCTGGTCCAATCCCGGATCAACAGGCTCAAGCTACTGCGCAACCCGCTCTCACCCCCTCACCGATGATGCAGACTCAAGCGGCGATGCCCATCACCTCGCAAAACGCCGATCGCATAGCGCAGCGCGCGCTGCTCGGCAAAGGCTGGGTGATATCGGTAGCTTACTCGCCATCGGGAAAGCTTTTGGCAGTCGCCTCTTCGGTGGGCATCCGGCTCTACAACGCCGAGACGGCCGAAGAAGTGCGGTTCATCCCAACGGCCTTTCCAGTGTCCACGATCGCCTTTTCGCCGGATGGGCAGATGATAGCTTCAGACGCAATGGATAACTCCGTGCAACTGTGGCGAGTCGGTGATGGCGCATCTCTCCGGACGCTCAAGGGACACACCGGCTGGGTGACCCATGTCGCTTTCTCTCCGGACGGGCAGGTGCTGGCTTCGGGTGCAAGGGACAAGACGATACGGCTGTGGCGGGTCAGCGACGGCGCACTGCTGCAGACGATCGCAGGACATCCTTTCGCGGAACAGAGCTTTGCCTTCTCACCGGATGGGCAAACGCTGGCTTCAGGCTCAGATGGCAACACGGTGCGAATATGGCGGGTTAGCGACGGCGCACTGCTGCGTACGCTAGAAGGACATATCCTGCCGGTGACCAGCATCGCTTTCTCGCCGGACGGGCAGATGCTGGCTTCGAGCTCGGACAATCACGTCGTGCAGCTGTGGCGCACCAGCGATGGCGCGCCGCTGCGGACGCTAAGAGGGCGCGTGCGAATATTCAGCGGTGAGCTGCCGGGCAGCCTCACGTTCTCACCTGATGGGCAAACACTGGCTTCCAAGTTCGGCACTGAAGTATGGTTGTGGCAGGTTAGCGATGGCGCGCTGCTGCGAACGCTAAAAGGACACCAGGGCAACGTGCACAACATCGCGCTCTCACCGGATGGGCAGACGTTAGCCTCAAGCTCAAGCGACAACACGGTGCGGCTATGGCGCGTCGGCGACGGCACGCCGTTGCGGACGTTGGAGGGATATACCAGCGACATAAACAGCGTCGCCTTCTCACCCGGCGGCGATATGCTAGCTTCAGGCTATGGAGACCGCACGATACGACTGTGGCGGGTTAGCGACGGCGCACTGCTGCGTGCGCTGGAGGGGCATGCAGTCTCTGTAAAAAGCATCGCTTTCTCGCCGGATGGTCAGACGCTAGCCTCGGGCTCGGACGACGACACGGTGCGGCTGTGGCGGGTCGGTGACGGCGTGCCTCTGAAAACGTTGGAGGGGCATACAAACTGGGTGCTCAGTGTCGCCTTCTCACCGGACGGACGGCTACTGGCCTCTGGATCGGCAGACAGCACGGTCCGGCTATGGCAGTTCAGCGACGGCGCACCGCTGCGAACCCTAGAAGGACACCTGAGCTACGTCAAAGGAGTCGCTTTCTCACCGGACGGGCAGACACTGGCTTCTGGCTCATACGACAAGACGGTGCGGCTGTGGCGGGTCAGCGATGGCGCGCTGCTGCAGACGCTGGAAGGGCATCAGGCCGCGGTCAGTAGCGTGGCCTTCTCGCCGGATGGACAGGCAGTTGCCTCGGGAGCGGAGGACGGCACGGTTCGGTTATGGCGAGTTGGCGATGGCGCACTCCTACACGTGCTGGGAGGGCAGGCCAGCGATGTGACCAGCGTAGGCTTCTCGCCCGACGGCCGGTTGCTCCTCTCAGGACACACGGACGGCGCGCTCCGGCTGTGGCAGGTCAGTGATGGCGCGCTGCTGACCACGCTTGAGGGGCACACATCGGAGGTGCTCAGCGTCATCTTCTCGCCGGACGGCGGGCTGTTCGCCTCGGGCTCTGCGGATGGCACAGCACGGTTATGGGGTGTGCCTTAGTATGCGCGTCACTTTCTGGGGCGCTGCCCAAACCGTGACCGGCTCGCAACATCTGATAGAGTCGGCGAGCGACAGAATCCTGCTGGAGTGCGGACTGTTTCAGGGGAAGCGAGCCGAGTCGTACGCGATCAACCAGCGGCTGCCGTACGACGCGCGCGCAGTGGACGCGGTGCTGTTGTCGCACGCGCACATTGACCACTCCGGCAACATCCCCAATCTGACTAAAAGCGGCTTCCACGGCGACATCATCTGCACGCACGCCACGCGCGACTTGTGCGCGGTCATGTTGCGCGACTCTGGCGCGATCCAAGAAGAGAACGTCGCCTACCTCAACCATCATCGAAAATCGCCTCAACCGCTGATGCCGATCTACACGCTAGCCGACGCCGAGCGATCGCTGCGCCAATTCGTCAGCTACGACTACGAGCGGTGGATTTCGGTCACCCCTCGCGCGCGGGCGATGTTCGGCGACGCCGGTCATATGCTCGGCTCGGCCTGGGTGCTCTTGGAACTGACCGAGGGGACGCGCACCGTGCGGCTGTGCTTCAGCGGCGACTTGGGCCGACGCGGCTTGCCCATCCTGCGCGATCCGTCGCCCATGCCCGAGGCGGACTACCTCATCCTGGAGAGCACCTACGGCGACCGCTCGCACCCGCCGGTCAATGAGGCGACCTCGGATCTGCGGCGCGCGATCGGTGACGTCGTCGCCCGGCGCGGCAAGGTGATCATCCCCGCGTTCGCCGTGGGGCGCACGCAGGAGATCGTGTATCGGCTGAACGAGCTGGTCAATCACGGCGAGTTAGCCAGCGTGCCGGTCTTCGTGGATAGCCCGCTGGCGGTGAACGTGACCGAGGTCTTCCGCACCCATCCGGAGTGCTACGACGACGAGACAAAGCGCATGCTCATCGAGGACGGCGACGGCAACGTGTTCGGCTTCGCGCGACTGACCTACGTTCGACGGGTCGAGGACTCTAGAGCGCTCAACGACTTAGACGGGCCGGCCGTCATCATCAGCGCGTCCGGCATGGCCGAACACGGGCGCGTCTTACATCACCTGCGCCATACCATCGAAGATCCTAAGAACATGATTTTGTTCGTCAGCTTCCAAGCTCAGGACACGCTGGGCCGGCGCATCTTAGACGGCCAGCGATACGTGAAGATCCTAGGGGACGAATTCACCGTGCGCGCCGAGGTGCGACACATCGAGGCGCTCAGCGGGCACGCTGACCGCGATGAACTGCTCGACTGGGTGCGCCCACAAGCGCGCCGATTGCGCGGCGTCTTTCTCGTACACGGTGAGCTTGGGCCGATGCAAGCATTGGCGGAGGGGTTGGCAAGCCTGGGAATCACAGACGTCCGCTTGCCAAAGCGGGGAGAGTCGTTCGAGCTCTGACGGCAGAAGAGAACACCTCTGTCATTTACCGTCGTCTGCCTCGGAATCGGCTCGATCTGTTTGGCTTGTTCGGCCGGCAATTTGGTCGCGGGCAGTGCTCCGAGTGTTAGGCCCTGCCTCGCTCAGGAGGATCACCCTGCGTTCCAGTCGAGGTGCCGAGATTTGAACTCGGGACCCCTTGCACCCCATGCAAGTGCGCTACCAGGCTGCGCCACACCTCGCTGCCTTGATTTTAGCACGCCATGGGCTATGATTGTGATTGCGATGGTCGCCGGTGTTGCGTATACCGCTCGGATTTTGATGTGCACGCCCGACGCGGGCTATTGCGCGGGCTGAGATCACACTCGATCACCTCTGGCCAAGGAATGAGCCGCCCGCACATTTGCCGGGCGGTTCTTGTTTGAGTTGCAAACGGTGATTCGGGACATAGCAGACGGCGAGCGAGGTCAACCGACCACCGGCAACCAGCGACGACTGATCACAAACCGGTAATCGGCATGGAAAACATCCTCGTTTGCGTCGCCTGGCCGTATGCCAACGGCGATTTACACGTCGGCCATGTGGCGGGAGCATACCTGCCCGCCGATATCTTCGCGCGTTACCACCGCTTGAAGGGCAACCGCGTCGTGATGGTCAGTGGTAGCGATGCACACGGCACGCCAATCGTCGTGCGCGCCGACAAAGAAGGCAAAACGCCACGCGAGGTGTTCGAGTACTATCACGGCCGCTTCCTGGAGACGCAGCGGCTGCTCGGCATCTCATACGACCTATTCACCCATACCGACACGGAAAACCACCATGCCATCAGCCGCCAGATGTTCCGGCGGCTGTTGGAGAACGGCTATCTGTTCAAGGCCACGCAGAAGCAGCTCTACTCGGAAAGGCAGGGCAAATTCCTGCCCGACCGCTTGGTGGAAGGCACATGCCCGATCTGCGGCTATGACAAAGCGCGCGGCGACCAATGTGATAGCTGCGGCCATCTTCTCGATGGCACGCAGCTGATCAACCCGCACAGCCGCGCGCACCCAGACGACAAGTTGACGATCCGCGAGAGCGAGCACTATTTCTTCAATCTTCCGGCGCTGCGCGAGCCGATCCTGGCATACCTGGCCGACAAGGACGGCTACTGGCGATCTACCGTGCTGGAGTTTTCTCGGCGCTATGCCGAGGAGATGGAGCCGCGCGCCTTCACGCGTGACCTCACCTGGGGCATCCCGATTCCCGTCGAAGGCGCAGAGGGCAAATGTATCTACGTGTGGTACGAGGCGCTGCTCGGCTACCTGTCGGCCACGATTGAGTGGGCTCAGGTCTCTGGCCAACCGGATGCGTGGAAAGAATTTTGGTATCGGGCGGACGGCGTGCGCATCTACAACTTCATTGGCAAGGACAACATCCTGTTCCACACGGTGCTGTGGCCGGCAGCATTGATCGGCATGCAACGGCTGGGTGAGCCTTGGGACGGCCTTGACCGAGGTGCCGACCTTAAGTTCAACCTGCCCTATGACGTGCCGGCCAATCAGTACCTCAACCTGGGCGGGCAAAAGTTCAGCAAGAGTTTGGGCGTCTCACTCGACGCGATTGATCTGGCGCAGAAATACGGCGCAGATGCGCTGCGCTTCTACCTCACGCTGATCATGCCCGAAGCCAGGGACAGCGATTGGAGCTGGAGCGACTTTGCCCAGCGCAATAACAGCGAGTTGCTGGCCAAGTGGGGCAACCTCATCCAGCGCACACTATCGCAGATCTGGCGCAACTTCGAGGGGCGGATTCCGCAGCCCGGCGAGTTGACCGAGGCCGACCAAGCTTTGATCGCGAAGGTCGAGGCCGGCTTCGACTCGGTGGGCGAGAAGCTGAACGCAGTTAGGCTGCGCGACGCGCTCAACGAAGCACTCGACTTGGCAACGGCGACGAATCAATACCTCGACTTCGAGGCGCCTTGGAAGACGATCAAAACCGATAAGGCCCGCGCCGGCACACAACTCTACGTCGCCGCGCGGGTGGTTGACTCGCTGACCGTGTTGTTTGCGCCGTTCACGCCGGGTTTGTCGGAGCGCGCGCGCGCCCAGCTCGGCTATGCCGATCCGCTGTTCGGCGAACAATACATTGAGACCCTGCACGAGAGCACGCGCAGCCATGACGTGTTGCGCTACGACGCCAGGCGTGCGCGCGGCCGATGGGCACCTAGCCAACTGCCGCCCGGGCAACCACTCGGCGGCGAGCCCAAGGGTTTGGTGAGCAAGATCGAGCTGGCGGACGAAGCGTGAGAGACGAAGCCGGACTGCGCGTCTTCAATATGCGTTGTGATGCTCGCCGGTGATCGTCTGCCAGATGGTCATGAGGATGATCTTGATGTCCAACCAGACCGACCAGTTCTCGACGTACCACAGGTCGTATTTTGTGCGCTCCTCGATCGAGGTGTCGCCGCGCAGGCCGTTCACCTGTGCCCAGCCGGTCATACCGGCTTTCTCGCGGTGACGCTCCATGTAGCGCGGGATGCGCTTGCGGAATTCCTCCACGTAAACCGGCCGCTCGGGGCGCGGACCGACCAGGCTCATGTCGCCCAGCAGGACGTTAATGAGCTGAGGCAGCTCATCGAGATTGGTTCGTCGCAGGAACGCGCCCAGGCGCGTCTTGCGCGGATCATCCGGCCGCGTCCAACCCGGGCCGTTCTGCTCGGCATCCACGCGCATGCTGCGGAACTTAATCAGGTAGAAGCGCTTGCCATCCAGCCCCATGCGCTCCTGCGTGTAGAAGGCCGGGCCGGGCGAATCGAGCTTGACGAGGATGGCGATGAGGAGCATGAACGGCGAGAGCAGCACTAAGCCGACTGCGCTGCCGATCAAATCAATCGCCCGTTTGAGCGAGAGCTTCCATCCGCGCAGCGCAACGTCGCGCAGATTCAGCAGCGGCAGGCCACTCAGCTCGCCGATGGTCAACTGACCGGCCATGATCTGAAATTGGTCCGGCAACACCTTGATGCTGATCGTGCTGCGATCGCACTTGGAGATCACGTTCAGCAGATCATCGCTGCTGGCCTCCGGCAGGGCGATGATGACCTCGTCCACGGCCTCGCGCGAGACCAGGCGCGAGAGATCGTCAAGCGAGCCGAGCAGTCGCACGTCGCACCCGGGCTTCTGGCCATCGTATGGCACCAGGCCGACCACATCGTAGCCTAGGCGAGGGTTCTGGGTAATGCGCTGCAGCACGGTCGCTGCCGGCTCGCCCGCGCCGACCACGACCACGCGCGTTCGACCGATGCCGCGCATCTGCAAGGCGCGCTGGATGCGCGCCTGCACGCTCCGCCCGAGCACGACCATGACGATGGTCAACAGCCACGCATAAATCACCATCACACGCGGGAAATCCGCGATCGTGGAATCGCCCCTGAACGTAAGCGAAACCAGCGCGACGCTGACGAGCGTGCCGATGGAAACCGCCGAGAAGATAGTCGTGAGATCGTCGGTGCTGTAGCGCGTGCGGCGGCGGTGATACATCTTGCCGAAGAAGAAAGCGCTCACGATGGCGACGATCTGTAGCGCCAGCAAGGGGAGAAACTGGGCGAAGCCCGGCACGCTGCGCGCCGGCTCGGGCAAAGGAATCATCAAGCGCAGACGATAGGCCAGGAAGAAACCTATCGTGATGCTGAGCACGTCCACGGCCAGCAGCGACAGGGTGATGATCGCCTGATAGTGTTGCCGAAGAAAGCTTGGGCGTGATTTGGCCGTCAAGAGCGTGGTCGTGTGCATAACGATAACGCTTAAGTACTCAACGATTATAGGGTAATGAGTCCAGGCTGCCGGAACGCCGAGATACAAGCCCGTTGCCGGGTTCGGCTTCGCGTGGATCATCCGGGTATTAACAAAGCAAGAGCTCAGGCGTGCAGCCTGCGCTCTTGCAGAAATAAGAAGAGGAAGGAGAAGCGTCGGCGAACGCCGAGGAAGGCTAGAACTCTCCGCCGAAGTCGCCGAAGTCGAAGCCGATGTCGCCGGAGTCGTCCATGCCGCCGGCCTCGAGCAAGCCACCCTCATCGAGCGGCGAAGCTTCCGGGAGCGGCTCGCTCAGCATGCCCGGCAGCATCCATCCTCCGGCACCCCAGAACATGCTCTGTGCCAGCATGCTGAACATCAGCACCGGGATCACGCTGCCTAGCATGTCGGTCACCGGTTCCGGTTGCGGCGCATAGCCGGGTTGCATCGCGGTCGGCCAACCTACTGCCTGCGGGCTGGTCAGCTCCTCGATGCGCCGCCGCGCCTGTTCCCATTCCGTGTAGGGGAAGACGACCTCGATCAAATTGGTCATCTTGATCAGGCCGATCAGCGCCAAGGTGCGCTCATCCGGGGATGCACCGCCGATGACCACGTCGCGCAGCCGCCTGCGGATGCCTTCCTCGAATCCCGACACGCCTTGTGGGAAGCGCGATTCCTTGAAGAAGAGCAGTCGGCGCGATTCTTCGGCCCGCAGCGCGCCGCGTTGCACCAACTGCCGAATGACCTGATCCTCCAAGTCGCGCATGTCGCGCGCCAGGTTCTCAATCCAAAAGGTCGCGGGCTGAGGCGATGGCGCCGACGACCGGATGGCCTCCAGGGCGCGGTCGAGCAATGGATCGCCGGTAGGGGTGGGGTTGACGACGACTACGTTGAACTGCGCATCGGTTTGTAGTTTGCCACGCAGCGTCAGCTCGGTCAGGATCGCGCTGGCTAGTCCCATCTTTAGGGGTTCGCGAGCATGGGGCACGACAACGCCCTCTTTGTCATCTAGAGCAAGGAGCATCAACTCCTCATGCAGAGTGAGCATCACAACCTCCTGTCATCTTCAGCATCTCAAAGCGCCGCCCGGACGTGCAGCGCTCGCTTTCATTTGCGCAGGACGCTATTGGCCGCGCGTATGAAATCTATATGCGCAGCCTGATAGTGCGCTGAGAAGACATTTGCGTTCAACGATGGGCTGACATATAACGCAGGTGAGGTGCGCTATGCCCACCGTCGTTTTGATCGGCACACTCGACACGAAGGGTGCAGAGTTCGACTTTATCCGCAAGCGCCTCAAACGGCATGGCGTAGACGTGATCCTGGTAGACGCCGGGATTTTGGGCGCGCCCCAGGCCAAGCCCAACATCACGCGCGAGGAGGTCGCGCGTGCCGCCGGCGCAGACCTAACGACTCTAGCAGCGGCCGGCGACCGCGGCGCCGCCGTGATGGCCATGGCGCGCGGCGCAGCGGAGATCGCCAAGCGGCTCTACGCCGAGAAGAGTCTCGATGGCATCATGGGCATGGGCGGCAGTGGGAACTCGTCCATCGCTGCTGCGGCCATGCGCGAGCTGCCTGTGGGCGTGCCCAAGCTCATCGTTAGCACACTGGCCAGCGGGGACACGCGGCCCTACGTCGGAGCAACCGATGTCACGATGATGTACTCAGTCGTGGACATCGCCGGCATCAACCGTTTCAGCGAACGCATCCTGAGCAACGCCGCGGCAGCCATCGCCGGCATGGCGACGGCCTATGCCATGCGCAGGCGCGCGACCAAGTCCAAGCCGCTGATCGGCGCGACGATGTTCGGGGTGACCACGCCCTGCGTGAACGCTGCGCGCGCCTGGCTGGAGGAGCGGGGCTATGAGGTACTCGTCTTTCACGCCACTGGCACCGGCGGGCAAAGCATGGAAGCGCTGGTCAAGGCCGGCTTCCTGGCCGGCGTGTTGGACATTACCACGACTGAGCTGGCCGATGAGCTGGTCGGCGGAGTGTTGAGCGCCGGGCCGGAGCGGCTAGAGGCGGCCGGCAAGGCGGGAGTGCCGCAAGTCGTGTCGCTCGGCGCGCTGGACATGGTGAACTTCGGACCGCCGGACACCGTGCCGGAGAAGTTTCGCGGGCGCAACCTCTATCGGCACAACGCCACGGTCACGCTCATGCGCACCACGGCGGAGGAGTGCGCCGAGCTAGGGCGCATCATCGCGCGTAAGCTGAATATGGCGGTCGGTCCTACGGCGGTCTTCATCCCGCTGAAGGGCGTCTCGATGATTGCTACGGAGGGTAAGCCATTCTACGATCCAGAGGCAGACGCGGCCTTGATCCGCGAGCTGAAGGCCAACCTGCGCGCCGGCATACCGGTGAGAGAGATGGATATGGACATTAACGACCCGCGCTTCGCGCAAGCTATGGCGCGCGAACTCGATCAAATGATCACCGGCGCAAAGGTCGCAGGGAAGAAGCACGCGCTTTAAACCCACATGGACAGGGCAACCGCACTTGAGAAGTTGAGGGCAACCGTGGCTGCCGGCGGCGTCATCATCGGCGCCGGCGCCGGCACAGGCCTCTCGGCGAAATGTGCCGAGGCAGGTGGCGTAGACCTCATCATCATTTACAACAGTGGGCGCTACCGAATGGCCGGTCGCGGCTCGTTGGCCGGGCTGATGCCTTATGGCGACGCGAACGCCATCGTGATGGAGATGGCCAACGAGGTCTTGCCTGTGGTCAAGCACACGCCGGTGCTGGCCGGCGTGTGCGGCACCGATCCATTCCGGCTGATGTCGGTCTTCCTGCGCCGCGTGAAGGAAGCCGGCTTCACCGGCGTGCAAAACTTCCCCACCGTCGGCTTAATTGACGGCACCTTCCGTCAGGGGCTGGAAGAGACCGGCATGGGCTTCGGCTTGGAAGTGGACATGATCCGGCTGGCGCACGAGATGGACTTGCTCACCTGCCCCTATGTATTCGACGAAGATCAGGCCATCGCGATGACGCAGGCCGGCGCAGATGTGCTGGTGCCGCACATGGGGCTAACGACCAAGGGCACCATCGGCGCCAAGACCGCGCTGACGCTGGACGAGTGCGTCGAGCGCATCCAGCGCATCCATGACGCGGCCAAGCGCGTGCGCGACGACGTGATGGTGCTATGCCACGGCGGACCCATCGCCGAGCCGGAGGATGCGCAATACGTGCTCTCGCGCACGCGAGGCGTCGTCGGCTTCTTCGGCGCCAGCAGCATGGAGCGCCTGCCGACCGAGATCGCGATCACCGAGAACGCCCGGCGATTCAAGCAACTCCGGCGGTCTTGATCGTTGGTGCGCATCCCGATGTTGCGAACAGAAGACCTCGAGCGCATCACGCCGGCGTTGCCGTTCTTGACGCGCGCGCCCGGCGAACTGATCCGTGACTTCCTGTATGAGGCGAACATTCACACTATTCCCGCCGGCACGCAGGTCTTCGCCGAGGGCGACGCGTGCGACGCCTTAGCCATCCTGCTCAGCGGCACGGTGCGCGTGTTCAAAATCGGCGAGACCGGCCGCGAGATCACGCTTTACCGCTTCGATCGCGGCGAGAGTTGCATCCTCACCGCCAACTGCATCCTGGGCAACCGGCATTTCCCTGCCATTGCTGTCGTCGAGCACGACGCCGAGGCTATCGTGATCACCGCCGCTGCCTTTCGCAACTGGTTCAATCGCTATCAGCTCTGGCGCGACTACGTGTTTGATCTGCTTTCGCGGCGGCTGGCCAGCGTAATGGCCGTCGTAGACGAGGTAGCCTTCCGACGGATGGACACACGCATCGCCGACTTCTTAGCTCGTCGGCTCAACCCATCGCATCCCACGCTGCGCATCACCCATCAGGAGATCGCTGCCGAGCTAGGCACCTCGCGCGAGGTCGTCAGCCGCATCCTGGAAGACTTCAGCGCCGCTCGCCTCATCGAAACTGGTCGGGGGACGATCCGGCTGCTGGATCACGCTGGCCTTCTGCGCCGCACCAAGGCCTGAACGCTCCACGCATTCTCCCCCTTGTGTGACATAGTCACTGAAAGGCCGCTGACGACGTGTTACTGTGTAAGAAACGAACAAGCATCGGTTCATGTTCGGGAGGTTGAGAATGAAAAGGAATATGGGTAACTTGGATCGCGGGATTCGTTTCGCCGTCGCCATCGTCGTCGCCGCGCTCATCGCTACCGGCACTGTGAGCGGAGTGCTGGCCATCGTGCTGGGTGTGCTGGCTGCGGTGTTCTTGCTGACCAGCTTCATCGGCTTCTGCCCACTCTATGCCCCGCTGGGCATCAACACGCGCCCGCGCGAACAGCGCTAACTTCGAACATCGTCGCCGACCTCTCTTGCCATCGGGCCGGAACGCGGTGTGCGCTCCGGCCCGGTGTTTTACGCCTCTTGCTTCCGCTCAGCACGGACCGAGTCAAAGCACCTGACAAAGCGACGACTCGACGTCTCGATGAGATCGAACTGCACTTTCGTTAGGAGCGACGCACTGCGCAGATCCCAGCCATGTGCGCAGGGCGGGCGAGGATCTGGGCATCTAGATTGCGCCGCACGTCATTGCATGCTAACCTCTGCCCGACACCTGACGAGGGAGAGATAAGCCATGCAAAAGATCGGAGCAGGATACGTCGTTTACGGCGAAGATGTCGAGGCGTTGCACTTCGATTGGGGCACGCTGAAGATGCACAACGAGCCGGCGGTGACCGGTTCGCAGCGCTTCAGCAGCGGCGTAGTTGTCGTCAAACCGGGCATGGGGCATCCGCGGCACAACCACCCCGGCAGCGACGAAATCATCTACGTCATCAGCGGCGAGATCGAGCAGATGATTGACGATCAGCCGCCGGTGCGGCTACACGCCGGGGCCAGCATTTTCATCCCGGCCGATGTGTATCACGCGACGTTAAACGTGGGATGGAAGCCGGCCGAGCTTTTCATCGTTTACGCGCCGCCCGGACCGGAGCGCTTCTTCCGCACGCTCCCCGGCTGCACCGTGACGCCACCCGAGAGAGGATCATGACAAGCAACAGCCAAGCCGCAGCATAAACCTCGCGGAGACGCATCGGTTGCGTCTCCGCGAGCAGTTTTCGAGATCGTTTGATTATTGAGTGATTATTGAGGTGACGACGCACGTCGGCCGGCGAGATCAACGCGCGGCTGCCGACGCGGCCTGTTTCGCCCGTTCCTGCGCGACGAAGGCTTCGATGGCAGCTTTGATCTGATCGCGCACTTCACGGAACTTGGCCAGTTTCTCCTCTTCGCTGCCCTCAAAGGCAGCAGGATCGTCAAACTTCCAGTGCAGCCGGTGCTGCACGCCCGGCCACACCGACGGGCAGCGCGCCTCAGCATCAGCGCACACGGTGACCAAATAGGCGAATAATTGCTTGCCGAGATACTCGCGCAGGCTCTTGGAGTATTGCCCTTCGACGCTGATGCCGATCTCATTCATTACTCTGACGGTAAAGGGATTCATCCCCTTTGGTTCTAGGCCGGCGCTATAGGCATTGAACAGGTCGCTGGCGTAGTGGCGCAGAAACGCTTCGGCCATCTGGCTGCGGGCCGAATTACCGGTGCATAGGAACAGCACGTTGGACTTAGGCACGAGAAACCTCCTGGTTCGTTTCAATGAACACCTTGAATCGCTCGATCAACCCGTCCCGCACTTGACGAAATGCCTGAAGCTTGGCTTCATCGCCCACTACGGCGGCGGGATCGGGGAAGCTCCAATGAATGCGCCGGTAATCACCCGGCAGAAAGGGGCAAGTCTCAGCTGCGTCATCGCATACGGTGATGACCGCGTCGAAGGGCTGACCGATGAATTGCTCGTAGGTCTTTGAATACTGGTTGCGGATGTCCACGCCAATCTCATCCATCACACGGATGGCAAAGGGATTGACACCGGTCGCTCGAGTTCCGGCGCTGAAGACCTCGTAGCGGTCGCCTCCCAGCCAGCGCAGGATACCCTCGGCCATCTGGCTGCGTGCCGAATTGGCCGTGCATAAGATCAGCACTCGTTTTTTGGGAGATTCGGTCATAGTTGCCAGCAATGCGGTATAAGGATCAGCAGGCAGCACGAGCGTCGCTGATGGAGTTCGGATCGAACAGGCTGCACAATGCGGGATACACCTCGGACAGATAAACTTTGTTGATCCGATAGTATGCCCAACGCCCTTCCCTTCGCACCTCGATCAGGCCGGCCTCGCGTAGGACACGCAGATGATGCGAAGCCAAGTTCTGCGGTATCGTCATCGCCGACTCGATGTCGCACACGCAACGTTCGCCATGCGTGAGGAGCGCGAAGATGCGCAGCCGGTTCGGCTCGCTGAGCGACTTGAGCACCGTGTGCAATCGCCCCAGCTCTGCGGGGAAGGTCTCCGCTGAGTTTGCGACCAGGGCAGGCGCGCTGCGCGCTGTATCCATCGCTATTGATATGATACGTATGGATATTAAGCCGGATTTAAAAGCCTGGATTGATGCTTCGAAAAGAACGGGGCAGGCTGCCCTGAACAGCCTGCCCGAGATGCACTGTTGTCTGAGCCTCTAGGGACGAACTAGGGCACGAGCACGGTGTCAATCACGTGCACGACGCCGTTGGCAGCTTCGATGTCAGTAGCGATCACGCGCGCGTCACCGACGAAGACTTCGCCATCCTTGACCTGCACCGTCAGCGTCTTGCCGTTAACCGTAGTGAGCTGTGATGCACCTGCGACGTCGCTGGCCTTCAGTCTGCCCGGCACGACATGATACGTCAACACCGAGCGAAGCAAGTCCCGATCAGCCAGGATCGTGTTTAGCTCTTCCTCGGTGAACTGAGCGAACGCCAGGTCGTTCGGCGCGAACACGGTGAATGGGCCGGGGCCGCTCAGCGTGTCGAACAGGCCAGCCGCGTCAATTGCACGCACCAGCGTCGTAAAGCCTTTCGCAACCGCCGTCTCGGGGATGCCCCAGGGCACGCGGGCCGTGCGCTTGGGCGCATACTCGCCGCAGTTCTCAGCCACTGCCAGCGGCTGTGGCACCAGCGGCAGATCCGCTTGGACGGCCGATCCAGGGCTAGGCACCTGCACGCGAATTACGGGGGTGGAAGTGTGCTGACCTGGACCGGCGATCGGCATCACGAAGTAGGTGCCAGGGCGGACCATGATGCCGTAGGTGTTGTCGCGGCCGGTATGGCCACAGCGCCAGAAGGCGCCGCCGCCAGTGACTTTGAAGCGGCCGAGGGTCGTCGACTCACCTGGATCGCGCTTGCCATTAGCGTTGGAGTCAATGAAAGCTACGCCATAGATCTTGCCTAGAGTCTGCGCTTGCGCGGGGGCGGTCAGGGCCAAGCTAGCGCCGAACAGGCTGAGCATCGTCAAGCCGACGACGCCTCTGCGAAAGTTGATCTTCATGGTATTACCTCTCCTATGTCTGTTTGCTGTTGAGCAGTCAAATTCGCGACAAGGATATGGGGAGGAGTTAAAGAGAACTTTATCCTATTGCTAAGAGAAGATTATGAGGCGCCGGACAAGCCAGGGTCACTCGTGGTGAGCACGATCGAGTCACATGTTACCTCTCGCCGACCGCCCGAGCGCAACTCGGCGCACACTTGCCGCTCGCCCGCGGCCCAGTCCAGTCGCCAGCGGAAGCTATTCTGGAACTTCTGCCACGCGGTCCATGCCCCGTTGTCATTGCGAAGGCGCATCTGCGTCCAACGCCCGTAAACATAAACTTCGACCTCAGGAGAGTCAGTCTGTGCATACTCACGGTTGATCACCAGAGGATGAATGCGGCTGCGCGTCCCGAAGTTCTGCACCCAACAGGTCGGAAAGAACCCTCCTCCACTTGTCGCAAAGCCAACGCCGATTTCTCGGAAGTCCTTCCCCTCGATGTTAGCGCGGTGGCCAGGCGATTCGAGCCATCGCTGCACGACCTGTTCGGGCGATTCCTGTCCTGCTGCAATATTCTCGCCCAGCCTTGACCAGCCTTTGTAGCTCTGGCCGACGCGCTTCGCCATTGAGCACACGACGTTGAAAGTCGTTTTCACTGTCCCGCTCTCTTCGGTCACGCGCTCGATCATATCCAGAGAGTCATGATCGAAGTACTCCTCAGTTGCCATATCGTAGGCGTGAAAGCGTGCTGCCTCGTCCAACGGGGCGGCACGTTTGAGTGGTGGCAACCCGATCGAGACGCGATGGTCGTTGGTTAACTCGACTACCCGCTGCTCAAAAGCGGCATTCACAAGCGGCAGTGGTACGACCTTGCACCCTGTGAATGGCGATGGCTGATTCTGGGCATGGATGACAGGCACGTCCCAGGCGACTGCCATAAAGATGATTACTGCTGCAGCAAGAAACGACCGGCGCATGTTTCCCCTCCTCTTACGAATAGTATCGCGCCCAACTCTTTCTCCCTTCTCGCCCGTTAGCGTATAGAGTTTATTCAGTGAACGCATCGCCGCAAACCCGGGCGATCTCGGCTGCCGTGGGGCATTGTCGTCCGCTGCCGAGCTTCTGCACTTTGGCAGCGCCGACACAATTGGCGAACTCGGCGGCTCTGCGCACATCTCGATGCTTCAACCAGGACACGGCGAAACCGGCCGCGAAGGCATCGCCGGCAGCGGTCGTGTCGCGCACCGGCACGGGAATGCCGGCCACGTCGTAGCAACCATCGCCAGCATATACGGCACAGCCTGCTTCGCCGCGTTTGATCACCACGCAGCGCGTTCCCCGTGCCAACATCCAGGCTGCGGCGTCGGCCTCGCTGCGCTCACTGGTGAAGCGCAACGCCTCGTCAGCGGTTAACAAGCTCACCTCGCTCAGCTGCACGATCTCCAGCGCCGCTGCGCGCACGCTCGCCTCGGAGACAATCGGGCCGAGGTCGTTCATCACAGGCACGCCCGACTCAGCAGCAACGCGCGTCGCCGCGACTGCTGAACCGGCCACGCGCCGCTCGTGGAGCGCGTAGCCCGGCATAAAGAAGAGGTCGGCGCTCCGGATCAACGCAACCGAGCGACCATCCAGCACGAACGGATCGCCTGTCCCGTCGCGAACGAGGAAGACGTGTCGTCCGGCATCATCCACAATCACCATCACCAGCACATTCACGCTGCCGGTGCCCCGCTGCGCATAGCTCACGTCCACGCCCTCGGCCTGCAGCATTTCGTATACCGCCTGGCCGTAAGCATCCTCACCAACTGCGCCGAAGGCGACGGCATGCACGCCCAAGCGCGCAGCGGTGATCAGAAAGTTGCCGGCGCCGCCCGGTTCGATCGTGATGGCATGGATGCTCTGCACGCGTTCAGGTTCAATCGGCAAGCGTTCAACGGCCACCACCAGATCGGTCACCAGGTCGCCATAACACACAATCATCGGCCGCTTCGGCTGTGATACTGCGGACATAGGCAGCATCGTAGAGGAATCGTCAGCCTAGCGCAAGTAAATCGTGCATACCGAACCCGGCGGAGGTGGTATATTGAAATGAGATCGTCGAGCAATGCTGCGAAAACCCCTTGTCATGGGCTTGATCATCTTCGGCCTGATCGCGGCGGCGGTCGGCGCGAGCTTCTACGCCTACCATCGCGCATACGAGTACTTCGCGAATGAACTCCCCATCTTGCCGGAGATCCTCAACCAACCTCGACCGATCAGCATCGCCACGCCCAGCAACTCGCAAGATGGAATCATCGTGTTGCCGAAAGCCTGGGACGGCAAGGAGCGTGTGAATATTTTGTTGCTGGGCATTGACCAGCGGGCCGGAGAAAGCGAGCGCGCCTATCGTACCGACACCATGATCGTGTTCACCCTCGATCCGGTCACGATGGAGGCGGGCATTCTGTCTATCCCGCGCGACATCTGGGTGCCGATCCCCGGCGATTTCGGCCAGCCGAACTATCGCATCAACCAGGCCAACTTCCTGGGTGATGCCTATGACTATCCGGGCGGCGGCATTGCCTTGGCGCGCAAGACGGTCGAGAACTTCTTGGGCATCCCGATCCACTTCGTCGCTCGCATCAATTTCACGGCCTTCGAGAGCTTCATAGACCGCATCGGCGGCATCACGATTGACGTGCCTGAGCCGATTTACGACCCTGAATACCCGACTGAGGATTACGGAACCGAAGTGTTCTCTTTACCGGCCGGGCTACAAACCATGGATGGCGCGACCGCGCTGAAGTATGCGCGCACGCGCCACTCGCGCAACGGCGACTTCGACCGCGCCCGTCGCCAACAGCAAGTGATCCTGGCCGTGCGCGAGAAGCTCAAGAACCCGCAAACGCTGGCGCTGCTCATCGCCAGCGCGCCGGACATGCTGCGCGAACTCGGCTCTTCCATCAAGACCGACATGACGCTTGACCAGATGCAACAACTGGCCGTGCTCGCTCAGAACCTCGAGCGCGACAAGATCAAATCCGAGGTGCTCGATCAGCGTTACACCGAGTTCGCGACGACCCCCGACGGCTCGCAAGTGATCGTCCCCATTCGCGCGCGCATCGCCGAGCTGCGCGAGCACTTCTTCAGCAGCCGGGCAAGCGTGAATGCCGCCGAAATCCGCTCGACCACGCCTTGACGCCCTACCCTTCCACGCGCACGAAATAGTCGAGGCAGGTATGCGCAGGCTACAAGACCGGCTCGGCCTCGCGCCGCACCAAAGCCTGGAAGCGCCGCATCAGCTCGCGGGTGATGGGGCCGGGACCGCCGTCGCCAACTGTGAACTGATCCACTTTGACCACCGGCAGAATCTCGCGCGAGACGCTGGTGATGAAGCACTCGCGCGCGCGCGGCAAGTCGCGGTAGGCCACGGCTTCGGGCACGACGGGCAACACCTCGCGGGCGACCTCTAATACGAGCGCGCGCGTCACCCCAGCCAGAACGCGCGACTCCTCCGTGCGCAGCACCGGCGAGGCTTCGGAGTCCGCTGTGGCCATCACGGCGAAGAAGTTGCTGCTTAGCCCTTCCAACACAGCGCCGTCCTCGCCAATCATCAAGCCCTCGTGCGCCCCCTCCGGCAAGGCGCGGTAGGCATCCGCTGCCGAGGCGATGAACGTTGTGCTTTTGGCGTGCGGGTTGTCGCGGTGGAGCGAGACGCTGACGCACCAAACGCCGGATTCATAGAGGGCAGGCGGATAGGGCGCGAACGGCTCGACGCTGACGAACAACATCGGCGGCGCAAAAGTCAACCGGAAGCGGGATTCGGGATAGCCCGTCGCGCGTAGGGCATGCGCCACGGCTTGACGTGTTGCGAACTCGTCGAGCGTCGCCGGACGGCCGAGCAACGCAACCGACTCCTCAAGGCGTTGGATATGTTGGCGTAGCCGCAAGACGCGGTTGCCGTCGTATGTGCGAAAGGTCGTGTAGGCCCCATCGGGCAACTGTGCGGATGCTTCGCGAAGTGAGGCGTGCTCGCCGACGAGCGTGATGCTGCGCTCGGCGACGGCGTTGCCAGCGTTGAGCCGAAATGTAGTGACCATGTGCTCCGGCAGTGTAGCATTATCGAAACTATGCATCCGCGTTGGGGATTCATTGCGGTCGCGTCGTTCTCCGCCCTAGCCGTGATCACGATGTTGGTCATTTTTGTCGGTCCGCTGCCCGGTGAGTGGCCAATGATCCACTGGGCGCTGGCCGCCCGCAGCGACGCGCTCACCCGCCTGATCTGGTTGCTGACCTTCATCAGCTCCGCTACGCCTGCGCTGCTGATCTGTGTCCTCGCGAGCGGCGTCGGCTTGTTGCGGTTGCGCGCACGCCGAATCGTTTTGAGCGCAGGGCAGATCATCGCTGCCGGCTGGCCGGTCATCGCCTTCCTCGGCGCGTTGGCTTGCAATATCGGCATGCGCATCGCTATAGGGCGGGTGCGGCCGAGCGTGGATTACATCCCGCACGGCTTGCCGGAGCTACAAGCCGACTTTCAGCGCTTCTCGTATCCGAGCGGACATGCCGGCGCGGCGATGGTCGCGTTCACCGCCCTAGCTATGCTCAGCGCATCGCGACCTCGCCTGCGCGTGTTGACAATGCTGGGGGCAGCGCTCGTCATCGGCGGCGCAGGCTTTGGGCGCGTGTACCTGGGCGTGCACTGGCCCACCGACGTGCTGGCCGGCTATCTGCTGGCCGTCGGCTGGATCGGCATCGGACTGTATCTGCGCGATAAATTCGGTTAAAGTTGGCCGTGTATGTCCAGCACAAACACCCTGAGCGATGCCTTCCGGCGCTATGTGCCCCTGGTCGAGGCGGAGATGCGCACCGTGATCAACGCAGGGACGCAACCCAGAGAACTAAGCGTCATGTTGAACTACCACCTTGGCTTTGCAGATAGCAGCGGTGCGCCAACGTCGGCGCCGGCCGGAAAGCGCATTCGACCGATGCTGACGCTTCTGAGCTGCGAGGCGTGCGGCGGCGACTACCGACGCGCCATTCCGGCGGCGGCGGGCATTGAGCTGCTGCACAACTTCTCGCTGATTCATGACGATATCGAGGACCGCGATGAGCTGCGGCGCGGCCGGCCAACCGTGTGGAAGCTGTGGGGCGAATCCCAGGCCATCAATGCCGGCGATGCGATGTTCGCATTCGCGCACTTGGCGCTGCTGCGCTCCGCAGAATGCGGCGCGCCGCCCGAGCGCGTCGTGCGCGCGATGCGCGCCTTCGATGAAATGTGCGTGCGGCTGACGATCGGCCAACACCTCGACTTGAGCTTCGAGTCGCGCAGCGACGTGACCACCGAGGAATATATGCGCATGATCGAGGGCAAGACGGCGGCGCTCACGTCGAGCGCGTGCGAGATCGGCGCGCTGCTGGGCGGCGCGAACGATGCCACCGTGCAGGCATTCGCCGATTTCGGTCAGTGGCTTGGCATCGCGTTTCAACTCCAAGACGACGTGTTGGGCATCTGGGGTGATCCAAGCGTCACCGGCAAGCACGATAGCGACTTGGCTCATGGCAAGAAGACGCTTCCGGTGCTTTACGCCGCTGAGCGGGACGCGCGCGTCCGCCATGGTTACCTAGAGGTCGGCGCGCTGAGCCACGATGCGGTGCAGCCGATGCGCGAGCTCATCGAGGCCGCCGGAGGCAAAGCGCATGCCGAGCAAGCGGCGCGCGAAGCTTACGCGCGCGCCCTAGACGCCCTGAGCGCAACAGGACTGGATAACGCGGCCAGCCGCGCTTTGCGCGACTTGGCGCATAGCCTGCTCGGGCGGCAGAGCTGAAGCAGCGATCGCTCCGGCAACAGCCTTCCAATTCATGCCGCACGGCCCACGCTGCATGACCGTAAGCCAATCCACCCGCCTCTCCGCCGGCGGCGATAAAATCCGTCCTGCATAGCGATGCCGGATCAACAATAGGGCATTCCCAAAATGTATGCAGAAATCAACGGCCTCCGCATGTTCTTTGAGGATCGCGGCAGCAGCGGCGATTCAACCGATGTCATCGTCTTCTTGCACGGCTTCCCGCTCGACCACAGCATCTGGCGACACCAGCTTGACTACTTCTCGACGGGCTACCGGTGCATCGCGCCCGACCTGCGCGGCTTCGGCGCATCGAGCGAGCTGAAGAAGCCGCCTCAGCCAACCCCGCTCACCGTGGACACCTTCGCCGCTGACATCGTTGCCTTGCTCGATCACCTCAAGATTAAGAGCGCAGATTTCGTTGGGCTATCCATGGGCGGCTATATCGCACTGGCAATCTGGCGGCGGCTGGCTACTCGCAGGCGGGTGCGACGCCTGATTTTCTCGAACACACGCGCCGCCGGCGACACTGCCGAGACCAAGGCCAACCGCAAGCGCCAAGCCGAGCTGGTCAAGACCAAAGGCATGCGTCCCTACGCCGATGAGATGTTGCCTCGGCTGCTCGCGCCGGAGAACATGGAACGATGCGGCAACGAGGTGCGCCACATGATCGAACGCACGCACCCGGACACCATCGTCGCTACGCTGGAGGCACTGGCCACGCGAAAGGACATGACCGACTGGCTGCGCCGCGTGCAGGCGAAGACGCTCGTCATCGCCGGCGAGAAGGACGTGATCTCACCGCCGAGCGATTCTGAGGTGATCGCGCGCGAAGTGGACGGCGCGAAGCTCGTCGTCATCCCCGGCGCCGGACATCTCACCCCGCTCGAACAGCCCAACGCCTTTAACGAGGCGATGTACGCTTTCCTTCGATGAGCCAAGCCGAATTCCTCTCCGCGCTGCGCGCGGTGTTCCCGCCCGGGCGATTGCTCACGGCGCCGGCAGCGCTGGCCGCTTATGAGTCCGACGGACTCACTGCCTTTCAAGCCCGCCCACTCGCCGTCGTCATTCCCGAAACCCAAGCCGAAGTCGTCGCAGCGGTGAGGGCATGCCATCGCTTCGGCGTGCCATTCGTAGCGCGTGGCAGCGGCACTAGCCTGAGCGGAGGCGCGTTGCCAATTAAGGAAGGCATCCTTATCGCCCTCAACCGGTTGAACCGCATCCTCAAGCTCGATCCGCAGCAGCGCATTGCCGTAGTCGAGGCCGGCGTGGTCAATGCCGAAATCACCAAAGCCGCTGCGCCTTACGGCCTGCTCTACGCGCCTGATCCATCCAGTCAACCCGTTTGCACCATCGGCGGCAACATCGCCTTCAACAGCGGCGGCGCACACTGCCTCAAGTACGGCATGACCAGCAACCACGTGCTGGGATTGAAGGTGGTGCTGCCGGATGGCGCGATCGCCGAGTTGGGCGGCGACAGCTTAGAGAGCGTAGATGCCGACTACGTTGGTCTATTCGTCGGCAGCGAAGGCTTATTTGGCGTCGTGCTGGAGGCTACCGTGCGGCTGCTGCCGAAGCCGGAGACCTACCGCACGCTGCTGGCTGCGTATCGCAGCTTGGAGGCCGCCGGCGATGCCGTCTCCAGCGTGATCGCCTCCGGCCTGTTGCCCGGCGCGCTGGAGATCATGGATCACCTCTCGATTCAGGCCGCCGAAGCCGCCGTGAAACCTGGTTACCCGCTCGACGCTGCAGCGCTGCTCATCGTCGAGCTGGAAGGCGAGCGCGCACAGGTCGAGGCAGAGTGGGCGCGCCTGCGAGAAGTAATTGACGCCTCACAGCCCTACTTGATCAAGGTCGCGCGGGACGACGAAGAACGCTCGAAGATTTGGAAGGGGCGTAAAAGCGCCTTCAGCGCCGTAGGCCGGCTGAGCCCTGATTACATCGTACAGGACGGCGTGGTGCCACGCCGCAGGCTGGGCGAGGCGCTAGCCGAGATCGAGAAACTCAGCGCCAAGTGGGGCATTCGTGTTGCGAATGTCTTCCACGCCGGCGACGGCAACTTGCACCCACTGATCATGTTCGACGGTCGCGAACCCGGTGCCCTGCAGCGCGCCGAGGAGCTGGCCAGCGAGATTATTAACTTGTGCATCCGGCTCGGCGGTTCGATCACCGGTGAGCACGGCGTCGGCATGGAGAAGCGCCAGTACATGCCGCGCCAATTCAGTGAATCCGACATGGACGCGATGTGGGCACTGCGCAAAGCCATAGACCCGCTGGAGCTGGCCAACCGCGGCAAGGTCTTCCCCGACGGCGAAGCGCCCGCGCTGCGCCGGGTCGGATCCCACCCGCTAGAGCAGGCCGGCGTGATCTCGCGAGTGTGAGCCTGCATCAAGCGAATCGTTCAGGGAGGCGATCAAAGCTATGCACACATTTCGATTCACTCACATCGTAGTTGTCATCGGAATATCGTTCGCCCTCTTCGGTTGCCAAGCATGGCTGCCGCGCCAACCTGCGCCCGCCCCTGCCCCAGAGGCCACACCAACCGCTGCACCGCCGACCGTCGCACCTTCGCCCACAGCGACCGCGGCGCCAACCGCGACGCCTACACCTACACCTGCGCCTACACCCACACCACAGCCAACGCCGTCACCGACGCAACCGCCCGTGCCTGCCGCCGACGACGCCGTCGGCACGCGACAAGCCCTGCTTCAATTACACAACCAGGTGCGGCGCGGCTACGACTTGCCGTTCTTTACCCTTTCTCCTGCGCTGGAACAGGTAGCGCAAAAGCATGCGGAGTATCTCGCCGGCTTGCCCCTCAATACGCTGATTGCGCTAGGCAACGCCGCCCAACTGGGACCTGACGGCTTGCCGCCAGAGGCACGCATGCGCGCTTCGGGATACTCTCTGGTCGCCGGTGCAGAGAACTGGGGACTCTTCGCCAGTTGGCAGGATGCTTTCGTCGGTTGGCTGAACGACGAGCGTCAGCGCCAGGCGATCCTTTCCCCGATCTACCGCGAGATTGGCATTGGCATCGCTCGCCATGCGCCGTCCGGCAACTATGTGTTCGTGATTGACTACGCTGCGCCGCGCTGACCTGATCACCATGTCTGCTGCCGACCTAATACGCGAACTCCAAGCAGCGATCGCGTCGAGCCCTTGCGTGCGCCTGCGCGGCGCGGCGACCAAGCTTCGCCCTGTGGCTGATGGCTGTCAACTGCTCGACATGCGCCGGCTGACCGGCGTCATTGACTACCAGCCGACCGAATTCGTGATCACGGCCTGGGCTGGCACGCCGGCAGCGGAAGTGCAGGCGCTGCTGGCTGAGCACGGGCAATACTTGCCATTCGACCCGCTGCTGGCGGAGCGCGGCGCGACGCTGGGCGGAACGGTCGCCGCGAATGCATGTGGACCGGAGCGCTACCGCTATGGCGGCGTGCGCGACTTTATCATCGGCGCGCGCTTCATTGACGGCAACGGCCACGTGATCCAAGGCGGCGGCAAGGTGGTGAAGAACGCTGCCGGCTTCGACTACCCCAAGCTCATGGTCGGCAGCCTGGGTCGGCTCGGCGCACTGGTGGATGTCACATTCAAGGTCTTTCCCAGGCCGGAAGCCTACGCCACGTTGCAGATGAGCTGCCCTTCGCTCGACGCCGCGCTGGCTCTGTTGCCCAAACTCACCAACTGTCCATACGACCTCAACGCAATTGACATCGTCGTGAACGGATCGAATGCGGCAACGCTGCTCGTCCGCGTCGGTGGTTTAGCCGCCGGCCTGCCCCAGCGCATGGATCGCGTGCGATCGCTGTGCGGCGGCGGCGAGATCGTGGCCGGCGATGACGAAGCGCGCATCTGGCGTGAGGCGCGCGAATTCACCTGGGTCGCCGAGGATGCATCGGTCGTCAAAGTGCCGCTCACGCCCGCCCGCATCCCTGCGCTGGACGCGCGCATCCAAGCGACGCGGCGACGCTACAGCGTCGGCGGCAACGTCGCATGGATCGCGACGCACGCGCCGGCTGAGTTAGACGCGCTGCTCACCGCGCTGGACCTGGCCGGCCTGGTCATGCTGAACGCGCTCGGTGACCCACGCATCGGCCGGCGGGTCAGCCATCCATTCGCCGAGCGCGTCGCTCGCGCGCTCGATCCTCAGCACAAGTTCGGGTAACTTGCCTCTGGCGGCGCAGCGCGCCACATGTACACTCTCGACCAATGCAACATACAATCTCCGCCGACAAGCTCGGTCCAAACGGCCAGACGATGGCCGATGCCGTCGCCGCCTGCGTACACTGCGGCTTCTGCTTGGCCGCCTGTCCAACCTACAAGGTGCTGGGGGAGGAGATGGACTCGCCGCGCGGGCGCATCGTCCTCATGCGCGACGTGCTGCAAGGCTCGCTGACGCCGCAGGATGCCGCGCCCTACCTCGACCGCTGCTTGGGGTGCGTCGGATGCGTGACGGCTTGCCCATCCGGCGTGAAGTACGGTGAGCTGATCACGGCTTACCGCGCCTACAGTGAGCCGCTGCGTCCGCGGCGGATGATGGACCGCCTTGCGCGGCGGCTGGTGCGCGAGACTTTGCCTTACCCGAATCGCTTTCGCGCGGCGGCGATGCTCGGCAAGTTCGCGCGGCCCCTCAAAGATGTGTTGCCCGGTCAACTCGCGGCCATGCTCGCACTGCTGCCCGACGACATCCCAGCTCGGAGCCAGCCGCTGGCCGAAGCCTATCCGGCCATCGGCCAACGTCGAGCGCGCGTGGCGCTGCTGGCTGGCTGCGTGCAGCAAGTGCTCGCCCCACAGATCAATCAGGCGACGATCCAAGCGCTGACCGCCCACGGCGTAGAAGTGATCGTGCCAAAGGGTCAGAGCTGTTGCGGCGCGCTGGGTATGCACACCGGCGATGCCGAGAGCGCCCGTCGGCTGGCCGAGACGAATGTGCGCACCTTCCCACGCGACGTAGACGCGATTGTGTCAAATGCGGCCGGCTGCGGCTCGGCCATGAAGGAGTATGAGCTGCTCTTTCGCGGCACACCGATGGAGGACGAGGCGCGCGCCTTCGCCCATAAAGCGAAGGACGTCGGCGAGTTCTTGGACGAGTTAGGCCTGCGCGAAGTGCATTCCCTGCCGCAACCGCTGACCGTCGCTTATCATGACGCTTGCCACTTGGCACATGCCCAGGGCATCTGGGGTGCGCCGCGCCGGCTGCTCAGAGCTATCCCTAACGTCTCGCTGGTTGAGATCCCCGAAGGCGAAATCTGCTGTGGCTCGGCCGGCACGTATAACATCGAGCATCCCGACATCGCCGATCAACTGGGCGAGCGCAAGGTACGCAACATCCTAGCAACCGGCGCAGAGGTCGTCGCTACCGGCAATATCGGCTGCCTGGTGCAGATACGGACGCATCTGCGGCGCGCCGGCCACCCGCTGCCGGTAGTGCACACGATGGAGATCTTGGCACAGGCAACAAGTCGCTGAAGCAGCGACATAACACCAACATACTTACCTGCGCACAATTCACCGAGCGGTATTGTTTAGAAAAGAGTAGATTTCTACCTATTTTCATCGGGGCACAATTGCTTAAAATATCCTGTGAGCGACGCAGAGCACCATGCGGATATGCGAACGCTCCGGGGGAGGGCCTTCGTGCAGTCTGCGGAGCCTGTACGAAGGCCGAGCGTTCGCGCCCCTGAAGTAACCGCTCTACGAGGTTTGCCCGCCCTTGGTCTGTGCGCCGTCCGCGCGCTCATCTGTGCCTGTGCGGCCCGCTGCCGGACCTTTGACCTGCGCCACCACGCAGCGAATTTCGCCGTAGTCAATCGTGTCGGGCAGCAGGGCTTTGATCGGCGCTAACCGCTCTGTGGAGCCGACCTGAGCAATCGCGCGGCGAATCTCGGCTTCGGTGGCTGCGCTGACCACGCGATGCAATTCCAGGCGGCCGGCCGTGATGAGCTGGGCCGCATGCACATATATCGTGCTCAGGCTCAGCCCACGCTGCGCAGCCACCTCTCGGATGCTCATGCCGGCATTGAGCAGCTGTGCGGTTACGTCCACCGAATGTTGTTTATCTTGTGCCTTATCGGCCTGCGGACGAGGGAAGGCCGAGACGTTGAATTGTGGGTGAGCTTCGCCGCGCGCCTCGCGCACGTGAAAATCGCAGCACGGCCAAGCTCGCACTTCGCTCGTGTCGCCGAAGTGCGCGATGAGCATCTGCTGCCGGCAGCGCGTGGTCGTCTCGGCGTAGGCAATCACCTTATCGAGCTGGGCACGCTTATGTGCCCGCCAGCGACGGATGTCGGCCTCGATCTGGCTCAGCGCATCCTCGCTCAACTCGCGCACGGCAAAGCACAAGGCTTGTGCCTCCCCGGACGTCATCTCCAGCGCGCCAACGCGCTCCAGGTGCGACAAGCCAACGCGCAGCTTCACCTCGGACAGGCGCGTCACGCGATAAAGCTCGTCTGGCGACAGCTGCACCAGGCCATCCGCCGCGCGCGAAGCAATGACCCCGTGCAGCCGCAGCAGGTCGCTGCGCGAAGGGGCATCGTTCTCAATGAACCACTCTTGTAAGTTGCGATCCTGTGGCGCGTAGAGCAGCATGCACTGCGCCGGCTTGCCGTCGCGCCCGGCTCGACCGGCTTCCTGGTAGTAAGCCTCTAAGGTGCCCGGGATGTGGTAGTGCACCACGAACCGCACGTCGGGGCGATCCACCCCCATGCCGAAGGCGTTCGTCGCAACCATAACGGCGTTCTCCTGAGCGAGGAAGGCATCCTGCGCCAGCGCGCGCTGACCGCGCTCCATGCCGCCATGGTAGACGCAGACCGGCAGGCGATATTCCGCCTCCAACGTTTGGGCCAGCTCTTCAGCGTCGCGGCGCGTGGCGACATAAATGATGCCTGCGCCACGCACGGCGCCGAGCACTTTGCGAATGGCACGGTACTTCGATTGCAAATCCGGCGTGAAGCGAACGTGAAAGACGAGGTTGGGACGAGCGAAGCCGGTGATCACGCGCTCGACGGCAGGCAGGCCGAGCTGGCCGATGATGTCATCCTGCACCTCGGGCGTGGCGGTCGCAGTGAGCGCTACGGTGACCGGATCGTTCAGCGCCTTGCGCATCGCGCCGATACGCAAGTAGTCGGGACGGAAATCGTGCCCCCATTGCGAGATGCAATGTGCTTCATCCACGGCCAGCAAGGACACCCGCACACGTCGCAGGGCGTTGATGAATGTCGCGCTGCGCAGGCGCTCCGGCGCGATATACACCAAGCGCCATTGACCGCTTTCCATCTTTTCGATGCGGCGCTGCTGCTCTTCTGCGCCAATCGAGCTGTTGATAAACGTCGCCGGAATGCCGAGCGCGCTCAGGCGATCCACTTGGTCCTTCATCAGCGCGATGAGCGGGGAGATCACTAGCGCCGTGCCGGGCAGTGCAAGCGCGCAGAATTGATAGATGAGCGACTTACCGCTGCCGGTTGGCATGACGACCAGGGTGTTCCGCCCGGCGAGCAAGTGCTCGATCGCCGTTCGCTGCCCGTCGCGAAAGTCATTTATGCCGAAGCGTTCGCGGAGAAGACGTCGCAGCTCAGATAGATCCGATGGCGAAGCACGCAGGTCGCGCATCGCGCAGAAGTGTAGCACCTCACAATGCTCTTCGCGCGGCTAAGCCGAGTGTAATGTTCAGGCACTACCATACACATTGATGTTGCTGAGGCGGAACACCCTAAAGATTCGTTCGTCCGAGATCACCCCGGAGCATGTGTATCTCTCGCGGCGTCGGTTCATGCGCCTCGGCGCATTGGCCCTCGGCTCGGCGGCGCTGACGGCGTGCGGCGGTCAGCTGGGCGATACGCTTGCCGGCCGGACGGCGCCCGCCGGGACGCGCGAGCCGTTGCCTGCGCCGACTGGCAGCGCCGAGATCAAACGCGATGAGTTCGGCGATCCGGCCAACTCGTTCGAGACGATCTCGACCTACAACAACTATTACGAATTCACCGAAGATAAGGAAGCGGTCTCGCGATTGGCAGCCAACTTCAAAGCCGAGCCCTGGACGGTGACGGTAGGCGGTTTGGTGAACAACCCGCGCACTTACGATATTGACGACCTGCGCCGCAAGTTCGACCAAGAGGAGCGCATTTACCGGCTGCGCTGCGTCGAGGGTTGGTCTATGGTTATCCCATGGATCGGCTTTCCCCTGCACAAGTTGCTCAAAGAGGTCGAGCCGAAAGCCGAGGCCAGGTATGTGCGATTCGAGTCGCTGTTCGATCCGCAACAGTATCCCAACCAGCGTCCGCCCACCTTTTATCCCTGGCCGTATACCGAGGGGTTGCGCCTGGATGAGGCCATGCACGATCTGACGCTGATGGTGACCGGCCTATACGGCAAGCCGTTGCCGAACTCCAACGGCGCGCCGTTGCGTTTGGCGGTGCCGTGGAAGTACGGCTTCAAGAGCATCAAGGCCATCGTCAAGATCGAGCTGACGGCCGAGCAGCCGAAGACGTTGTGGAACACCATGGCGCCGCACGAGTATGGCTTCTACTCGAACGTCAATCCACAGCGCCCGCATCCGCGCTGGTCACAGGCGACTGAGCGTCGCATCGGTGAACCCGGACGCCGCCCTACCCTCATGTTCAACGGCTATGCCGAGCAGGTAGCCGGGCTGTATGCGGGGATGGACTTACAGGTGAACTACTGACCCTGTATGGACTGGTTGAGGGCGAACTGGCTGCGGATCGTAGCCCACATCGGCGCATTGGCGCCGTTGGGCGTCATCGTCCTAGACAACTATCGCTATAACCTAACTGCCAACCCAATCCAAGAGATCATCGTGCGCACCGGCAAAGTTGCGTTGGTGCTGCTTGTGCTGTCGCTGGCCTGCACGCCCCTGAACACGATCTTCGGCTTTCGACAGGCGCTACAGGTGCGGCGCGCCCTAGGACTTTACGGCTTTATGTATGCCGGGCTGCACCTGGCCGCCTTCGCCGTATTGGACTACGGGCTTGATCTTCAGCTCATCGGGCAGACGATCATCGAAAAGTATTACGTGATTGCCGGCTTCATTGCCTTCATCATCCTAGTCCCGTTGGCAGTTACGTCCACGCGCGGTTGGATGGCGCGCCTGGGCAAGCGTTGGAGAGCCCTGCACAAATTGGTCTACCTGGCCGTGCCGGTCGCCGTGCTGCACTTCGCACTGCTGGTTAAGTCATTGGGCAGTCGTCCTGAACCGCTGCTCTTCGGCGCGGTCGTCATCGTGCTATTGGCCCTGCGCATCCCGGCAATGCGCAGGGCCATCAGCAATCTGCGCTTCAAAGTGCGGGGCGCGGCTCAGCGCTCGTCATACGCGCCGAGCCATGCCGATAAGGGGCTTTGATCACTGCACCGAGAAGACTATAAAGTCGTCGAACTGGAGCTGCACGTTGGCCTTCGTACCCGACGATCCACCGAAGATTACCCTGCCGCGCGGGATTTTGTTGGTTTCGACCAAGTCAATCAATGTGCCGTTCACGTACAGCACGATGCTTTTGCCGATGCGACCCAGCGTATAGCGGTTCCAGCCCATCGGCGCGATGTAGACCGAGACGTTCGGCGCGATCAGGTCTGTTGACCACTGTCCGCGCTCGGCCAGGCGCAGCGAATACTCTTGCTTAGAGGGGTTCGCGCGGAACCATAAAAAGTTATTGTCGTCCAGCGCGAAGCCAAGGGCGCACTCGGCGTCTTGACCCTCTGCGCGGCACAGCACTTCGGCGATGAACTGACCGGACAATTGGCGCGAATACGTTTGCCAGCCGGTCCATTCGGCTTCTTTGATCAGGATATTCATCGCCCCGTCGCTTAGGGTCACGTCGAAGGCATTGGTCGAGCCGACCGGCCACTTGTTCTTGTTGTTGGTGAAGTCGTCTTTAAACAGCTCCTTGGCATTCTTCGGCCAGCCGGCCCAGCGCGGGTAGATCGTCCAGCTTTGTTCACCCTCGATTTGCACGCTAAAAATGGCCGCCAGGAAGTTGCCCTCTTCGTCCAGCGCGCGGATGTCGTAGACGCCAGCAGGGATGCCTTCAAGGGTCGTGCTCTTGCCGGGCGATATAGCCCTGCTCAACACGTTGTCGCCCCATTCAGTCGCCTCAGGCGAGGCGATATTGATGCTGCTAATGGTGTTGCTGGACTCGTTCACGATCGTCAACGTTGCGCTGGCCGCACTGCCCTGTGTACCGGCGCTGCCCGTCCCTGCGGACACCTTGCCGACGACCTTGAGCGGGCGGCCGTTGATCTGGCCTTCGAGCAGCTCGCCGGTAGAAGGTCGCAGCACCTTGATCGTCATCTTGTCGGTGGGGCGGCGACTGCGAATGATGGAGCAGAATTCGCGCATCGTGCCATTTTGGGCTAGTGGTTGGCCCTCCATCTCGATCAGCAAGTCGCCCGGCTTGAGCTCCGCGTCGTCGGCCGGCGAGCCGGACTGCACAGCCTGCACCCAGATGCCGCCGAACTTCTGACCATTCACCTCAAAGATGTCGGCCAGCGGGTTGATGCCGATGCTGTCCACATCGCGCTCCCGCATCAGTTGCCTGATGACGGGCAATGCTTCGTCGCGCGCAATGGCAAAGTATTGGCGCGCCTTATCGAAGCCGGCGAAATGCACAGCGACGACCTTGCCGTTGGCGGTCACGATCGGTCCGCCGGAATTGCCGGGGTTGGTTGCGGCGCTATGCTCGATCACTTGCTTGACGAACGACCAGCGCGTATCACCGCTGGCGCGCGCCTTGGAGATAATGCCGTCCTCGATGTCCACCTCAGGGTTGCTGAGCGGGAAACCAACGGCATAGATCGGCAATCCGGCTTTGAGCGTGCCGGTAAACCATTCTAGATACCTGAAGCCCTCACCATCTATGTCAATCACGGCCAGATCAGAACACTCCGAGCGCCCCAGCACCTTGGCGTTGCGCGGCTCCTTCTCGCCATCTAGGTAGACTTCGAGGATAGCCGCGCCGGCGATGACGTGGTTATTCGTCACCGCCAACCCAGACGGATCAATGATGAAGGCCGTGCCGGTCCAGGCATCCGCGACCTGTGCCGCGGTCTGCGGATCCCAAAATGACCCCTGTGCTACGACGAAGGCGACTGCTTTCGTGACATCGTCGAGCGACGACACCGGAGTGGGTCGCGTGGCAGCTGCCTGCGACGGCGGTTGCAAACTCGCGCACAACGCTGCGGCCAGTGTCGCATGGACAGCGACTGAGACAAATTGTCTAGAGATCATCAAACTTCGCCTCCTCTTTATTCAATCGCCTGGATTAGAGCCGATTTCCGGGCAATGCGGCCAGAGTTAGGAGGGTTTCGGTGCTGGCTGCGTCCTTACTAAACTAATCCAGCGCAATGATTTGCCGTGCAACTAGTGTAAGGCCACCATCCAGATTCTGCAAATTCAAAGGCTTAGGACGCGGTCTAACGCCTCGCTGGTGACGCGCACCGCCTCTAATACCGGCATGGCGCGCACCGCTTCGTTAAACGGCTCAACGGTGACCGGGCCATCGTAGCCGATCTTGCGCAGCGCAGCCAAAAACCCGTGGATGTCAATTACGCCGCTGGCGCCCACCATTTGCCGCTCGCCGTCTATCTGCTCGTCCGGGCCGCGCCCGGCCGTCGCGTCGTTGACGTGAACGTAAACGACCTCGCTCGGGTCGAGGCGCTCGATGTCGCTCACGGACGCATGCGCGGTATACCAGTGGAAGCAATCCAGCAACAGGCCGACATTGCGCGTGTCCGCGCCGATCGCAGCGATGAGCGCGCGCATCCCGTCCATGGTGTGGACAAAATCGTACTTGAAGCGAGCCCGCAACGTAGCCGGACCGATGAATTCCAAACCGAGGCGCAGGCCATGCTCGGCCAGCACGGAAGCGACGCGTCGCAGGCGGGGAACGACGAAATCCCAGTGCCGATAAAAGTCGAGCGTGTTCGAGCCGGGCAGCACCCATGTGACGCAGCGCGTGCATCCCAGAGCGGCAGCCAGGCGCGCCTCGTTCGCCAGCCGGGTCAGGCTGTCCTCAAAAGCCGTGTCGCTGTCGCCCTCACGCCACTTCGCGCTCAGGCTGATGGCGCCCGGGCGCAGGCCGGTCTGCTCAAACCATTCTTTGGCTGCTTGTAGCGACTTCTCCTCGGCTATCCTCATCAAGTAATTTACGTCCAAATCCACACCCGGGAAGCCAAACTGTTTGGCCAGCGTGCATGCCTGGTCGAACGGGATCACGTGGCCCAGCGCTCCGGCATTCAGGTTCTTGAACATGCGGCCAGTTTAGCGCACGGTCGGATTTCAGGGGAGCGCCCAGCTTTTGACGGCCGGGGTGAACCTCGTTAATCTAATCGGGGTTATACAATCATTCTGTTAATCTCTCTTGGTGAAAATCCACCTGCGGTTTGATCGCTTGGAACAGGCATGACCTGATCGCGAATATGGAATACAAGGACTATTACAAGACGCTCGGCGTAGACCGGAACGCCGACCAGGAGACGATCAAGAAGGCGTTTCGCAAACTAGCGCGTCAATACCACCCGGATGCCAACAAGGGCGACAAGAAGGCCGAGGAGAAGTTCAAAGAGATCAACGAGGCTTACGAGGTGCTGAGCGATCCGGAGAAGCGCAAGCTCTACGACCGGATGGGCGCCAGCTATCGTGAGTATCAGCGCGCTGGCGGGAATCCGCGCGACTACGACTGGAGCCAGTGGGCGACGGGCAGCGACTTCTTCGGGTTCGGCCAGAACGCTCGCCGCGTCTACGAGCAGGACATTGACCTGGGCGAGTTCATCCGCCAGATGTTCAGTGGTGGGCAGACCGTGAGCCAGCCGCGCGACTTTCAACAAGGCGTGGACATCACCCTCGAGGAGGCTTACCACGGCACGACGCGCCTGGTGCAGAAACCCGGTCAGTCCGACATCGAGGTAAAGATTCCGCCCGGTGTGAAGACCGGCTCGCGAGTGCGAGTGCGCGGCCAAGGTGGCAAGAACGCGCGCGGGCAGGCCGGCGACCTCTACTTGGTGATCGAGGTCAAACCTCACCCGATCTACGAACGCAAAGACGACGACCTGTATCGCGACGTGCAGGTAGATGCGTTCACGGCCATGCTGGGAGGCGAGATACAAGTGGACACGTTCGCTGGTCCGATTATGGTGAAAGTGCCGCCCGGCACCTCTTCTGGCAAGCTCATCCGCGTGCGCGGGCGCGGCATGCCCAAGCTCAACAAGTCGGGCGAATACGGCGACCTCTACTTGCGCGTTTTGATCACCGTGCCCAACGATCTCACCGACGCCGAGCGCGAGCAGCTAGCGAAGATGGCCCGCCGACGCGCCGGACACTGAGTCAGCTCACACGGGTCGCTCCTGCCGTCAGACGACTCGTTTGACCATCACCACTCGGTCACGCAGCACCGGCCTGAAGCCCAGCGCCTTATAGGCCGATGCCGATGCGCGTAGGTGCCCTCCACTGCCGAACTCGACGTCGAGCATCGGCGGCGTATCCGCGACCGAATCCAGAACTGCCTTCAACAACTGCATCTCGCGCGGCGTGTTCCACAGAGCCTGATCCAGCCACAGCGTGATGACCCGATGGGGCGGCTCGCCCCGCAGGTGCGCGATGCCCACTTCGTCCGGCGGACTGACCAACAAATACAGTTGGCCGGCGTCCAAGGCAGCCGTGTTCCATGCAAGCAAATCGGACTGGGCAAGGTCGCTGCACCAAGCATCGCCTTGGTTCGCCGCTACGCCAACCCAGTGGCGCAGCGACGCATCGGCTTCACGCCCAGTCAACGGCTCGATGCGGGCGTGCTCGACGCGCACAGGCAGTGCGTGGCTGAGTTGGCGGCGCATGAATTGCGGTCGGTAGCGCCGGTAACCACACGCTAGCGCGCAGCGCGTCGCCGGCAGGTTGTCCGAAGGCACGATCATCCATATCCAGCGCAGGCCGGCTTGGCGCGCCAGGCTTTCCGTAGCCTCGAGCATGGTGCGCGCCAGACCACGCCGCCGCAGATCCGGCGCAACGGCCAATGCTCGGATGCGCGCCCCTACACTGCCGCGCTCGACCAGCATTAGCCCCGCCGGCTCGAAGTTGAGCATGCACACGTAGGCCGAGCCGGTTACCGGGAAGACTAGGCCGGCCAGCGCTTCGCGCCCTAACGGGCGACTCATCCATTCCCCCAGCGACTCGTCCAGTGCGCCGATGTCTTCTGCTCCAAGCTGAGCCAACAATCGCCTAAGATCCAGCGCCCTAGCCGGAACGACTTGCGAACCGAGCGTCGGCATGTCGGCGCAGAATCTATCACACATGTGCCGGGGCGTAGCCCTTCCGGTTGTCGCGCCGTCACCTTCCCTGTTGTGAATGGTAAAATATGGCATGCAACAGCGATGGGGCGTCGCCAAGTGGTAAGGCATCGGACTCTGGATCCGACATTCGTTGGTTCGAATCCAGCCGCCCCAGTGGAGAACCGAGAATCGAGGCCCGTATATCGCGCGGCACGCGGTTCTCGGTTCTTAGTTTTCAAATTCAGATGATGTCTGACGCATCGGACCATCCGCACTCTAACGCTTGCGTGGTCGTGCTCGCCGCCGGCGCGGGGACACGCATGAAGTCGAAGCGCCCCAAGATCCTGCACTCGCTCGGCGGTCGCCCTCTGATAGACCACTGTATCACTACTGCAGCTCAGGCAACCGGAAATGTGCCCATCGTCGTTGTTGGACACGACGCCGAAGCCGTGCGCGCCGCGATCGGTGAGCGCGCCGTCTTTGCGTCGCAAGCCGAACTCCTGGGCACCGGTCACGCGCTGATGCAGGCCGAAGCCTATGCTGCCGACGCACCGCAGGTCGTCGTCACCTACGGCGATATGCCGCTTCTGCGGCCGGAGACGCTGCGACAACTGATCGCGTTGCGCGAGCGCCATGGGGCAGCGATCACGATGCTCACCTTGACCTCGGACAACCCGCGCGGGTTCGGCCGCGTGATCCGCGATGCGCAAGGCGAGCGAGTGCTGGCTATCATCGAGGAGATCGCATGCACACCGGCGCAGCTTGCGATCCGCGAGCTGAACGCCGGCGCGTATTGCTTCGACGGCAGGTGGTTGTGGGGCGCGCTGAAGCGCATTCGCCCCAATCCGCAGAAAGGCGAATACTTCCTGACCGACCTGATCGAGATTGCCGTCGCCGACGGGCGCGAGGTGCGCGCCCTGGTGACAGATGACCGCGATGAGTGCATCGGCATCAACACCCGCGTGGACCTCGCCGACGCCGAACGCGCGCTGCGCCGACGCATCAACCGTCGGCACATGCTCAATGGCGTGACCATCACCGATCCCGAGACGACCTACATCGAGGAGGGTGTGGAGATCGGTGTGGACACCGTCATTCTGCCCAACACTCACCTAGTCGGCCACACACGCATCGGCAGCGATTGCCTGATCGGGCCGAACTCTTACATCGTCGAGTCGCAGATCGGCGACCGCGTGCACATCGTGCAGTCCATGATCGAGCACGCACGAGTCGAAGACGATGTGCATATTGGGCCGTTCTCACACCTGCGCCCGGGCGCGCACGTCGGTGCCGGCGCGCACGTGGGCAACTTCGCGGAGATCAAAAACAGCACGCTGGGCGCAGGCAGCCACATGGGGCACTTCAGCTATCTGGGGGACGCCATTGTTGGCGCGCACGTCAACATCGGCGCCGGCACGATCACCTGCAACTTCGATGGGGTGAAGAAGAACCGCACAATCATCGGCGATCATGCGTTCATCGGCAGCGACACGATGTTGGTGGCGCCAGTCACCGTGGGCGAGCGGGCGCGCACCGGCGCCGGCGCCGTGGTCACCAAGGACGTGCCGGCCGCAACGCTGGCTGTCGGCGTGCCGGCGCGCGTGATTCGCAAGCTGGAGGCGTAGCACCCGGCAGCGCCGTTTCAGGCGATTCGCGCTGGGACGGAGTGTAGAGGGTCGTCGCTATGGTCGCGTTGCTATTCGTGTTGGCCACTGCATTACGCGCATTCTTCGCAGTCGCCCGCAGCGCATTGATCAACATGCGCCGCTCCCGCCTGGTTGAGTTGGAGAAGAAGGGAGTGGCCTCGGCGCGAGCCATCCAACAGTTGACTGAGAACTCCGGCCGCCTGCTGGCCACGGCAGAAGTAGGCGCGTTGCTGGGGCTAGTGTTGGCGGCGGGCATCGCCGCCTTGGGCTTCACGCCGTCGGTATCGCACTGGCTTACTTCGACGATAGAGGGTCTGCCGACGGATGCAGCGCAGGCCCTCGCCTTTCTGATCGTCGCGCTCGCCGCGGCTCTCTTCCTGTTTGTCTTTGGCCGGCTGGTGCCAGAGGCATTAGCGCTGCGCTACACCGAGCCACTCGCGCTGGCGCTCGTTCGCCCAGTGCAGTTGATGAGCGTGTTGCTCGCGCCGTTCGTGCGCTTTGCGGTGGTGTTGAGCAACCTGTTGTCCGTCCCGATGGGCGGCCAGAAGCGCGAAGGCGCCACGCTCGTCACCGAAGAGGAGATCAAGACGATGGTGGACGCCGGCGAAGAGGAAGGGTTGATCGAGGAGGGCGAGAAGGAGATGATCCTCTCGGTGCTGGACTTCGGTGACACGGTCGCGCGCGAGGTGATGGTGCCGCGCATTGCTATGGTAGCGCTGGAGGTCAACACCCCGTTCGACGAGGCGCTTGACGTAGTTATCTCGGCCGGCCACTCGCGCATCCCGGTCTACCGCGGCACGATTGACGAAATCATCGGCATTCTCTACGCCAAGGACATGCTGGCTGCGCTGCGCGACGGCACGAAACCGCCGCTGGAGAAGATGCTGCGCCAGGTGTATTTCACGCCGGAATCCAAGCGCGTGATTGAGCTGTTGCACGAGTTGCAGAAGCGCCGCGTGCACGTCTCCATCGTGGTGGATGAATACGGCGGCACGGCCGGCCTAGTGACCATCGAGGACATCCTAGAGGAGATCGTCGGCGAGATCCAAGACGAATACGACAGAGAGGAGCCCGATATCGTGCCGCTGCCGGAGGGCAACGGCTACATCCTCGACGCCGGCATGAACATCGAGGACGCCAGCGAATTGCTCAAGGTTGAGCTGCCTGAGGGCGAAAGCGACACGCTGGGCGGCTTCATCTACGACCAATTAGGCAAGGTGCCGGTGGTCGGCGAGAAGGTTGAGCATGGCGGGTTCGTCTTTGAGGTGCTTACTGTGAACGACCGACGCATCCTAAAAGTGAAGGTGACGCATGCGCCAAGCCAAACAAACGCGCAGCAGGCAACCCAAGAGCAATCGCGCGCGGCAGACGACGCCACAGAAGCCGAGCACAAGCGACTCTCAAACGCCGTCAACAAAGCCGCTGCCGGATGAGCTGCCGGAAGAGGTCATCCGCGTGCTCATCGAGGTCGCCAATCGCGCGCGGAAATATGCGCATGCACCCTATTCGCGCTATCGCGTCGGCTCGGCCTTGCTGGCCGCCTCGGGCAATGTGTATAGCGGTGTGAACGTGGAGAACGCCTCGTATGGCCTGGCGATCTGTAGCGAACGCACGGCTTACGTCAAGGCGATCAGCGAGGGCGAGCGTGAGTTCGTCGCTATCGCGGTCGTCACCGAAAACGGCGGGGCGCCGTGCGGCGCCTGTCGGCAGTTTATGAGCGAGTTCGGCTTGAACACCTTGGTCATCCAGGCCGACGCGCGCGGCAACTATACGCTCACCACCGTCGGCGCGCTGCTGCCGGACGCTTTCACGCCGGAGAAGTTGGCGCAGGCGAAACGGCGGTAGGTGGCGTCTTGCGCATACAATGCGCTTGTGATCAAGCAAATTATCTTGTGGCTCGCCATCCTGCTGTTGGGCACCTCGCTGCTGGGGCGCGGGGTCACGATGGCACTTGCGCAAGGCCGAATCTACGGCACGCCCGAGGCTGTGCCGCGTCACCGTGTGGCTATCGTGTTCGGCGCCGGCGTGCGCAACGGCCGGCCCAGCGCCGTGCTATACGACCGCGTTGCGTCGGCAGTGGCGTTGTATAAGGCCGGCGCGGTGGACAAGCTGCTGATGAGCGGCGACAATCGCTTCGCTCACTACAATGAGCCGGGCGTCATGCGCCAAACAGCGCTTCAGCTCGGCGTGCCAGATGCAGATATCTTGCTCGACTACGCCGGCCGCAGCACCTACGAGACGTGTTATCGCGCCCGCGCCGTCTTTGGCCTGCGCGACGCCGTGTTGGTGACCCAAGCCTATCACCTCGACCGTGCCATCTTCACGTGCAGCGCGCTCGGGCTGTCGGTCGTCGGTTATCCGGCCGACCAGCGCCCTTACGCTCGCATGTTCTGGTTTCAAATTCGCGAAGTCGGCGCCACGCTAAAAGCGTTCTGGGACGTGTTCATTGCGCGGCCGCAACCGACGCCAAGCGAACCGCTCCCGATCGCTCGATCGCGCAACCATAGTGAATCTGCTAGACTCTTGGATTCGCGATGAGCGACTCTCGATATAACCGCGACGCTGCGTGGGCCATCGTCACTGAGTGGACGACCGATCCGGCCCTGATCCGGCATATGCTCTCTGTCGAGACGGCTATGCGCGCCTACGCGCCGCGCTTCGGCGGCGATCCAGAAATGTGGGGGGTGCTCGGCTTAATTCACGACTTCGATTACCAGCGATACCCGAATTTAGATGGCCGTGGGCATCCGAACGTCGGCATCGCTTACTTGCGCGAGCGAGGCTGGCCGGAGGAGATCCTGCATGGCATCGCCGCCCACGCGCCCGAGCTCACTGGTGTGCAGCCCGCAAACGACATGGAGCGCGCCTTGGTCGCAGTGGACGAGCTGACCGGCTTCATCGCTGCGGTGACATTTGTTCGTCCCACGAAGAACATCGCCGACGTTCAGGTGTCGTCGGTAAAGAAAAAGTGGAAGGAGAAGGCTTTCGCTGCCGGCGTGCACCGCGACGAGATCGAACGAGCCGCAGCAGCCCTGGGCGTCCCGCTCGACGAGCACATCGGCATCGTCCTGGCAGCCATGCAAGGCAACGCCGCCGCCCTCGGCCTAGACGGAGTGAAGTGATCGGCCGTCGGCCTCAACCGCTCGACGTATGAGCAGCCCTCCGAGATCGCGCTATAGACGCTGCCCTTCGTGCGGTTCGCGCGCCCCCGAAGATGCACTAGTGTGCGACGTGTGCGGACACGAATTCGGCACGACGCAGGCCATGCCGCGCATCGAGCCGTCAACGAAGGCAGCCGAGCCTCAGCGCTCGCGGGCTACCAATCGAGTACGACCGCTGCCGCGCGGGCGATCTTCGGCGGCCCAGATCCCTTGGGGAGTGATCGGCATAGTCGTCGTCATTGCCGCCATCATCCTCGGCGCGATGTGGCTTGCGCAGAGCATTGGCCTGACCCAACCGTTTGCCGAGCCAACCATCCAAGTTGTCATTCAAGATGCGACAGATGCGGAGAACGGGTTGATCGCCGGAGGATCACAGCTTGCCTTTGCACCGACGCCGACCACCGCGCCGCCGACTGCGACGCCGGCGCCGTCTCCTACGCCCGTCCCACCGCTCGAATACGTCGTGCAGTCCGGCGATACATGTGGCGGCATTGCGCAGCGCTTCGGCGTGTCGCTGGGCGAATTGGCCGCGCTCAACAACCTCGACATCGAACGCTGCCTGATTCGCATCGGCGACAAGTTGTTGATCCCACTGCCCTCGCCGACCCCGCTGCCTGGTGCTACCGCAGCGGGCGCTGCGAGCGGTCCGCAAGAGCCTACAGCTACGCTGCCCGCGCAGATCGTTTATGTGGTGAAGGGCGGGGACACATGCAGCGAGATCGCCCAAAGGTTCAATATCTCGCTCGATCAGTTGATCCAACAAAACAACCTAGACGCGAATTGCCTAATCCGCATGAATCAAGTGCTGACGATCACTTTTGCCACGCCTACGCCGGCCGCGATGGCCACGCCCTTCGTGCTACAAACGCCGACCCCGCGCACCGGCTATAGCGCCCCAATTGTTATGCAGCCAATTGACGGCGCACGGATCAGCGACGCGCAGACCACCGTGACATTACAATGGCTAACAGTAGGGATGCTGCAACAGAACGAGTGGTATGTCGTGCAGGTTCAGCCGGCAGGCGCGCTGACTGTGCCAATCTTCGAGACCAAGGCCACGTCGCTTAAGCTTACGCAGGACATCCTGGGCGACCGCGATGAGCGGGAGATCGCCTGGTGGGTGCAGGTGAAGCGCTTCATCGGGGTCGAGCCGGGCACTAACCGGCGCATGTATATTGATCTGAGCCCGCCGAGCGTCCCGCGCAGGTTTGTCTGGCGCAAGCCGACCACAGCCACGGCGACGCCCGGCTCATAACGCAGGGAGACTAACGACGTGACTTCACCGGCCAAGTTGAGAAAACGTTGTCCGTCTTGCGGCTCGAGCAATCCGGCCAACGCGACGAGCTGCGACATGTGTGGCTACGTGTTCGAGCCATCAGACGGCGTCACATCCAAGCGCGCGGCGGCTTTGCGCCCCGCCGACTCGGCGCCACCGACTCGGCCGGCACAGCAGACGCCGCCGACTTCGGCATCAGAGCGCCAAATGCGAATGCCGAACGGCGAAACGGCAGCGCCACCTTCGGCGAACGCGCAGGTTGCAGAATCGGCCGCATCGGCCGGCGAGCCACCGGCGACGCCCGGCGCAGCCGTCGGCGCCTCGGCGTCATCATCGGTCGAGGCGCCAAGCAAATCGTTGGCCGGCGCGGAGGTTGATGAGTGGGCTGTTGAGGATAATGCATCCTCGCCCACGCCGACGCAGTCATTCGGCGCGCACGAACCTCGCCGCACAGCCCCTGCGGCGGGGACAGAGGATAGGCCGAGATGGCAGGCTTCGGCTGCCTACCGGACGCTGCCTCGACCGGTGACAACGGCTCGCCCTTTGCAACCTAAGGCCACGCCGTCAAAGCGTCCTACTGCCTTTCCGGCGACACGGCCACGCAGGTCACCTCGCTGGCCGATCATCGCAGGGGCAGTCCTCGGCGTCGTTGCCCTCGTCGCCCTTGCTCTTGCGATCTTGAGCATCGGCCCTGACTTACGATTCCGATCGGCTGCGGTCACAGCGACGCCGATGGCCAATGCCATCCCGACGACGAATGTGTTGCCGGTCGCCACCACAGCCATAGCAACCGAAGCCGCGCTACCGGCGACGGCAACAGCTACGGCTACAGCAACGAGCGAGCCGACGCCTCTGCCCTCGCCAACCGCGCTGCCTACGCCAACCGAGGCACCTGCGCCTCAACCTACTGAAGCACCCATAACTGCGAGCAACACCATCACCTACGTTGTGAAGCAAGGCGACACATGCTGGGCGATCGCCACGCAGTTCAATATCACGGTGGATGAGCTCATTCGCCAGAATCGGCTCGGCGATAACTGCCTGATTCGCCCCGGCCAAGAGCTCTCCATCACTCGCTAACGCTTGGCTTTGCGATGCCCGATACGCTGCACGTCCACCGCGGCAAGGACTTCCTGTCCGACTTGCTGCGACGCTACTGGTTTGCGCCGCCGGTCGCGCTGTGGCGCTCGATCGAAGCCAAGGCGCTGAGCACACTTGACTTCCCGGCGCCCATGCTCGACTTCGGCTGCGGCGATGGCCTTTTCACAGAGGCGATCTTCGGGAAGCAGGACGGCATCTACGGTTGTGATATCGCCAAAGGGGAACTGCCGGCGGCACGCGACAGCGGCGTGTATCGCCATGGTGTGCAATTCGCCGACGGGCATCATCTCCCCTATCGCGACGGCGCCTTTGGCACGGTCTACAGTAACTCGGTGATCGAGCACATCCCCGACCCGCAGCATGTGCTGCCGGAGCTGGCGCGTGTGCTGCGGCCAGGAGGGCTGTTGGTGCTTACCGTGCCGAGTGACCGGTTTCGCGAACTGCTCGACGGTGTGCGCGCTGCGCCGACCAAGGCAGCTGCCGAGCAATACGCGCGCGCCGTAGATCAGCTCCTTGCGCACTACCACTATCACACTGCGGACGAATGGCGTGTGCTGCTCGCAAC
>JANWVF010000002.1 GCA_025056965.1 Thermoflexales bacterium | reverse complement strand
TGGAGCTAATCAGCGAGCCGGCGAGAAGGTGTAAGTCCGCACCGGTCCGCGCGAGTCGGCGTCGGTGACGCGGAGTTTGTCGCCGATGCGGGTCAGGGTGAGGCGGCGGGTGATGCCGTCGCCGAAGGCGAAGGTGATGCTGAACGGCTCGCCGACGAAGGCTTGGCTGCGTATGCCCCAATCGCAGTCGCGCGGCCGGCAGTAGCTGAAGGCCTGCACGGCGATGGTCGGGCCGGCGTTGCCGATGACGAGGCGCGTGATGCCGTCGGTAGTCGGGTCGTCGTTCACCCAGACGCCGTTGTATTGGCTATAGCGGGCTGCCATGGCCTGCGCCGTGGCCTGCACAACGGCGGTCGCGGCTGCGTCGGCGGCGCGTTGTGCCTCGGCGGTGGCCTGCGCGGCGGCTATGGCGGCCGCCTGAGCCGTCTCGCGCGCGATGGCAGTCGCGGTCGCGTCGAGGATGGCGAGGGCGTCCTGAGTGGCCTTGGCGGCGGCTGCCGCCTGAGCGCGGGCTAATGCGTCGGCGATGGCCGTGGCGGTGGCCTGCGAAGCGGCCGTCGCCGCCGCGGCGATCTGAGCCTGCGCGGCGGCCTCGGCGTCGCGCGTGGCCTGGGCGACGGCGGCGGCCGTGGCGAGGACGGCGGCGGTGGCCTGGGCGTCTATGACGATGACCTTGACCGAGCGGCGCACCTCCCCGAACGGGTTGCGGGCGATGAGCGTGTAGGCGGTCGTCTCGCCGGGCGCGACGCGCACGGCGTCGCGCGGCTTAAAGGTGCCGGCTGGCAGCAGCTCCACCTCGTCCGCGTTGACCGCCTCCCACTCGATGAGCAGTGATTCACCTTTGTTGAGCAGGATGTCGCTGAGATCGTTGACCTTGTTGACGCCGTTGAAGGCAAACAGCACTAGGCCGACCTCGGCAGGCGGGGATGTCGGGGTGGGGCGGGTGGTTGCGGTGGGAACGGGATAGGCCAGCATGCCGGCCGTCGCCTCGCCGAGGTGGTTATACGCCAGCAGGACGAAGTCGGCTTCGTCGGGGATGATCGCATACGCGCCGATGCCGGTCGCCGGGTCGAAGGTCAGGCGAGATGGGTCGGCAGGGCGACGGTTCGCCCACAGCTCGATCCGCCGGGCGTTGGCGACCCGGAAGCGCAGGGTGGGTTGAGATTCGGCGATAGATAGCTCGAAGCTGACGATCTCGGCCGGACGGGAGAGGAAGGCGTAGGCCGCCAGGAGGGACGCCGTCAGCGCGAGCAGGACGGCCAGCAAGACGGGGACGGAGCGGCGCGGCCGATGGGCGTGCGCCGCAGACGGGGCGGGTGCGCCGGTGGGTTGCGTCGGGCCGGGAGCGGGCGAGGACATGATCAGCTCGAAGGCGTAATTGCAGAGAGCATAGCCGCCGCGGTCTCGCGGCCTAGCCGGATGGCGTAGTTGGTGCCGCGATCCCAGGGATAGACCTGGCTCATGCTGGCGAAGAACAGGCCGGGCAGGGGCGTCTTCACCGGCGGGATGTGGCGCGAATGGTTGACGAATGGCACGGGCTGAGTGTAGGCCTCGCGGAACACCCAGGCAGCCTGCACCCACGATGGGTCGAACTGTGGGTTGAAGCGCGCTAAGGAGGGCAAGAAGATCGCCCGCAGTTCGTCCTCCGGCAGCGAGAAGTATGGGTGGGACGGGGGGAGGTAATCGCCACAGTAGATGAGGTGCTGCCCGCCGAAGTGCGCGGCCTCGACGAAGTTGGTGTGCTCGCACATGGCCAGGTAGGGGAAGCCGGCGCTCTTGGGCAGGTTGTGCCAGTAGTAGCCCTGCGTGTCGAGCTGCCGGTCGAGGGCGAAGATGACGATCACGGCGCCCAGCGACTCCAGCGCGTTGAGCGCGCCGAGGTAGTCCATCGGCAACTGTGGCGCGAGCTTGGCCATCAGGCGGGGCGAGGTGGTGCTCAACACGGCGTCGAATGCGTCGGACTCGGCGAGCGGCGGCTGGGCGCGCACGATCCACTTGTGCGCCGGGCGATCTTCGCAGCGCAGCTCTTGGACGCGCGTTGCGTAGCGAATGACGCCGCCCAGGGCTTGCACGCGCGCGGCCAGGGCGTCGAAGAAAGCCTGGAAGCCGCCGATGAAAGTGCCTAAGCGAGGGCTGCGCGCCCTGATGCGCGCCCACAGCCAGGCCATGTTCACCCGTTGATAGAAGTCGCCGAACTTGCCTTCCAGCAGCGGCTGCCAGATGACCTCGTAGGCCGCGCGACCCATCCAGCGCGCGGCCCATTCGTGCGCGGTGTAGCGCTCCAGCGCGCGCCAGTTCGCGGTGAGGTACTTGAGGTAGATCACAGCGAGGCCGAAGGGGATCTTGGCGGGCAATGACAGACCCGGGAAGCGCAGGGCGGCCAGCGGCGAATCGAGCGGGTAGAAGCGGCCGTTCCAGTAGGAGACGGTGAGCGGTCGCTTGAAGATGACGCGGTCGCGGACGCCGATCTCGGCGGCTAACTTCAGCACATCGGTGTCGGACTCGAACCAGTGGTGATAGAACTTCTCCAGCGACCAGTCCCAGTGCGGCATTTTGAAGCCGGCGGCGAGTCCGCCGGGCCTGTCGTTGGCCTCGAAGAGCGTGACGCGGCAGCCGGCCTGCAGCAGGTCATACGCGGCGGCGAGGCCGGTCGCCCCCGCGCCGATGATAGCGACGTTCATGTGTGGCGCCGATGGTACCAGCATATTCGGCGAGGGTAGGGCGGTCGCGACCGGAACGCATCGCGCGCCCGCGGTCACGTATACTCACAGTTCATTGCCGAAGGCCGCGGCATGCCTTTCGGGCGAGGCAACCGCAAGGGCATTCCGGCAGCGATCACAACGAACATGAGAAGCTACATCGCCTTGTGCGCGGCGCTGAGCCTGATGGGCGCAGGCATCCTGGGAAGTCCACGGGGCACACACGCCGCGCCCCCCATGAACTCGCCGCGCGAATATATCGTGCAGCCGGGCGATACCTTGCTCGGCATCGCGCTCGCCTTCAACGTCTCGGTAGCCTCCATCCAAGCGCTCAACAACTTGGACGATCCCGGGCTGATCCGCGCCGGCCAGCGCTTGAAGATACCGGCGGCGGAGTCGCAGGCGAATGAGGGCGCACCGTGGACGCTCTACACCGTGCAACCCGGGGATACCTTGAGCGCGATCGCGGCGCGCTTTCGACTGCGGGTCGGCGACTTGACCCGCGCGAACGGCATCGCCGAGAGCGCGATCATCCGCGTGGGCCAAAAGCTGGTCATCCCGGTGCGCGGACCGGCTCAGCCGACTGCCGCGAGGGTCGAACTCATTCCGCTCGTTCCCATCACGGCCACCGCGCCGGCAAGCGAGGCGCCGCCGACCGGCCCTCAGCCGGCTTCGCCGCCGGCCAACGATGCGGCGGCCGAAGTTGAGGCGATGAGGGCGCGCCTACTAGAGCTGTATAACCAGGCGCGAGTTGCCAACGGCGTCGCACCGCTGGCGCATTCGGCCGTGCTACAAGCCGCCGCGCAGGGGCACGCTGAAGACTGCGCGGCGCGCGGATGGGGCAGCCATATCGGCTCAGATGGCTCGCGCGCTAGCCAGCGCATCGCCCGCGCCGGCTACCCCGGCCGCATCACGGGCGAGAACTGGGCGCTTGCGCGCAGCGCCGACCAAGCCTTCGAGATGTGGTACACGCGCGAGATCCCCAGCCGAGGCCCACACCTGATGAACATCCTCTCGCCGCGCTACAAAGAAGTTGGGTTCGGCATCGCGCGGGCCAGCAACGGCTTTTACTTTCTTATCGCCAACTTCGGTGGATGAGACTGCCGGCCATCTTCGCGAGAGCGAACGTCTCGCACGGCGGGACGGCCTAGCGGCGGCCGGTGTTGCGAGTGGGTGGCGTCTTCGGAGGTGCGTTTGGGTCAAACACGTAGCGCACGACCGCGGCGGCGGCAGCCGCGCCCAACACCGGGCCAATGATGTAGATCCAGATGTTGTCCAGTTTGCCGGCCACGAGCGCCGGACCGATGGAGCGCGCCGGGTTGAGCGAAGCCTCGCTGATGCCGCCCCCGGCCACGATCGCCATCACCAGCGTGAGGCCGATCACCAGGCCGGCCAAGTCGCCGGCCTTGCCGTAGACCGCGCCCATCACCACCGCGAAGGCCAAGAAGAATGTGAGAATCGCCTCGGTGAACAGCGCCCCGATGGATGTGGTCACGGCGGTGTTGTAGCTGAACGCGCCGAAGAAGTTGGCGGCGGCAACCGCGGCGCCGCTCGGCGCCGCCGGCAGCAGCAGCGCGTTCAAGAGCAGCGCCGCAACCAGCGCGGCGACGATCTGGGTGACGATATAGAAGGCGGCTTTGACCCAGTCAATGCCGCCGGCGATGGCGATCGCGGTCGTCACGGCCGGATTCAGGTGCGCGCCGCTAATCTTGCCGAGCGCGTAGGCCGCAAAGACGACGGCGAACCCGTGGGCAAGCGCCGGAATGAGCGGACCGGCGGCATAGCCCGGCGTGGTTTTGGCGAACCATACGGCCGCCGAGCCGACGAAGACTAGCGTGAACGTGCCGATGAACTCGGCGACCAGTGCCTTCCAGTTGACCATGCGTATTGACTCCTTCTCCTGTGGACGAGATTCTGTTGATCGGACGACAGGGATAACACCGCGGATGCGCCGGGGAATCGCGGCGGGCGCCGCTTAAGCGCGGGTCAGCGCATGCACGGCGCGCACCGCGTCATCACAGCGATCGGCGGCCACGATCATGCTGATGGCGCACTCGGATGACCCTTGCGCGATCGCAAACACGTTGATGTTTTGCGCGCCGAGCGCGCTGAAGACGCGGCCGCTGACGCCGGGCGTCTCGCTGATGCCCATCCCGACGGCGGTGACGATGGATGCCTCGTCGAACGACGCGATGGGGTTAATTTCGCCGTGCTCGATCTCGCGGCTGAACTCGGCGCTCAGCTCGGCGGCCACGCTAGGCGCGGCCGTCTTGGGGATCACGAAGCAGATGTTCTGCTCGGCGGACGCCTGCGAGATCATCAACACGCTGGTGTTGGTGCGCGCCACGGCCATAAACGTACGGCCGGCGATGCCCGGCACGCCCTTTAAGCCGCCGCCCGATACGGTCATCATGCTGACGTCTTTGATGGCCGTCACCGCCTTGATCACGCTGCTGCTCGGCGCGAGGTCGCTGCGATGGACGATCAACGTGCCCGGATGGGACGGGTTAAAGGTGTTCTTCACGCGCAGGGGGATGTTCTTCTCCACGAGCGGCGCGATCGTCATCGGGTGCAGCACCGAGGCGCCGAAGTAGGCCATCTCGCTCATCTCCTGCGCGGTCAGCACCTCGATGGTGCGCGCGTCGGGCACGATGCGCGGATCGCTCGTCAAGACGCCGTCCACGTCGGTGTAGTTGTATACCTCGTCGGCGTCGAGGACGGCTGCGATGATGCTGGCGCTGTAGTCGCTGCCGCCGCGCCCAAGCGTCGTCGGCACGCCGGCCAGCGTTGCGCCGATGAAGCCGGTCACGACCGGCGTCACGCCAGCTTGAAGCAGCGGCATCAGCCGCGCGCGCGTTCGCTCGCGCGTCGGGCCCATCAGCGGCGTCGCCGATTGGTACCGATCTGTGGTGATGATGAAGTCGGTGGCGTCGAGCGCTTCGGCCATCACGCCGAGGCTGCGGATCGCGCCGGCCAAGATGCGGGCGGCCATGCGCTCACCCAGACCGGCGATGGCGTCCAGCGCGCGCGGGGTCACCTCGCCGAGCACGCGCACGCTGGCGCAGAGCATCTCGAACCCGTTGAGTAGGTGATCAATCTCCTCGCCGATGCGCTGGCGCTCGTCGGCGCTGCTGATGGTCGCTTCGATCGCGGCGTGGTGTTTGTCGGCCAGGATGCGCCGGGCGCGCGGATAGCTTTCGCTATCGCCGGCGGCAGCCGAACGGGCCGCGTTGAGCAACAGATCGGTCACCTTGATCGTGTCGCGGGGATCGGGCGATTTACCCATCGCAGAGGTGACGACTACGACCTGGTCCCAGCGCATCGTCGCTTCACGAACGATGTGAGCGGTTTGGCGGATTGCGGCGCCATCGCCGACGGAGGTGCCGCCGAATTTGAGGACTACCAGTGACATGATGCGTTGTGTGGCTAAGAAGCGCCGCAGATTATAGCCGGGTCAACCTAACGGGGCGCGCTGTTGAACACTGGGGGATGGGGTTGACGCGATCCGCGACGCTTCGCGATAGGCGGCGAGCGTGCGACGCGCTGCGTCGCTCCAGGTGAAGCGCGCTGCCTGCGCCAGGCTGCGCGCGCGCAGCTCGGCACGCAGTGCGGGATCGGCCAGCGCGCGCGCGCAGGTCGCGGCGATCTCGGCAGGCCGAGTTGGATCGAAGAGCAGCGCGGCATCGCCCACTACTTCGGGCAGCGACGATGCATTCGAGCACGCCACCGGCGCGCCGCAAGCCATCGCCTCCAGCGGCGTCAGCCCGAATCCTTCGTATAGCGACGGGAAGACGAACAGGCTACAGGCTGAATACAGGCTCGGCAGATCCGCGTTGCTCACTTCGCCGATGAACCGCACTTGCGCCGTCATACCCAAGGCCGCCGCGCGCGCCTGCGCCTGAGGATAGCGCGGGTCGTAGTGGCCGGCGATGACCAGCACTTCCGGCTGTGACTCGGGCAGCTGCGCGCTAAGCATCGCCCAGGCCTCCACAAGGCGAACGAGATTCTTGTGGGGTTTGTTGCTGGCGAGATAGAGCGTGAAGCGCTCGGGGAGGTTGTACTTGATCCGCACGGCAGCACAGCGTTCGGGCGGCTGAGGCGTGAAGATCGGATCGGCTGCCTCGGGGATGACGACGAGCCTCGCGCGCGGCCAGAAGCGCCGCAGATCGCGCGCGGAGGCTTCGGAGACAGTGATGACGATGGCCGACGCCCGCACGGCCAGGCCAATCAAGACGCGCGCCAGCAGCCGGTCTTTGGCTGAGGCCGCAAATTCCTGCTGCAGCAGCGGGATTAAGTCATGGATGGTAGTCAAAGAGGCGCGTCGGCTCGCGCCGAAGTAGGGCCGCACGTAATACGGATAATGTTGCGCGGCGCTGCCACCGGCCGTCGGCGGCGTCCGCAGCAGCGTCATGGGGTGGAAGACCGGCGCGATGTGCGCGATGAGTGTGAGCCGGGGATGGCGCAGGCGCAACCAGTCGAAGCGCGTGTTTTGCGCGGTGGGATCATGCAGCACGCAGAGCGATTCATCATCGTGCAGCGCGTCGAGCATGGCCGCTAAGAGGTTGTAGGCATAGCGCGCGATGCCGGGGAAGTGATCCTGGATCACGCGTGCGTCGAACAAGTAGCGCTTGGTCACGCAGCCCGTCTCATTGCGAATAAGTAGCGGACTTGTCCTCACATGAGCTACTCTAGCCACACTGAGGGCAGATTGCGCGTGATCTCGATATCTTTAAATTTCTGGCTCTGGCGCGCGCCGTGTTGCTTAACCCAGGCAGCCATGGCCGCCAGCCCCTCGTCAAGGGTATGCAGCGGACGTTGGCCAAACACGCGCCGAACTTTGTCATGGGACGAGTAGGCGTGGAGCACTTCATTGCGCGGCGGCAAGAAGCGCATGTCCGGCGCAACCCCCATCGCTCGCGCTACATGCTCGGCCAACTCGCGCACCGTGTAAGGTTGATCAGCTCCCACGTTGTATACGTCATTCCATGACTCCGGCATATCAATCACATCAGCCATGATGGGCGTGATGTCTCGAATATAGCTGAAGGCGCGCGTTTGCAGGCCATCGCCGAAGATGGTCATTGGCTTACCTTGCAGAATTTGATTCATGAAGATGCCAACCACATTCCGATAGCGGTCGCCGATGTTTTGCCGTTCGCCGTATACGTTGTGCGGGCGGAAGATCACGTAGTTCAGGCCAAACATCTGTCGGCAGGCAGCTAAGTCCTGCTCAACGGCCAACTTCGCTATGCCGTAGGGGTCTTCGGGATGGGCAGGGGTCTCTTCGCGCATCGGCAGCTCTGGGCTGGAGCCATATACAGCGATTGACGATGTGAACACGAAGCACTTGACGCCTGTGTTCACCGCTGCATTGATTAAATTGACGCTCCCGATGATGTTGTTGGTGTAGTTGAAGCGACGAATGAAATGACTCAAGCCTTCTGCTGCGTAGGCCGCCAGATGATAGATGTAATCGAAGCGCTCCGACGTGCACAGGTGCTGCACCAGATCGGCATCGGTGATGCTGCCGACGATAAGGCGCGCCGATGCCGGCACATTGTCGGCAAATCCGCCGCTCAGGTCATCCAGCACGACCACCTCGTGTCTGCGCTGCACCAGTTCTTCCACAACATGTGACCCGATGAATCCGGCTCCACCGGTGACCAGAATCTTGCTCATAACGTCTCATCACAAACGACCGGCGAATCGGCACGTAATCGAGCAAAGTAAGTAGCACGCATCGTTTGGCCAATCGCACCGGTAAACACTGACAAATTCGCCATCATTGGCAGGTATCGCCAACGCGAAAGTAGGTTAGGTACGTGCCGATCTCCACGCGCGGCTCATAGCAGCGCGCCAGCAGGGCGACGAATGCGGGATCGCGCGTGACATGGGTGTAACGTCCATCTTCTTTTGTAGTAAGCACGAAAGCTGCTGGCGGATCACTTCGGAAGCGCTCGATCATGCGCTCCGCGGTGCATTCCGGGCACACCAGCAACGAGACGATGAAGTCACCTTTACGCTGCGCCGCCCACAAGATCTCCTTCGGCGCAATGAGGCGATCATCTGGTGCCGTCCGCTGAGCGATCAGCGTGGCCATCTCGCGCCCGCCGTGCCGGCCGTATTCGTAGATCGTGGCGTAGTCGGCGAACGCTTGCGCTGTTGAAGTTACGATCCAACTGCCTGCGCTGAAGGCCGCGGCAGCAACAAACAGAATACTCCGGAGAGGCCGCTGAGTGAACAAGGCAGGCAACGGTACGCGCACCAAGCGCAGCAGAATCCAGCATGCAACTGTTACTAGGCCAAATGGTATGAACAGCGCGGACATTTGCAGCTGTGCGCCAAAGCGCAGGCGCGTCCAGAGGTCGTTCGTCTCAAAAGTGAGTGCGTATTGCGGCAAGAGCGGATCCGGCAAGACCAAAGCGAAATACACAGCGCACGCAGCGCTCATGGTTAGCCACACCAGTCGCACATACTTGTTCTGCCATGCAGCGCTCAATGTAGTGTTGTCTGCTAGCGCCAAGCTGACCAGAATCACTATACCCAGAAACACAGGGTAGTGATAGCGCGGGAAGCCCATTGGCAGCTCGTTGCCGATGCTGTAAACGGTCATGCCGACTAGGGTGAATCCAAGCACGCCATCCCGATATGTGATTTGAGCACCTCGCAGTAGATCGCGCGTACGGTAGATGGCCAGCATCAACCAACTGATGAGGAACGGAATACCAATCCATACGCTAGTGATCCCCCCGCCCATGATGAGCCTTGACATTGCGCGCTGCCATCCCATAGCGATCATCTGCGTGCGGTTAACGGTGATTGATAGCCTATCAATCGGGAAATCGTTCAGGATCGCGAAGGCAACAAAGCTGACGCCATGTACTGCACTTCCTAACGCTAGCCCGGCCAGAGCGCTCAGCACTTGTCTACGTCGCAAGACCAGCACAACCGTGAGTGCCAATATCAGCATTAAGGGTGAAGGCAGCCATTTGGTCCAAAGCATGAGTGCCCATGCCAGGGCAATCCAGAGCGCGCGCTGCGCTGGCGGCGCAGTCTCGGTCAAACTGAACGCCAGCAGCAACAGCAACATGGCGAGTGGAAGGAGCGTGTTGTCAATGTCCAGCAACAAGCTACCTTGCAACGCCAGAGGGTGCACGGCCCAGATCAACGCAGCGATTACCCCGCTACGGCGGGCATGCTCTAGTTGCCCGTTCAGTGCTGAGCATGCGAGCGGCAGTAACCACAGCACGGCAAGAAAGGATAATCCGCCCACTAAGCGCAAGCTGGGCAATGTGTATCCGAACAGCCGGACTGCTATGCTACCTAGGCCGGTATACAACGGTGGGTGAGGGATTTCGGCCTCTGCCCAGGCGCCGCGCGCGATGCGAGCAAAATCCTCGGCGAACACGATTTCGTCCGTGAAGATCAGCTTATCGCGCGAGAGAATCCAAACCCCCACATACAGTAAAGTCAGTCCGACTAGTATCACCCAGATAGGTCTGCTATACAGCTTGCGCCATTCGATAGTATGCTGAGACGTCATATAACGCTCCGCGATGTGCGTCCTAGGCGACTTACTTGAATTTGTAGCGCAGGATGAGACCGATCATGCTCAAGCCAGTACGCAGCACACCCTTAAAGTTGCCGGTGATCTTGGACTCACCCACTCGACCGCGATAGTTGACCGGTATCTCGATCACACTAATACCGGCGCGCAGCGCCAAAATCACCATCTCTGGCAAGAAATGCGATTTGCCAACCGTGAAGTGGTCTTGAATGCGTTCCAGCGCGGAGCGATGGATCAAGCGCAAGGTGCAGCCACAATCGCTCAGAGATGGCCCGCCATACAGTAGCTGCAGCATTTTGGCGACGGCCCAGTTGCCCACGCGCAGAAACCAGCCCATGTTGGCTTCTGCCCAGATCAGCTCGCGCGTGGTGCGCGTGCCGCATACCATCTCAAAGTCCTCACTATAGGCCAGCAGCTTCAACACATCACGTCCGACAAATGTTCCATCCGGCTCGGCCAGGATGATTTAGGTCGCCGCTCGCTTCGCGCATGCCACGCTGTAACGCATAGCCATAGCCTTGTTTAGTTTCCAGAACCACCCGCGCCGGCGTCTTGGCTGCTTCTTCGGCAGTGCGGTCACGCGAGTTGTTGTTCACTACAACAACCTCATCCACCACGCCAGGAATCCAAAAATCTTCCACTGCCTGCCGGATATAGGACTCCTCGTTATAGGCAGGGAACACCACACTGACCCGTCTACCTTGATACATGAGTGGATTCTCTTACAGCCTTACTGTGGTTTCTGTGCGACCACGAGCATCTGGCCGGCGAACAGCTTGAACGGCAACTTCAAATACAGGCGCACCAGCCAAGCAGGGATCGCTATGGGCATACCGCGCATCGAGTAAGGCATGAAGCGCGGCATAACTTTCTCGATTCGAAAACCTTGAGCACACAGCATACTAGAGAGCGACACATGGCTAAAGATGGAGCGATGGGTGTAGTCATCGAAGTAGCGGCGATAGGCGTAGTAGTAATTAGGCTGAATAATGATGAAACGACCGGACGCATGTAGGTGGTCATATACCTCGCCGACCAACCTCAGGGAATCGTCCAGCTCAAGGTGTTCCAAAACATTTGAAGCCAGCACTACATCGAACTGCTGCTTGTCCAGACATGAGAGACCCTCTGACAAATCATGCAGGATCGTCTGCACATCAGGAGCAGCGAATTCCGGCATACGCTCCCATAAGTCAATAGCAACTTTGAGCGCAGCGCGCACGTTGTTGATCCAGTAACAGTAGCCTGCCCCGATCTCTAAGACGTGGGCATTGGCGGGAATGTAGGGCTGCAGAAAATCGGCGATGACTCGCCACACTGTAGCGCGAGCGGGCTGATCGGTTAAGTGCGTGCTGTGATATGCCTGATAACGCGTACGATGCATATGATTCTTCTAAAGACAACTTCCTGCCTCTCGCAGGGCATGCACTACGCACACTTGCTGCGCTTCGCTTAGTTCGGCGTAGATCGGCAACGATAGGACTTCCTGCGCAGCTGCCTCGGTATGGGGTAAATCGCCAGCTCGATAACCAAGATAGGCAAAGCCTTTTTGCAGATGAAGCGGGATCGGATAGTGGATACCGGTCTCGATACCCTGGGCAGCTAGATGGGCTTGTATGTCGGCACGGCGTCGTACGCGCACCACGAACAGATGCCACACCGATTGACGGTCAGGCGGCGTGAAGGGCAGCCCGATCGGCGCACCGGCGAGCAGCTCCAGATAGCGCTGAGCGATCATCTGCCGGCGTGCCGTCCACTCCGGCAAGTAGCGCAGCTTGACGCGCAGGATGGCCGCCTGCAACGTGTCGAGTCGCTCGCCGTAGCCGACTTGGTCATGCTCGTATTTGGAGCGTTTGCCGTCCGGCCCGATGGCGCGGCCATGATCACGCAAAGCCAGTACGCGTCGTGCGATCGCAGGGTCGTTGGTGGTCACGGCGCCGGCATCGCCGTATGCGCCGAGGTTCTTGCCGGGATAAAAGCTGAAACAAGCGACATGGCCCAACGTACCAACTGGCCTGCCCTTGTATAGCGCACCGTGCGCTTGCGCTGCATCTTCGATCACAAACAGACCATGCTGCTGGGCAATCGCGTTGATCGCGTCCATATCCGCGGGCATGCCGTAGAGATGCACCGGCACGATAGCCTTCGTGCGCGGGGTGATCGCGCGCGCGACGGCCTCGGGTGCGAGGGTATAGCTGCACGGGTCAATATCCACGAACACCGGTCGCGCGCCGGCGTGCACGATGGCTTCGGCCGTGGCGCAGAAGGTGTGCGCCGTGGTGATTACCTCATCGCCCGCGCCGACGCCGCACGCTTGTAGGGCGAGTTGTAGCGCGGCCGTGCCCGAAGCGACACCCACCGCATATGCTGCGCCGCAGAATTGCGCAAACTCCTGCTCGAACGCAGCGACGTCCGGTCCGTTGATGAACGCCGTGCTCTCAATGACGCGCTGTATGGCTGCCTCGATCTCCGGCCGGATCGCCATGTATTGCGCCTTCAGGTCAACCAGGGGAATCTTGCTCATCATATGCCGCGATGCGGTCAATCGTGTTGATCACGCGGGCCGGATTGCCAGCAACGACTGCCCTCGCCGGCACATGGCGCGTGACCACTGCGCCGGCGCCGACCAGTGCTTCGGCGCCAATCCGCACGCCTGGCAACAGCACAGCTCCAGCGCCAATGCGCGCGTTGCGCTCGATGCGTACGCCCTCCAAGCGCTCCTTGGCACGCGGAGAGCGCGGATAACGTGCATTCGTGACGACGACGCAGGGGCCGATCCAGCAACCCGCTTCCAACACCGAGAACTCCGGCACAAAGGCATTCGAGTGAATCCGCACGTCATCTTCGATGACCACATGGTGCTCAATAATGCTGTGGCTGCCGATGCTGACGCGATGACCGATTCGGTTATCTTCACGGATCAGCACGCCGTGGCCGGTTTGAAAGTCGTCTCCGATCTGGTTGCCGTCATAAATAACGGTGTGCGAGCGGATCACCGCACCCCTACCGATGAAGGTAGGAACATCGCCAGCGTCCCGGCCGCGCGCCGGCTCACCGATGACGACGAATGCACCGATTTGTGCCTGCGCGCCGATCTCAACGCTCGGATAAATCACACTGGTCGCGTGACGCATACTCGTAGGACTTCAGAGTGCAACAGCCGTCGGCTGTCGGGCAGCGGGTTCGATCTCGGCCAGAGAGATTTCGGTGCCGCGCGCCATGGACTCATACATTGCCAACACGATGGCCAGCGAGCGCCGGCCCTCTAAGCCGTGCGTCTGCGGCAACCGGCCTTCGCGAATGGCGGCAATTGTGTCGGCCAACACCGCCCGGTGACTGGTGCCATATACCGACGGCGGATCAACCTCATCGGCGCTCAGCAGGTGACGTTCTTGCTCCAACATGCCGTCTACCTTCCAGAACACTTTTCGGTTCAGCGCCGTGCCACCTACTTTGACCGAGCCGCGCTCGCCAAAGACTGCTATTGATCCCTCCAGATTCTCAGGCCAGGTGATCGTCGAGCCTTCCACCACCCCAAGCGCGCCAGAGGTGAAGCGCAACGTTGCTACGCCCACATCCTCGCACTCCATGCGATGGGCCAGCGTAGCGCCGTAGGCGAACACACTCTGCACGTCGCCCATGATCCACTGGAGCGCATCAATGTGATGGATGGACTGATTCATCAACGCGCCACCGTCCATCGCGCGCGTGCCGTGCCATCCATCATCGTAGTAGCTTTGCGGGCGATACCAGCGCACTGTGGCATTGCCCAGCAAGAGCCGGCCCAGCCGCCCGGATTCCACTAGGCGCTTGAGATCTTGCATAGGCGGGTTGTAGCGGTTTTGCAGCACAACGGTCAGCGTCACCCCGGCTCTCCGGCAGGCATCGGTCAACGCATCGGCATCGCTCAGCGAGAGCGCCATCGGCTTTTCGACGATCACATGCTTACCATGATGGGCTGCCTCGATTCCCATGCGAGCATGGAGGCCGCTCGGGGTGCAAATACACACGGCGTCAACGTCCTTTCGCTCGAGCACCCGCCGGTAGTCCGTTGTCGGTTCAGCGCCAAAATCCTTGGCTAAATGGACCGCACGCGATTCAACGATGTCGGCCACTGCGACGAGTTCAGCCTGATCGCGCAGGTCACGCAGCGATTGCGCATGGCGCGGCGCAATGCGTCCGCAGCCGATGATGGCGAAGCGAATTGATGATGTCATTCAACGCGATTCTATAGGCTCTCTCAACGGTTTGATGGGCTCTTGAGCACCGATCGGTATACGTCCAGCATGCGCGCGGCCATCGCTTCGGCTGTGAAATGACCGGCCGTTTGGTGTGCGGCCACCCGCCAGCGCGCGCGGGTAGCTTCGTCCAGGCTTAACACGTTGAGCAGCGCACTGCGCAGCGCAGCGGCATCCGCCGGCGGCACAAGCAGGCCATTTTCACCGTGACAGACGATCTCCGGGATTCCCCCCACCCAAGTGGCGATCACCGGCAAGCCGGCGGCCAGCGCTTCGATCACCGAGAGCGGCAGGCCTTCGCCCAGCGACGGCAGCACGAATGCATCGCTGGCGGCCAGCAAGCGCAGTGTATCAGAGCGAAAGCCCAGGATATGCACGTGACTGCGCACGTTGAGCGTCTCGGCCAAACGCTCGAGCGCTGGCTGCTCGTCCGGCACACCGGCAAATATGAAGTGGGTGTGCGGAAAGGAGCGGATTACCTCCGGCATCGCCTCGACCAAGTAGCGGTGACCTTTGTTCGGCGCCAACCGAGCCAAAGTCAGCACAATCCGATCGTCCGGCGTCAGCCCTAGCTCAGTGCGCACGTCTGCCCGCGCCTGGGCGATCAATGCTGTGTCAAAGGCCGGCAGATTAATGCCGTTGTGCACGACTTCGATTCGGTTGGG